>NZ_CAHJXS010000011.1:0-125223 GCF_903645345.1 Corynebacterium sp. Marseille-Q2823 | reverse complement strand
GTCTCCCATGTGTGTTTGGAGGTGGGGGTTGTGGTGGTGTCAGTACAGAAACTTAGGCGTTCAACGGCCTAGGAGGTGCCTAGTTGATGCGGCCGGTTTCCTTGCGGTACTGGCGGTAGTAGCGGCGGCCATACTTGACGGAGACGATAGCCAGGATGGCTACGACGACGCTGGCGATGGCGCCCACAATCAGGTTGATCTGGTAGTCAGCACCGGCGGTGCCCTGCGGGTACAGCTTGGTGCCGAAGCCCCAGATCAGGATGCCCAGCGCCGGCAGGATCGAGAGAACCAAGCCCATGCCCACCCAGGTGGAGGTGCGCAGCAAAGAAGAGTGCGGTGCACTGTAAGAAACGGGGTCATATCCCTCGATGTAGGAGTCCTGAATCTTACCGGAGAACTCCGGGTAGGTCTCGCTGTGGTGATCAGCAACTGCCGGGTTGAGGTCGCTCATGGCTGAAACTTTCTCTCGTTCCTGTTAATCCTGTGAATGACTATAGCTTAGTCGTCCTTGCCGCGGAAAGCAGCACGTGCACGTTCGCGGGTAACCGCGGAAACCGCGGTCAGCGGCACACCAGCCGGGCAGACGTCGGCGCACTCGCCGTAGAGCGAGCAGTGGCCGAAGTTCTGCTCCAGATCGTCCACCATGTTGCGTGCGCGGCGGCCACGCTCTTCCTTGCCCAGCGGCATGAGGGAGAGGTGAACCAGCTTGGCGCCGGTGAACAGGTGAGCAGCACCGTTCGGGCAGGATGCCACGCAGGCACCGCAGCCGATGCAGGCGGCGTGATCCAGGGCGTACTCGGAGGTCTCATGGTTGACGTGCAGGGTGTCAGCATCCGGAGCGGTACCCGCATCCATGGACACGTAGCCGCCCTGCTCCATGACGTGGTCCAGCTTGGCGCGGTCCACGATCATGTCCTTGATGACCGGGTAGGCAGCGGAGCGGAAAGGCTCCAGCTTGATGGTGTCGCCGTCCTTGAACTGGAAGAGGCGCTGCTGGCAGGCCGGGGTGTTCTGGCCCGGGCCATGCGGGCGGCCATTAACCAGGAGGCCACAGGTACCGCAGATACCTTCACGGCAGTCGGAAGCGAATGCGAACGGCTCGGTGCCGGCCTCAATGAGGCCGTCGTTGACGTGGTCGAGCAGCTCCAGAATGGACATCTGCTCGGCGGCGTCGTCAACCTGCACGGTTTCGAACTTGCCTTCTTGCGTCGGTCCGGCTTGACGCCAGATCTCAAGTGTCAGTTTCATTACTTGTAGTTCCTTGTCATCAGCGGGATCGAATCAAAGTACAGCGGCTCAGCGTGGCGGATGAACTCGCCCTCAGCAGCGCCCGGCTCCCATGCGGAAACGAAGCACCAGTTTTCGTCATCGCGCTCGGCCTCGCCGTCCTCGGAGAGGTGGTCCTCGCGGAAGTGAGCACCACAGGACTCGTCACGGTCAAGGGCGTCGATACACATGAGCTCACCCAGGTCGATGTAGTCAGCAACGCGCAGACCGTACTCGAGAACCTGGTTCATGTCGTTGGCGTCACCAGTGATGCGGACGTTAGCCCAGAAGTCCTTGCGCAGTGCGCGGACCTTCTCGATGGCAACCTTGAGGTCCTCGACGTTACGGGACACACCACAGCCCCAGTAGAGGATGTCACCCAGCTGGCGGTGGTAGTACGCCGGGCCGTGCGGATCCTCGCCCTGGATGGACATGAGGCGGTCAATGCGAGCCTGTGCGCGAGCAACGGCGTCGTTAGCCTCGGCGGAATCCTCAGCCAGCTTGGCCTCACCCAGGTGGTGCGCCAGGTAGTTCGGGATAGTGAACGGCAGGGTGAACCAGCCATCAACGGAAGCGGACAGCAGGGAGTTAGCACCCAGGCGGTTCGCACCGTGGTAGGTCCAGGAGCACTCACCGGCGGCGAAGAGGCCGTCGATGGTGGTCATCTCGTTGAAGTCCGTCCACAGGCCACCCATGGTGAAGTGGCAGGTCGGAGCGATACGCATCGGGGTCTCATAAGCGGACTCACCGATAGCCTCTTCGTACATTTCGATGAGGTTGGAGTAACGCTCGCGGATCTTGTCCTTGCCCAGACGCTCGATGGCGTCGCGGAAGTCCAGGTACACAGAGTTGTGCAGCGGACCAACGCCTAGACCCTTGTTGATCTGCTGGGAAATGGCACGGGAAGCCACGTCACGCGGGACGAGGTTACCGAAGGCCGGGTAGCGGCGCTCCAGGAAGTAGTCGCGCTCCTCTTCCGGAATCTCGTTGGCAGGACGGTCATCGCCCTCCTTGATCGGAGACCAGATGCGGCCGTCGTTACGCAGGGACTCGGACATGAGGATGGTCTTGGACTGCCACTCGGAGTTGACCGGCAGGCCAGTCGGGTGGAACTGGATGAATGCCGGGGAAGCCAGGTAAGCACCAGCCTCGTACGCACGCATCATGGCGCCAGCGTTGGAGTTCTTAGCCAGCGTGGACATGTGGTAGACGTTGCCGTAACCACCGGTACCGAGGATGACTGCGTGGCCGGTGAAGGCCTTGAGCTCGCCGGTGATGAGGTTACGGGTCACGATGCCGCCGGCACGCTTGGTGCCGTTGTCGTTGTAGGTGATGACGTCCTGCATATCGTGGTGAGCGAAGAGCTCCACGTTGCCCAGGCCAATCTGGCGGTACAGCGCAGACGTGGTGGACAGCTGCAGCTGCTGGCCTGTTTGACCACGGGTGTAGTAGGTACGGGAGACCTGCACGCCACCGAAGGAACGGGTAGCCAGGGTGCCGCCGTACTCGCGAGCGAACGGAGCGCCGATGGCGTTCATGTGGTCGATGACGCGGATGGACTCATAAGCCAGGCGCCAGCAGTCGGACTCGCGGCAGCGGTAGTCGCCGCCCTTGACGGTGTCCTTGGTGTGGCGGTAGGCGGAGTCGTTATCCACCTTCTTGTGGCGGGAAGAGTTCACACCACCCTGCGCAGCAATGGAGTGCGCGCGACGCGGGGAATCGTGGTAGGTGAAGACCTTCACCTTGTATCCCAACTCGCCGAGGGCAGCCGCAGCGGAACCAGCAGCCAGGCCGGTACCGACGACAATGATTTCGAACTTGCGGCGGTTCAGCGGGGAGACCAGCTCCATATGGTCCTTCTGGTAGCTCCACATGTCCTTCATCGGGACGCCGTGCGGCTCGTGGGACTCCAGGATGCGGCCCGGCTTAACGCCCGGGACGATGGACTGCGGGTGCGAGAAGTTCGGGTGCTCGCGCTTGAGTTCAGTATTCGCGTTAGTCATGGGTTCAAAACTCCTTTAGCTGACCCAGCCCAGGGCGACGGACAACGGCATAACGATGTTTGCCAGGCACACGACGGCCGGGACGATGTACGCCAGGATGACAAAGACCTCGCGCCACTTAGCACCGGTAATACCCAGGTCGGAAGCCGCAAGGCGGATGCCGTGGGTCAGGTGCAGGAAGAGGCAGAGCATGGCGACGATGTAAATGATGGTCACCGGCCAGCGGGAGAAGGTAGCGATCATGTTGGCCTTCACTTCACCATGAGCGAAAGCCTCCGGAGCAATCGGCTGAACACCCATCGTCAGGTCCAAGATGTGGAAGACGATGAACAGGAGCAGCACGACGCCGGTCACCAGCATGGTCTTCGTTGCGAAGGAATCCATGCCGCCCATCAGGTTGGTGCGCTTGAACTTACCGCGGGATGCCTTGGAGCGAGCGGTCAGCGCAAAGGCGCCGTAAATGTGGGCGATCACGCACGCCAGCAAGACGATGCGGATGATCCACAGAAGGTGCCCGCTCGGAATCAGCGGATCACCCATGCTGCGCAGGAATGCGCCGTAGGCATCGATGGCTTCCTCGCCATTGTGGGCCGGCAGGTAGAGCTTCAAGTTGCCGGCCATGTGTCCTACAACGAACAGCGCGAAGAACAGACCGGTAATTGCCATCGTCAGTTTCAAAGCCCAGGACGGAATTCCTGGCTTAGGACGAATCGTTTCATTAGTAATGCGGCCGTGAGCAAGGGCTTCACGGTCAGGATTTTTTACAGACATGACACCTCCATTGTCGCCCTTACCTTACGCAGGACTGCGCGCTGACCACTACTTATCCCTTTGCTTTTAACGCCCCCTCCCCCACCTACAGGCCCCTGACAGAAATGAGTTAAGGCAAGGGTTGCCTTAAGTGTCCCCCGACTTATGCCGGTCTACCTTGATCACTTCGCTTTACGCAATATTAACCTTGCGAAAACATTTCGCGGTTGAGACTTTTGTCACAGGGTGTGACTCGAGTGACGACCCTACCCCTTTAGGTGTCAAACTTTCGCTTGGTACACACCCCTCACCGCCCCTTCACGCCCCGCTAACACCCCCACTTCGCAGCGAAGTTAAAATGCTTCACACATTCCTTGCAAAACTATTGTTATGACCGAAAGGCACTAGGTAACCTAGCTCACATGAGCAAGACATACGTAGGTTCGCGCCTGCGCCAGCTGCGCCGCGAACGTGATCTCAGCCAAGCCTCCCTCGCCGCTACGCTGGGGCTTTCCGCTAGTTACGTTAATCAGATTGAACATGACGTACGCCCCCTCACCGTTCCGGTCTTGCTTAGGATTACTGAAGCATTTGGTGTGGATGCCACTTTCTTTTCCCGTGACGATGACTCGCGGCTACTCGCCGAGATTCAAGATGTCGTCCAGGACCAAGAAATCTGCCCCTCCCCCGTGGAATTACAGGAATTGTCCGAACTGGTTTACAACCACCCCACCGTTGCGCGCACGCTCGTCGACATTCACCGCCGCTACCGCAATATCCGCGACAAGCTTTCCCTCGCCACCGATACCCGCCGCTCCGACGGCAACCAGGCGCTGTCCATGCCACACGATGAGGTTCGGGATTTCTTCTACGCCCGCCAGAATTATCTCGATGAGTTAGATCAGCATGCAGAGGCGATCTCCGCAGAGCTCGACGTCGTCCCCTTCCACATCCGCCACATCGAACAGGCTCTGGACGACAGGCTCACCACCCAGCACGGCGTGGAGATCCTCACCACCGATCGCATGGATGGCACGCTGCACCGCTTCGACAAGGACAGCGGGACCCTTCGCCTTGCCAGCCGGCTGAGCGTCGGCCAGCGCGCCTTCCGCATGGCGGCTGAGCTTGGATTCCTCGAAGCGGGCGCGCTTTTCGACGAGCTCGTGGAGGAGGAACCGTTTACTTCAGAGGCCTCCATCAACTTGGCCAAGCGGGGTATCGCCAATTATTACGCTGCGGCCACGCTCCTCCCGTATGGCCTCATCCATAGCGAAGCCGAACAGTCGGGGTACGACGTGGAATACCTCTGCAATGTCTTCGGAGTGGGCTACGAGACGATTGCCTCCCGCCTCTCCACGCTGCAGCGCCCCAACAAGCGCGGCATCCCCTTTACCTTCGTGCGCGTTGACCGCGCCGGCAACATGTCCAAACGCCAATCCGCCACCGGCGTGCACTTCTCCAACTCCGGCGGCACCTGCCCCCTATGGAATGTGTACGAGTCCTTCTCACGCCCCAACACCATTTCCCGCCAGTTGGCGCAGATGCCAGATGGGCGCAATTACCTATGGATCTCACGAACGGTGAGCTACCCACAAGGCCGTTTTGGGGATACGAACAAGCTCTTTTCCATCGGTCTGGGCTGCGAGGCACGCCATGCTAATCGCACTGTGTACGCCCAGGGGCTAGACCTCAATGCCCTTTCCGCCGCCACTCCCATTGGCGCCGGCTGCCGCACCTGCCCGCGCCAGAATTGCTCCCAGCGGGCATTTCCCGCCATTAACGAACAGCTTGTCGTCGACGCCCACCGCTCTGCGGTGGCACCCTATTAACGAAAGCTAGTTAACGGCGTAATCGCGCAGGTTTTAAATCATCCATCTTTACGCCGTTAACGCAGATGAATCTTAAAAGCTGGGGAGCACTCTCCATCGAGCGAAGACCTCCGAAGAAAAATGCTGAGGCAAGAAAGGGGCCTACTTAGTGCGATGAGCTGGAACTATGCCCCGACCCTTCGGCGCTACACAATGTCCTACAATCCCCACCCCATGGTTTTCATTGCCAAATCTGATGGATTTTCCCGACTCGGTTGTTCTATCATGGTCAGCGACCGATAATCACCAACCGAAAGGATTATTATTATGTCCAGCTTTGGCGAGAACTTCCTTGGCCAGATCCAGAAGCTCGTGCTGACGATCGTCAACGCACCGTTCGAGCTGTCTTCCAACCTCTTCGGCTAAGGCCAGTCGCGCTTCGGCGCTAAAACCAGCACTCCCCCTCACCGCCACCGATTCACGTCGATGGGATGAGGGGGAGTGTTCTTGTTTTAGTTCTTAGAGGTTAATCATGTGGCCGCCGATGCCCTCGGCCGCTTCCTTCATTGCCTCAGACAGCGTCGGGTGAGTGTGAACGTTGCGTCCGATCTCCTCTGCGGTGAGATCGAAGCGCTGCGCCAGGGTCAGCTCCGGGAGCAGCTCGGACACGTTCGAGCCCACCATGTGGCCGCCAATGAGCTCACCGAACTCGCCGTCGGCGATGAGCTTGACGAAGCCCGCGGTCTCATTCAGACCAGCTGCCTTACCGTTAGCGGAGAACGGGAAGGTAGCAACCTTGATGTCGCGGTCAGCGAACTTCTCACGAGCCTGCTCCTCGGTGTAGCCGAAGGAGGCCACCTGCGGGTTGCAGAAGGTAGCGCGCGGCATGTTCATGTAGTCACCCAGCAGCTGGGTCTCAGCGCCGGCGATGACCTCAGCAGCCACGACACCCTGCGCCTCGGCCACGTGAGCGAGCTGCAGCTTCGCGGTGACGTCACCGATAGCGTAGATGCCCTCAACGTTGGTGCGCATGCAGTCATCAATAGCGATGGCGCCGCGCTCGGTGAGCTCGACACCGGTGTTCTCCAGACCGTAGCCCTCGGTGCGCGGGGCGAAGCCGATGGAGACCATGCAGCGATCCACGGTCAGCGTATCGGTCTTGGAGCCGTCCTTGGACTCGACCTCAACGGTGACATTGTCACCGTTATCCGTGATGGCGGTGGTCTTGTAACCAGTCAGGAGCTTCACACCAAGCTTCTTGTATTCCTTGGCGATGGCCTTGGATACATCCTTGTCCTCGTTCGGAAGGACGCGGTCCATGAACTCCACGATGGTCACGTCTACGCCATAGTTGGCCAGAACGTAAGCAAACTCCATACCGATGGCGCCTGCGCCGACGATCACCATGGAATCCGGGGCCTCATCGCTGAGGATCTGCTCCTCGAAGGACACGATATTGCCGCCGATTTCCACGCCCGGAAGGGAACGGACGACGGAGCCGGTGGCGATAATGCAGTTGTCAAAGGTAACGGTCTTACCCTTGTCATCGCCCTCGGTAATCTCGATGGTCTTGGCGTCCTTGAAGGAGCCGAGGCCATTGATCTCCGTAATCTTGTTCTTCTTCATCAGGTAGTGCACGCCCTTGACGATGCCCTCCGAGACCTTGCGGGAGCGCTTGTGCGCAACACCGAAGTCAAAGGAAACATTGCCGGAAATACCAAAGGCCTTCGCCTCATGGTTGAAGGTGTGTGCAACTTCAGCGTTCTTAAGAAGAGCCTTGGACGGGATGCAGCCCACGTTGAGGCAAACACCGCCCCAGTACTGCTTCTCAATAACGGCAACCTTCTTGCCCAGCTGGGCAGCGCGGATGGCGGACACGTAGCCGCCGGGGCCCGCGCCGAGTACTACAACGTCAAAATGTTCATTAGTCACGCCCTATAGGATACGTAACTTTGTGCCCGCTGTCCCACCACCCCCATGCTGTGCTCTCGTATCAGTCCATAACATTCCTGATACGCAAGCCACAGTGCACTGATGCGTAGAGGGCACACAACGCACAAAATAACCCCCAACCACCCGAGGGGGCGATTAGGGGGAGAGAAACGTGGGGCCGCACGCCCCGCAGCTGTTTAGTAAAGACCCCAATCCAGGGCGATCTTGGAGGAAGTAGAGGAGCCGGAGTGAGCGAACTGGCCCAGCACCTGGTTGATGGAAACGAGGATGGTGTCAAAGAGGTTCATTCTTCTTCTTTCTGTTGGTCTTCTAGCAGCCTTCACGGCCTCGTGCGATGTCACTATGCGGCACTGCCACCTTCTGCCTTGCAGGACGGCCGCCGCAGTAACGGTCTCCGCATCTGGTTCGACTAACGAATAGGCCGGGCATTGCGTTACATAGCCCACGTTAACGCACGGAAAGATTATGACACGGTTTCCACTTCAATACCACCATTAACTTTAATATCTTGGTATGTTTAAACACGTTACCCTTATCTTGGGGTGCTGAAATTCCCATCTACCAGCACTATTGCCCATCTCATGGGTGGCGTGTCCGGAGCATCTTTTACACTTGCCCCTACATTTCCGCTCATCACTTAGAAAGCGAGATTCTATGAAGATTGCGCGCTCTCTCACGACGCTTGCGGCAGCCACTGCCCTAGCACTTGGCGCCGTAGCATCCCCTACCGCGGGCGCATCCGAGGTCACCCCGGAACAAATCCGCGGTGATGCCACACCGTCCACCATTTCCGAGCTCGACATCTACGGGGAGATTGAAAAGTACCTGCCCAAGGACTCCGCCGGAAACCCGTCGCCCTCCCGCCAAGAATATGAAGACGCCATTGGTAAGAACGTCACTTTTAAGGACGTTGACGTCAATGAGATCCCGGACAGCAAGCAGTGGATGGGCTACGTCCTGAAATACCCGGACTACCGTCAGAGCGTCAAGGCCCTCAATGCCACCGCACCAGCGATGGACCGCACCGTCCCTCTTGCAGTAATTACCCCAGACGGCACCTTTGATTCTTCCCGCCCCACGCTTTATCTGCTCAACGGTGCTGGCGGTGCCGAACAGGGCATGGACTGGCTGATAGCCACCACGCGCGAAGACTTGGATCCCAACAAGGAGGGCACCCAAGAACTCGATGACTACTACGGTGACCGAAACGTCAACGTCGTCATCCCGCAGGCAGGCGCATTCTCCTACTACACCGACTGGGTTACCAGCCCGGACCGCAGCTACCTCAAGGGCCCGCAGAAGTGGGAGACCTTCCTCACCAAGGAGCTACCGGGACCGCTGGAGAAGCACATCAACGCCAACGGCAAGCGCGGCATCGCAGGCATGTCCATGTCTGCTACCTCATCGCTCGTCTTGGCCCAGCACAACCCCAACTTCTATGACGCTATCGGGTCCTTCTCTGGCTGTGCGGCCACCTCGACTCCACTGCCGAACTTCTACACGCAGCTGACCGTGAATCGTGGCGGTGGAAGCACCGAGCAGATGTGGGGACCGATGGGCGGTGACTACAACCGCTACAACGATGGACTCATCAACGCCACAAAGAACAACATGGGTAATTCCCAGGTCTACGTCTCCGCTAACTCGGGGTTTGCCGGAATGAACGATTTGGGTTCGTCCAGGATTGAAAAGCAAGGCCTGGCCGGAGCCTTGAAGTCCTCCTCCACCCTGGTGGTGGAAGGCGGCGTCATCGAGGCAGCGATGAATGCGTGCACCCACGACCTGCAGGCAAAACTGCAGCGCGAAGGTGTCAAAGCGGATTTCAACCTGCGCAATACCGGTACCCACTCCTGGCCGGGCTGGTTCGATGACATCAACTCCTCCTGGCCCACCTTCGCTCGTGCCTTTGGTCTGCCGGTGGAGCCGGTCTCCACGCGGGCGTCGGAAAGCGCGGTGAACACGGACGCTAACGCCAAAGCTGAGGATGCCGATAAGCAGAATATGGAAGAGGCCGAGAACGATCCCAAGACCCCGGCCGACTCCCGGCCAGTAGCCCCTGAGGCCATCGAACAGTAAGCTCAACTCGCCATATTGATTGTTAAATAAGGAACGTAATGAAGCGTCTTAGCTCTCTCCTCGCCGCCGGCGCGCTCTGCGCTGCCGCGCTTATCAGCCCCGTTGCGGGTGCGGCCACCATCACCCCGCAGCAGGTTGCGGGTGACACGCCGCTGTCCACCATCTCGGACTTGAACGTCACCCCGGAGGTGCAGAGCCAGAAGTGGTACGAGCACTTCAAAGATGACGCCCGCGTTCTCAAGCTGGAGGCTACGTCACCGGCCATGAACGGCCGCGCGATTCCGCTGGCTGTTATCCCTGCTAAGAACCCGGACCGCCCGACCTTGTACCTGCTCAACGGCGCCGGTTCCGCGGAGCAGGACTCCGATTGGCTGTACATGTCCGATGCCGTGGACTTCTACGCGGACAAGGACGTCAACGTTGTCGTTCCGCAGGCAGGTGCTTTCTCCTACTACACCGACTGGCTGGAGGAGCCCAACGGCAAGTACCTCAAGGGCCCACAGAAGTGGGAGACCTTCCTGACCAAGGAGCTGCCTGGCCCGCTGGAGTCTCGCCTGAACGCAAGCAACAAGCGCGCCATTGCCGGCATGTCCATGTCCGCAACGTCTTCCCTGCTGCTGGCGCAGCACAACCAGGGCTTCTATGACGCGGTTGGCTCCTTCGCCGGCTGCGCCGCAACCGCCTACCCCACGGAGTACCAGTTCCTGCGCCTCACCGTGAACCGCGGCGGCGGAGAACCGGAACAGATGTGGGGCCCGATGGGCGGTGACTACAACCGCTACAACGATGCCCTGATGAACTCCGAGAAACTGCGCGGCACCAAGCTGTACATTTCCTCCGCATCGGGCTTCGCGGGTGAGCAGGATACCCCGTCCTACTACATGAACAAGGGCTACAGCCCGCTGGCCGCCTACGCGGGTTCGGCACAGCTGCAGGTTGAGGGCGGCATCATCGAGGCCGCGGTCAACCACTGCACCCATATGCTCAAGGCCAAGCTGGATAAGCAGAACATTCCAGCCACCTACAACTTCCGCAACGTGGGCACGCACTCCTGGCCGGGCTGGCGCGAGGACCTGGTGAAGTCCTGGCCCACCTTTGAGGAAGCTTTCAACTCCTAAAAAGTGAGCGGAGCGTGTCGCCCCACGGTCTGGCGCGGCGTGCTCGCTCCCCTGGCTTCGGATAACCCAGACAGGGCGGTAGGATAGCGGCATTATGAAGCTGCTTTCTACCGCCCTTTCGCATATCTCCGCCGCTCGCGACCGCGCTGCACTTACTCGGGATAGCTACACGAGGGTGGATTTCAACCTCGGCTTCGAGGTCACCCACTATGACTTGGACCTGACCTACCGCGTGGAACCCAACATGCTGCAGGGCGAAGCCATCCTCCACATTCGCGCGCTGGAGGACTTTGACAAACTCACGCTTGACCTCGGCGGCGCCATGGTGGCTCGCCGCATCACGGCGAAACACGCACCCCGCGTGGCCAAGTTTCGCCTGTCCGCCGGCAAACTGCGGCTGACCTTTGCCGACACCATCGTGGAGAACCAAGAGTTTGAGCTGCACATTCGCTATGGCGGCTCGCCGCGGCCACTGCGCACTCCGTGGGGTGAAATCGGCTGGGAGGAAACAGATTCCGGCTCCCTGGTGGCCAGCCAACCCAACGGTGCACCCAGCTGGTTCCCCTGCGATGACACCCCGTCGGAAAAGGCCACCTACGATATTCGCATCACCGCTGACGATCCTTTCGTGGTGATTTCCAACGGCAAGCTGGTCTCCCGCCGCAGCGCAGGCGGTTCCATGACGCGCTGGCACTACCGCGTCAAGCACCCTATGGCCACGTACCTCGCCACGGTGCAGATCGGCGAATACTCAGAGATTGACCTGGGCCGAGACGTCCGCGCTTGGGCGCCGGCTCGCCTGAAGCAGGTAGTCCTCGAAGAGTTCGCCCAACAGCAGGAAATGCTGGACTTCTATTCCTCGCTCTTCGGCCACTACCCTTTCCCCGACTACCAAGTGGTCATCACCGATGATGAGCTGGAGATCCCGCTGGAGGCCCAAGGCCTGTCCATTTTCGGATCCAACCACGTCAAGGGCGACCACCTCTTTGAGCGACTCATCGCCCACGAGCTGTCCCACCAGTGGTTCGGCAACTCCGTGGGCCTTAGTGAGTGGAAGGATATCTGGCTCAACGAAGGTTTTGCCTGCTACTGCGAGTGGCTGTGGTTCGAGCACGCGCATGGCCGTCCGGTGCATGAATCGGCGCGTTCGCACTATCAAGTGCTCGCACGCAAGAAGCAGGACATCGTGCTCGGTGATCCGGGCACGCGCGACATGTTCGATGACCGCGTCTACAAGCGCGGCGCGCTGACTGTTCACGCACTTCGCCGCCTCGTGGGCGATGAGGTCTTCTTCCGCACGGTCCGGGATTACCTCACCGCATCCCAGCACTCCGTGGTCACCCCGGAGGATCTCATCAGCCGTGTGAAGAAGGAAGCGGCAGATCCTGCTGCGGTCGATGCTTTGTTGGACGAGTGGCTCAACCACACCGCGCTGCCCAAGTTCCCGGTCTAGACTTGTTCACCATGCGCAGGATGCTTGTTACCGGCGGTGCCGGCTTTATTGGTGCAAACTTCGTGAGGCTCGTAGCCCAGCAACGGCCCGACGTAGACATCACCGTCTTGGACAAGCTCACCTACGCGGGCAACCGCGCCAACCTTGACGGCGTGGACGCCACCCTGGTGGTGGGGGACGTGGCGGATGAGAGGGTCGTCGACAAGCTCGTGGCCCAGACGGATGCCGTGGTGCACTTCGCCGCGGAATCCCACAATGATAATTCGCTGCGGGATCCTTCGCCCTTCCTCCACACCAACGTCATGGGAACCTTCGTGCTGTTGGAGGCCTGCCGCCGCCACGATGTGCGCTTCCATCACGTTTCCACCGATGAGGTTTTTGGTGACTTGGAGATTGGCGCCGATACCTACTTCACGGAGGAGACTCCCTATAACCCCTCTTCGCCCTATTCGGCCACGAAGGCCGGTTCGGATCACCTGGTGCGCGCGTGGGTGCGCAGTTTTGGGCTGCGGGCAACCATTTCGAATTGCTCCAATAATTACGGACCTTACCAGCACATTGAGAAGTTCATTCCGCGGCAAATCACCAACCTGCTTCTGGGCCAGCCCGCCAAGCTTTATGGCACGGGCGAGCAGGTGCGGGATTGGATTCACGTGGATGATCACAACGAGGCGGTGCTTGCCATCCTGGACCGCGGGCGCATCGGTGAGACCTATAACATCGGTGCCGACCAGGAGGATACGAATAACCGCCAGGTCATCGAGATGATCTGTGAGCTGTTGGGTGCTACTGACGACGGCCGCGCGAACTACATCCACGTGGCGGACCGCCCGGGCCATGATCAGCGCTACGCCATGGATGCCAGCAAACTGCGCCGCGAGCTGGGCTGGAGCCCGCGCTACACGGATCTGCGCGAGGGCTTGGCTGCCACCATTGAGTGGTACCGCGCCCACGAGGACTGGTGGCGCCCAGGCAAGGAAGAAGTCGAAGCCAACTACGCGAAGCAAGGACAGTAAATTTCCATGAAGGTGCAGTCAACGGCCATTGAGGGCCTGCTCATTGTGGAGCTCGACGTCCACGGGGATAACCGCGGCTGGTTCAAGGAGAACTGGCAGCGTGAGAAGATGGTGGCGGCAGGTTTGCCGGACTTCCAACCGGTGCAGAATAATGTCTCCTTCAATGCGGAGAAGGGGGTTACGCGCGGGCTGCACGCGGAGCCCTGGGACAAGCTCGTCTCCGTGGCTTCCGGCCGGGCCTTCGGTGCGTGGTGCGATCTGCGCGAGGGCTCTGCCACCTTCGGGCAGCTGGTGACCCACGAGCTGCGCGAAGACGTGGCGGTCTTCGTGCCGCGCGGCGTGGCCAACGGTTTCCAGGCGCTGGAGGCCTGCGCCTACTCCTACCTGGTCAATGACCACTGGTCCCCGGATGCGGACTACACCTGCGTCAACCTCAACATGGTGGACTGGCCGCTGGAGCCGACGGAGATCTCCGACAAAGACAAGGCACACCCCGCGCTTGCCGACGTCTCCCCCATGCCCCCGCGCCGCATCCTGGTCACCGGCGCCAACGGGCAGCTGGGCCGCGCTTTAAAGAAATTCCTGCCCACCGCTGGTCTGGGCGCGGTGGAGTTCTGTGGGCACGAGGATTTCGATATCACCAACCCGCCTGCCCGCCCGTGGAAGCAGTATTCCGCCATCATCAACTGCGCGGCTTATAACGATGTCAACGGTGCGGAGGACGATCGCGCCGCGGCCTGGGCTGTCAACGCTTCCGCCCCGGCGAAGCTCGCGCGCATTGCGGCGGAGAATAACCTGACCTTGGTGCACGTCTCCAGTGATTACATCTTCGATGGCTCTAACGAGGTCCACTCCGAGGATGAAATGCCTTCCCCGCTGTCGGCCTATGGGGCATCGAAAGCCGCGGGCGATACCGCCGCCCAGACCGCCCCGCGCCACTATGTCATCCGTACCTCGTGGGTCTTCGGCGATGGAGCCAACTTCATGGCCACGATGCGCTCGCTGGCGGCTAAGGGGTTCAAGCCCTCCGTCATCCATGATCAGCGCGGGCGCCCCACTTTCGCCGAGGACCTGGCCAAGGGCATCATCCACTTGCTCAAGACCGAAGCCGAGTACGGCGTGTACAACATCTCCAACTCCGGTGATGCGGTGGGACGCGATGAAATCGCCATGGCCGTCTTCACCGGCGTGGGCCAAGATCCCGCCAGTGTCACGCCGGTCAGCACCGAGCAGTACCGCGAGATCGCCGGGCCTGAAGCTCCCCGCCCGAAGGAGTCCACCTTCGACCTGTCCAAGATTGAAGCCACCGGCTTTAAGCCGATGAATTGGCGGGCCGCTTTAGCGCTTTACCTGGGCCTTTACCCGGCATAACACTTAACATAACACTTAGCTTCCCAGGTGTTATGTTGAGTGGGAAGTTAAGTGTTATGTTCGCCAGCCCGCGCCGCCACACCCCGGCGCGGGACCCCTCCGTTAAGCTTGAAGCCCATGAAGGGCATCATCCTCGCTGGCGGTTCAGGGACCCGCCTCTACCCCATCACCAAGGGCATCTCGAAGCAGCTCATGCCCATCTATGACAAGCCGATGGTCTACTACCCTCTGACCACCCTGATCCAGGCCGGCATACGCGAGATCCTCATCATCACCACCCCAGAAGACCAGGCCGCCTTCCAACGCCTGCTTGGCGACGGCTCCCAACTAGGCCTCATGCTGCACTACGCGGTCCAACCCCGGCCCGAAGGTTTGGCCCAGGCCTTCCTCATTGCGGAGGACTTCATCGCCGAGGATGACGTGGCCCTCGTTTTGGGTGACAACATCTTTGACGGCCACGGCTTCTCCACGGCGCTGAATGAGTGCAGCCACCCGGGCGGCGGCATCATCTTTGCCTACGAGGTCTCCGATCCGCAGCGCTATGGTGTTGTCGAGTTTGATGAGTCTGGCCAAGCCCTGTCCATCGAGGAAAAGCCCGCCGCGCCCAAATCCAACCACGCCGTGGTGGGCTTGTATTTCTATGACAATTCCGTGGTGGAGATTGCCAAGTCCATTACGCCCAGCGCACGCGGGGAGTTAGAAATCACCACCGTCAACGAGGAATACCTGCGCCGCGGGCAGCTGCGCGTCAAACGCATGCAGCGCGGTGATGTCTGGCTGGACACCGGCACAGTGGACTCCATGAGCGAGGCCTCGGCCTACGTGGAGGTAATGCAGAAGCGCACCGGCACCGTCATCGGCTCGCCGGAGGTTGCCGCCTTCGAGGAGGGCTTCATCGATGCCGCCGCACTCACCGAGCTGGCCGAGCCCCTCCTGAAGTCCGGCTATGGCCGCTATCTCCTGGCCGCTGCCCAAGAGAGTTGAGGCCGAGGTGCATTTCGATCAAATAAGGACCGAAAACCCACGGGATCTGGGACCTAATTTGATCGATCCGTACTTGCCAAAGCGTCCCCACGCAGTATCAGAAGCCAGCATCACCCAAACGGGCCTAGACGCGTTAAGGTAATCGCATGCCTACTTCATCCTCTCGCCCCACCAGCGATCCCAAGAAATCAGCGCTATCCACCATCAGCCCCGTGGCGTGGGGCCTGTTGGTGCTCGTTGTCATTCTGGCCGTCATCATCGGCTTCCTTCTGGCAGAGCGCAATTCTTCCGGCGATGCCGGGACTCAAGCGGCGCAGGAGACTTCGACGAGCGCGGCGCCCACCGAAGACTTGGCAAAGGATGCCGACAAGGCCACGCCCGGCACGAAGTTCTCCGACGGGAAGGGGGACCCGATGGTATTCGGCCCCGGCGGTGACACCAAGAGCGGCGATATCACGGTGGTGCACCGCAAGAAGGAGGATGATCCTTTCGCCGTGGGAGCGGTGGATGCACCCGTGGTGATTTCGGAGTTCTCCGATTTCGAGTGCCCGTTCTGCTCCCGCCATGCCAATGTCACTGAGCCAGACCTCCTCAAGAAGTACGTGGAGAAGGGCCTGGTGCGCATCGAGTGGAATGACTTCCCCGTCAACGGCCCTGCCGCCGTCGAGGCTGCTAAGGCCGGGCGCGCGGCCGCGGCACAGGGCAAGTTCCAGGAGTTCAAGCACGAGCTCTACTCCGCTAGCAAGGACATCAGCGGCCACCCGGAATTCGGCATCGAGGACTTCATGAAGTTCGCCGAGAAGGCCGGCGTTGCGGACTTGGATAAGTTCCGCCAGCAGGCCACGGATGATACCTACACCGAGGTCATCGAGAAGGCCACCAGCTACGCCTCCCAGATTGGTATTACGGGCACCCCGGCCTTCGTGGTGGGGGATCAGTTCATTGGTGGAGCGCAGCCACCGGAAGTCTTTGAGCAGACCATCCGGGAACAGCTAGGGAAGGCGGCCAATGGATAAGCCGCCACTCATCGTGTGGATCTTCATCGCGCTCGTGGTTCTGACCGCGTTCTTAGGCGGCTATGCAGTGGGGGTGAGCGTATGAGTATCGGAGTTTTTGGCGCCGTCATCGCCGGTGTGCTGACTCTGATCAGCCCCTGCTCAGCGCTGTTGGTGCCAGCCTTCTTTGCCTATGCCTTTGAGTCGCAGCGCCAGCTGCTGCTGAAAACCCTGGTCTTTTTCTTAGGCCTGTGCACCACGCTCGTTCCCATCGGCATGGGTCTGGCTGCAATCCTCGCACAATACCGCGGCCAGGTCATCACGGTGGCGGGCTGGATCATCATCGCGCTGGGGATCTTTACCGCCTTGGGCGGCGGTTTCCGCATCCCCGGTATGGATGCCCTGTCCGGTAAAGCACGGGGCAAGGTGTTTCTGCTCGGCGCGGTGTATGGCTTCGCGGGCTTTTGCGCGGGCCCACTCTTAGGTGCTGTGCTCACCACTGCAGCCGCATCAGGCAGCGCACTCTACGGCGGGATCATCATGGTGGCGTATGCCGCGGGCATGGCCGCACCGCTCTTTGTTCTGGCGGCGCTGTGGGAGCGCCTCAATGTGGGCTCGTGGTCCTGGCTGCGCGGGCGCGAGGTGGTCCTCGGCCCCGTGCGCACGAACACCTTGTCCATTGTGTCGGGCGCGTTCTTCGTGCTCATCGGCGCGCTATTCATTGCCAGCTATGGCACCGCGACCTTGCCCGCGGTCTTGAGTACGGATGCGCAGTTCGCGGTGCAAGAAAAAGCCCGCGCTGTGAGCGCGGGCGTCGCTGACGCGTGGGTATGGTTCGGGCTCTCACTTGCCGCCACGGTGGTGGCAGGCATCAAGGCTGCCCGCACCCCGGCCTAGTAGCCGCGTGCGATGTATTCGTCGATACGCGCAGCCTCAGCACCAATGGTGGTCTCGTCGCCGTGCCCCGGCAGGACGCGGGTCTCCGGCGGAAGGTTCAGCACTCGGTTGCGCAGGGACTCGATGATGACGTCGAAGTCGGAGTACTTGCGGCCGGTGCCACCGGGCCCGCCATTGAAAAGGGTATCTCCCGACAGAAGCGTGGCTTCGTCCGCGATGTAGAGCACCACGCACCCTGGCGAGTGACCAGGCGTGTGGAAGACCACGAAGTCACTATCGCCCACGGTGAATAGCTGGTTATCCTCCAGCGGAACGAAGGTCGCACCCTCGTGCGTTTCCTCCCACAGCGGGCGGTCATCCGGGTGGAGGTACACGGACACGCCGAAGTGCTCAGCCACCTGGGGCGCGAGCTCGCAGTGGTCGTTGTGCGCGTGGGTGAGGATAACGCCCTTAACGGTGCGCTTTCCTACCTCGTCGATGACGCGCTCGGCGTCGTGGGAAGGATCGACGATGTAGCACTCGGCGTCGCTTGACGCGCCGCCTGCGGCCAGGATGTAGACGTTATTGTCCACGTCCCACTCACCGCCATCCAGGCGGAACTTTCCTGAGGTTACAAACTGTTCGATAATCATTTACAGCTCCACTACGGATCGAAGTACCTTGCCAGCCTTCATGGTAGCGAAGGCCTCCTCCACGTCGTCGAGGCCAATGCGCTCGGACACGAAGTCCTGCAGCGGGAAGCGGCCCTGCAGGGAGAGGTCAACGTACATGGGGAAGTCGCGCTCCGGCAGGCAGTCGCCATACCAGGAGGACTTGAGGGAACCGCCGCGGCCGAAGAAGTCGATGGCTGGGACGTCGAAGCGGCTGGTGAGGTTCGGGACGCCCACCATGACCATGCGGCCGGCCAGGTCGCGGGAGTAGAAGGCCTGGCGGGTGGTGGCTGGGATGCCCACGGCATCGATAGCCACGTCGGTACCGAAACCATCGGTGAGCTCGCGGACCGCCTCGATGACCTCGTCCTCGGACTTGTCCTTCGCCGCGATGGTATGGGTCGCACCGAACTGCTTGGCCAGCTCCAGCTTGTCCGGATCCAGGTCCACGGCGATGACCTTCGAGGCACCCGCCAGCACCGCGCCGGCGATGGCTGCCATGCCGACACCACCGCAGCCGAAGACCGCGACGGACTCGCCGCGCTGGACATCCGCGGTGTTGACCGCAGCGCCCAGGCCGGCCATCACGCCACAGCCCAACAGGCCCGCGGCGGCCGGGTCTGCCTCCGGATTGACCTTGGTGCACTGGCCTTCATGAACCAGGGTCTTCTCGGCAAAGGAGCCGATGCCGAGTGCCGGGGTGAGCTCGGTGCCGGCATCCTTATCCCCGTCGGCAAGCGTCATCTTCGCGGAGGCGTTGTGGGTGTTGAAGCAGTACTTCGGCTCACCCTTCTTACAAGCGCGGCACTCGCCGCACACCGCGCGCCAGTTCAGGACCACGAAGTCCCCGACCTCAACGTGAGTGACAGCATCGCCCACACGCTCCACGACGCCCGCCGCCTCATGCCCAAGCAAGAACGGGAAGGCATCCTCGATATCTCCATCGCGGTAAGCCAGGTCGGTGTGGCACACGCCGCAGGCCTGAATCTTGACCACGACGTCGTGCTCACCCGGAGCGGGCACAACAATGTTCACGGTCTCGACGGGCTCGCCCTTCGCGCGCGCAATCACGCCGCGGACAACCTCCGAGCCTTGCTGGGAGTTATTTTCATTTAGGTTTTCATTAACAGTCATGTCCGCGAGGGTACGCGAAAGGCCCAGGCAACGTTGCCCGGGCCTTAAAGTCATAAGAACGCGTTTCTAGAAGCTCGCGAGATGGTTGGCCACAAACTCGTGACCACGAGCATTGATATGCAGCGGTAGGTTGCCCGGGCCGGCAGAGAAGTCCACCAGACCTGCCCACAGCCGCTTATCGGCATCGGCACACATACCGCGATCCCAGGTCATCGGCTTCATATCCACGAACTCGGTGCCGGTCGCGTGCGCTAGGTCCACCTGCATCCACTGCGTGACGTTTTCATAGCGCTGCACCATCGGCAGGGCCGTAGCATCGGCTGGCTTCGGACCAAAGTGGAGGAGGCAGTAGCGGTCACCGGAGCCGATGGTCGGATAACCCACGATCTGAATGCGGGCATTGGGGGCCGCCGCACGAATCTTGTTGATAATCGGCGCATTTGCGCCAACAAAGCGGGCGCGCATGTCGGCGTCGGAAAGCTGGGCATTGTTATACGTATCGTTAAAGCCGCCCGCATAGAGCACGCGCTGGGTGTCCGGGCTGAGCGCACCGCGGCGGATGGCATCATCGACCTGCGCGTTCATCTGCGGACCCTGAGACATCGAGACCGCACCGGAGCAGGAGAAATCCGCCACCGGCATGCCCAGCTTGGACGCGACGCGCTTGGCGTAGTTATTGCCGGAGGGACAGTCGAGACTCGGGTTGCGGTTAGAGGAGCCAAAGCGCGAGGAGAGGTAAACATCCAGCTGCGGATCCGCCAAAACGGAATCACCAAAGGCGACGAGGTTTCGCTCGCCGGCGGCGGCCTGCGGAGCCTGGGACAGGCCTACTGCCACGAGGAGGGAGGCGCAGAGGGCAGTGATGCGCTGAGTAAACTTCACGTGACTGATGTCCTTTCAAGAAAAGGGTATGTTCTTAACCGAAACCATATTAAACTAAGCTAGCAGTTAATCTTGTGTAACAATAGCAACAACTGTAACAATTTGCCGTTTTAAAAACAGGCGCGTTAGCCGCCTCCCCCGTAACCTTCTACCTCTTCCCTACGATGAGAACTCTATGAAGCTTTCTGATCTCACCTTCCATGCCGCCGCTCTCGCGCGTTTTGTCCCCGCCCTCTTTCGCGCCGGCCTTATTAGCCCCGCTGGCGGCCCACGGGCAGTACTCTCCACCGCGCCGGTTCTCGCCCGCTACCGCTTCACCACCGCCCGCGAGGTGGAGCAGGCATACCTGACCTGCCCAGAACGCCTAGCGCTTATCGACGACGACGGGGCCCTCACCTACCGCCAGCTGCGCGAACAATCCCAGACCTTCGCGCGCTGGTTGCTCTCCCTGGGCCTCGACGAGATCCGTCTCGGCGTCATGGCCCGCAACGGCCGCGGCATTATCACCCCGCTGGCCGCCAAAGGTTATGCCGGAGCGCATATCTTCCTGCTCAACGTTGGCTCCTCCCCTGAGCAGCTCGCCGGATGCATTGAGGAAAACCGCATCAACGTGCTCGTTATCGACGATGAATTCGTTGACCGCCTTGCCCCCGCAGACAGCGCTAGCCCCAGCCCCGTTGCTGGCTTGCAGGTCGTGATTGGTCATGAGTCCGGCGAGGAGATCCCAGCTGAGCTGGCCGAGACCCCGACCCTGCGCCAGATCGTGGTGAACCCGCGGGACGTCGAGAAGCAGAAGCTTCCCACCTGGCCCAAGCACGGGCATATCGTGCTCATGTCCTCCGGCACCACCGGCATCCCCAAGGGCATTATGCGCCCAGAGCCCACGCTGCCTGTGGTGGTTGCCTCCATCGTGGATGCGGTGCCGTGGCGTGGGGACCAAAAGGTGCAAATGACCGCCTCCATCTTCCACACGTGGGGCTGGGCCTGCCTCAACATCGCGCTGGGCCTGCGCAACACCATTGTCACCCGCCGCGTCTTTGACCCGGCGGCCGCGCTCGATGACATCCAGCGCTACCAACTTGATGGCCTGCTCTCCTCCCCCGTTTTCTTCCGCCAGATGGTGCAGGCCGACCCAGATTCGGCCTATGACACCTCCAGCCTGAAGTTCATTGCTTCCGCAGGACATGCGCTGACCCCGGAGATCGTCAAAGAAACCCACGAGCGCTTCGGCCCGATTCTCTGCAACGTCTATGGCTCCACGGAGCTGGCGCTGGCATCGACGGCCACCATGGAAGAGGTGGCTAAGGACCCGACTATCGGCGGCAAGATTGCCTCTGGCACGAAGCTGCGCATCCTCGATGAGGATGGCAAAGAAGTCCCGCGCGGCGAGGTCGGCGAAATCTATCTGACCAACTCCACCGCACTCATTGGCTATACCAACCCGAAGATTCCGCTCAACAAGGTTGATGGCCTCATCTCCATCGGGGACTTGGGTTATATCGACCCCGAGGGCTACCTGCACGTGGTGGGCCGCGCCGATGACATGATCATCGTCGGCGGCGAGAACGTGCACCCGCAGTCGGTGACGGAGGTGCTTGAAACCATGCCGGGCATCGCGGAAGTGCATGCCGGCGGTGTGGAGGATGAAACCACCTTCCAGCGCATCGCCGTGTGGGCCGTGACCACGCGCGATTCCTTGGGCAACACCGTGACTGCCGACGCCATCCGCACCTGGGTCCGCGAGAACCTCGCCGACCATTCCGTGCCGCGCGATGTCCACTTCCTGGACAAGCTGCCGCGCAATGCCACGGGCAAGGTGGTGCCGCGCCTGCTGAGCAATACCGACTAGCCGGCTTCTTCACTCCAGATTTCCCGGCTGAAATAGGGCCCTCCGAGCCACAACTGCCCGAGTTGCCAAAACCTTCGCTCCTCACCGCAGGGAGCAACGTTGTTTTTGGCAACTCGGGCAGTTTTTATATCTGGGATTTGGCCCCGCCGGCCCATCCCTTGAGATGGGCCGAATCAGGTTAGTTGCTGCGCTTGACGGTGGCCGCAACCTCGCCCGGTTGGACATGCCCCTCGCGAGCGATGTCGACTCCGGCGACTTGCTTGGCCGTCGGGCACACCACCGGGGTGATGAGGTTGACGCCGCGCTCGCGCAGCTTCTGCGCCTCCACCGCGATGATCGGCGTGCCGGCGGTGACCGTATCGCCCTTCTTGGCCAGGGCCGTGAAACCTTCGCCCTTGAGCTCCACAGTGTCGATGCCGATGTGGATAAGCAGGTCTAGGCCATCCGCGGTCTGCATGCCGAAGGCATGGCCCGTCTTGAAGACCATGGTGATGGTGCCATCTACCGGAGCGCAGACGTCGAAGGCATCGACGGCGTCTGGCATGACTGCGAAACCTTCGCCCACCATGCCCTGTGCAAAGGACGCATCCGGGACCTGGGAGAGCTCGACGACGTCTCCGGCGAACGGGGCACGCACGTCGACGTCGGCGGCATCACCGCCAGCGGTATCACCGCTGACGCTCTGAGCGGAAGCGGCGCTGGCCGGCGCGCTGGCTCCAGCCGCGCTCGCAGCACCCGCCGTGGCCAACGCCGGAGAACCGTGACGCAGCTGGTGACTGACCTCGTCATACATGAATTGTACGGCCGGGCCCACGATGACCTGGACGCTCTTCTCCGAGGGGTGGATGACGCCGGAGACGGCGGCGCGCTTGATTACGGAGTCGTCGACAAGCGCGCGATCCTTGACGCCCACGCGCAGGCGCGTGGTGCAGTAGTCCAGGGAGTCAATGTTGTCCTTGCCGCCGAGGCCTTCGATGATGCGCGCGGCATCGGCTGCGGTCTTGTCATCACCGCTGACGGAATCCGCCGCGTCGTCGGTCTCATCCTCGCCGCGGCCCGGCGTCTTCAGGTTCAGCCAGCCGATGAGGAAGTAGAAGATGACGAAGTAGAGGAAGAAGAAGCCTACGCCCATGACCAGCAGCATGTACCACTTGTTGGCCAGCGGGTTCTGGGAGGAGAGCAGCATATCCACGAAACCGGCGGAGAAACCGAAGCCGGCGGTCCACTCCATGGCGGAGGCGATGAAGACGGACAGGCCCATCAGCAGCGCGTGCACCACGTAGAGCAGCGGGGCGACGAACATGAAGGAGAACTCCAACGGCTCGGTCACGCCGGTGAAGAAGGAGGCCAGGGCACCAGCGGCCATGAGGGAGCCGACGACCTTGCGCTTGCTCTTATCCGCGCGCAGGTACATGGCGAGTGCCGCACCCGGCAGACCGAACATCATGACCGGGAAGAAGCCCGCCTGGTAGCGGCCCACGACGCCCTCGACCGTGCACTGGCCGTTGGCCCAAATACCCGGGCAATCAGCGGCAGAGGTCGCGGCCGCGGCGGCGTCGATGGTGGCCTGGCCGGCCTGGAAGTTACCGATGTCGTTGATACCGATGACGTCGAACCAGAAGACGGAATTCAGCGCGTGGTGCAGGCCGGTCGGGATGAGCAGGCGGTTAGCCACGCCGTAGATGCCGGCACCCGCCGCGCCCAGCCCCTGGATGGACGTACCGAAGTTGAACAGCGCGTTGTAGATGAACGGCCACACAAAGTAGAGGATGCCGGAGACAACCATGGCGAAGATCGCGGTAAGGATCGGCACCAATCGGCGGCCAGAGAAGAAGGCGAGGAAGTCCGGCAGCTTGGTGCCGTGGAAACGGTTATATACCCAGGCCGCCATGATGCCGGCGAGGATGCCGAAGAGGACGTTGCCGCCGCCCACAGCATTCCAGCCCTCCGCGGCCCATTCCAGCGCCTCATCGCCGGTCAGCGCGGTGGGATCTTCGATACCACGGTAGCCGGCCACGGCCTCCGGGCCCAGAAGTTTCATGAACGTGGCAAAGGCCAAGAAACCAGACAGTGCCGCGGCACCGTTGGAATCCTTGGCCAGGCCGAAGGAAATGGCGATGGCGAAGATCCAGCCCAGGTTAGCCAGCACCGCATCACCGGAGCTGATGAGCAGCTGCGCGGCGAGGTTATCCGGGCCGGCGGCGCTGGAGATCCAGTAACCAACACCGCAGAGGATCGCCGCGACGGGCAGCACCGCCACGGCGCCCATGAGCGCTTTTCCGAGCCGCTGCAGCGGCCCCATGACATCGACTTTCATGCGAGGAGTCCTTTCACACTAGTAAGGAATTAGATGGAGATTTTAGGAAAAGAGTGGGCGGTGAGGACGATGTTGGTCGGCGAAAATGTAGTACTCGCGGTCCTCCAACTGGGAAGCAGCGGATTCATCCACAATCACCGTGGCGTGCTGGTGCAACTGCAGGATTGAGGCCGGGCAGTGCGCAGACAGCGGGCCTTCCACCATGTTGCGCACAGCATTGGCCTTATTGCTACCGGTAGCCAGCAAGAGCAGGCGACGCGCCTCGCTGATCGTTCCCAGTCCTTGGGTTACGGCAAAGCGCGGCACCTCGTCCACGGTGTCAAAGAAACGGGAGTTATCGTTCACGGTCTGCGGGTGAAGAGTAGTGACGTGGGTGCGCGACGTCAGGGAGCTGGAAGGCTCGTTAAAGCCGACGTGTCCGTTGGCGCCGATGCCCAGCAGTTGGATATCCACGCCGCCAGCATCACGGATGGCCTTGTCATAGGTGGCCGCGGCGGCTGCCGGGTCGTCCGCGTCACCAGCGGGGCTTTTCACCAGGTCGTCGTTGAAATCCACGTGGCTGGTGAATTCGCGGCGAATGGTGGAGTAATAAGACTGCTCGTGGGTGCGCTCCAGCCCGATGTATTCATCGAGCAGGAATGCGCGGCTGCGGGCAAAGCTCACCTCGCCGCGCTCATGGCGCGTAATGAGCTCCTTGTACATCGCTACCGGGGTCGAGCCCGTGGCCAGGCCCAGGGTGGACCCGGCGTTGGCGTAGTGCGCGAAAATGTTCGCGGCTTCCACGGCCACTTCGGCCGGCGTGGAGCGGATGAGGATTTCCATGAGATGCCTTCCTGTGTGTTTAAGAGAGTGGGATGTCCGCGCCGTCGACGATGACGCGCACCGGTTCCAGCTGGGCATTGAGACCCACCAGATTGGCACGAGCGTCAACAGCGATTCGGCCGAGATCTTTGCATCCCAGCACATCCGCTGCCGTGGTGGAGGTAAAACGCACCGCCTCGCCCAGACCATGGCGCGCGGCGAAGCTGGCGAATTGCTGAGACAAAGTAGAGGTGCCGCCCGCGATAGCACCGCTGGGCACGCGCGCGACTCCCCCGCTCACGGTGACAGGCAGCGAACCCAGCTCATAGTCACCATCGGCCATGCCGGCCGCCGCCATGGCATCAGTGATGGCGAAGGCGCGGTGACTGTGAGCCATGTCCACGGCGCCGTCGACAAGATGCACACCATCTGCAATGAGCTCGACGGACACATCCCCCGCCTTCGCCGCGGTGAGCAAGGCCGCTACCGGGCCCGGCGCGCGGTGGTGAATAGAAGGCATGCCATTAAAGAGGTGCGTTCCAGTCACGGTCAGGCCGAGCTCCTTAGCCTTGGCGATAACGCTCAGCGTGGTGTCGTAATCGGCCTCGGTGTGGCCCAGGCTGGCGATGATGCCATGCTCCGCGCAGACTTCGAGCAGCTTGTCGACGTTCTCCGTTTCCGGCGCAAAGGTAATCGAACGCAGGTGGCCGCGAGCCGCGGCAATGACTGCACGGAAGAAGTCCGGGTCGCCCGGCACGATGCGCGAAGGGTCCTGCGCGCCGCACTTGGCCGCCGCGATGAAGGGGCCTTCCATGTGGATGCCGGCGATCTCGCCTTCCTCAGCCAGCTGGGCCAAAAGCCCGGCCCGCGCGCACAGCTCTTCTTGCGTGCCGGAGACCAAGCTGGCCAACAGCGTTGTGGTGCCGTGCGCGCGGTGGAAGCGGGCTGCGGCCAGGCACTGCTCGTAGTCGCCGTTAGGGAATCCCCCGCCGTTGCCTCCGTGGTTGTGCAGGTCCACGAAACCGGGCACCCACAGCAGCGCATCTGGTTCCCCGGCGCGCCAGGCAGCCTCGGCTGCGGGGACGTCGCCAAGCACTATGCCCTCAATGTTCTCCCCGAACGTGACGGCTCCGGCGCGCAGCTCGAAGTTCTCATCAATGTAGAGGCCCTCGACGTGGCCTTTCGCCTTTGTCTGCATAACTCATTCGATTCTGTTTGTACAGGCTGGCGTGGCACCGCCCGGTTGACACTTCATTTGAAATTTATCAGGGCTGCCGATTTTTGTGAACCACGCCTCCTGCAAAGAGGCGTGTGAGCACAGGTAGCTTTTTGCGTGTTCGGTACACCGCATGGGATGGCGAAAGACCCCGCGAACTACCAGCCACGGGTGGCCACTCGGTCCCAGAGCGCGTTGCTCGCCAGCTCACCGGCACCCGCCGGTGAAGCGCCAACGAACACGTCTCGTGCATCAGGATCATCAGCAAGAATGTAGCGGAACCACGCGGTGGCATAGCCGTCCCCGAACTCTAAAACGTCCTTGTGGTCCGCGCCCAGGCGGCGGGCAATGATTGCCGGACCACCGGCTGATTGAAAGCTCTCCTCTAGGTCTGACCACGGGCTGACAAGCCAGCGGTCTGAACGGCCATCGCTCGTCATCAAGAACAACGGTGCCTCGACGTCCGCGGTGGTGTAGTCCCAGTCATTGGACTGTGCCACTTTGTGGGAGGCCGGGCTCGCCGCATACACAGCTGCTACCTCCGTGTGGGCCGCAGCGTTGATGGCGCCCGCGCCACCCTGTGAGTGTCCGAAAATGCCAACCCGTGATCGATCCACGCGAGAATCCAGTTCCGGCAAGCGCTCGATTAGGTGCACGACATTCTCCCCGGTTCCGGTTTGGGGAGTCTCATCGCCGACAACCACGAAGCCCCAACTTGCCAGGTGTTCCGCCACAGGCAGGTAGCTACTCAGCGGCGTGTTCGTGCCATTAGCCATGACCACCGCCGGAAATGGTCCCGCACCCGTCGGTGCCGCAACGGTCACGTCGCCGTCGCGCCGCACGTCGACCTCGTGTGGCCCCTCGCCCGCAAACGACGCTTCCAGCGGGCCACCTGTCTCAGCGCTGTATCCGGGAGCTACGCCGTCATCACCGGTCACGCTGTCTGCATCGACCCACTGCATGAATCCCACAAACCCGACAAACGCCACCACAATCACGGTCACCACGGCAATCATGCCAACCACAAGCTTTTTCATGCTCTATATTGTGTTTCCCACGAGAGCGAAGGTCACTAGCGCTAGCACTACTTTTTCCTATACACCGTGCATGACCTGCCTCCGCTTGAAGTGGAGGCAGGCAGGTCTAAGGGTGTACCAAAGTAATGCCGCAATTCATCGGGCAGATCGCTTCCTGCCCCAACTGCGCCCTTGCGATATGAGACACACATCATTATCTTGCTGAATATAACCGGCATCACATATGGGAGAAAGAATGGTTATCTCCGAATCGCTTTCCGAAGTAGTCACAGTAGGACGTTCAGGTCCGCCCTGCGGTCAGGTCAACAAAACAGTTGCAGCCTAAATGCATCCCCCTAAAAACAGTGGTGGCGAAGGGCTTTTATCTATCTATACCTTGACGGCCACATATTTTTTATTGTCAGTGTGCGGGTCAATGACCAGCCTCTCGATTTCACTCCACTTCGCCGAACTCAACAAGGGCGAACTGTTAGTGGCAAGCATTTTTATCTCTGGTACTTGCGCTCAAGTTTTTGCAGTCCCCTTTCTGGCCCCACTCTTCAACAAATTCAACAGCTATCACATTGCGCTTGCTGCACTTTTCTTAGATCTTCTGGGCTTGTTATCAATGGCGGCCTATCCAGAGCCATTGATCCTCATTCTTGGAAACCTCGTCACTGCATGCTTAAGCGGCCTGTCAATTCCATCCATTTTCACCATCGCTGATTCTCAGGTCGACGAAGGACAGCAGGCGAAAGCCTTCTCCCTCTTAGATACAGCCCGACTTGGCGGCGGATTCCTAGGCCCGCCTCTAGGTGGATTACTACTGGACCAAAGAAACCTGCAGACAGCGCTCTTCGTCGAAGCCTGCGCCGTTGGGGTCTCGCTCCTTGCTTTTTATTTCCTTTATAAATCCTCGCCCCAGAAAACACTGCTTCATCCAGAAACCAAAGACTCTTCACCGAGTTTTCTCCAAAAGGTCCTCGAAGCGCCTTCTCTTTTGCTGAAGAATAGAAGCGCTCGATCCGCGTTAACCAGCATTTGGGGAGCAATTATCTGCACCTCGATTTTCAACGTTTCGCTTGTCTTCTATGCAACAAAGACCCTCCACGTAAGCGGTACGTTATATGCCATCATTGCCCAAGCATTTATCGTGGGCCGCATCTTTGGCGCTCGGCTTTCAGCTCGCCTTCACTCACAGAACGCCGAGAAGATCCTGACCGGGGCAGGATTCGCTATGGGGTGCTTCATAGCTTTACCTGGACTATTTCCCTCACTGTGGCTCTGCATTCCATGTTTCCTCCTTGGCGGAGTCTGCAATGCCGCTCAGGTAGCCGCACTACGCATAGTCGTTGTCGGATCCGTATCTGATGAAGTGAAGCCCAAAGCGCTTTCTACGATGGGTTCAATTAACAGCTCCGCAATGCTTATTGGATACATCATCGGAGCACCTGTTGTAAGTGCCATTGGCCCAGCTGCGGCCCTTGTCGTATCAGGGTTTGGCACCTCTATTCTCACTGTGGGGCCAACACTGAAGACCACCATCTACGGTGCCTCCGGTAGCCAAGACAACGACAGCAAATAGCATTTAATTCTGCAGTAAATCTACTTCGTCAGTTATCTGGAGATTTAGCAAAAATGTAGCCATGACAACCGGCACGCCACGGAGCGCAACTAACCCCTACCCCACAACGGTAGAGTTGACGCCATTTAACCCACCTGCCCCCACAAACTGACACGGAGCTATCCTCATGGCCCACTTTTCTGCACGTCAGCTCAAGCGCTTCATGGGCTTCTGGCCGCCCTTCTTAGGCGCTGGCATCAAGATCCAAGAATTCGCTGATGATGGCACACGCGTCATTGTCAGCCACACGCCAAACATGCTGACCAAGAACGCCATGGGCGTTGCCTTCGGCGGCACGCTCTCCGCCATGACGGATCCCTTCTTCATGCTTGCCTCCATGCACCGTCTGGGCAAGGAGTACCGCATCTGGGATGTCGCTGGTGAGATTAAATACCTGAAACCCGGCCGCGGCACGGTCACCGCCGATATGCGCATCCCCGAGGAGACCTACGCGCTCATCGAAGAAAAGACGGCCAACGGCGAGAAGTACCTGCATTGGTTCGACGTGGACATTCTTGATGAGGAAGGCGATGTCGTCGCCCATGTGCGCCGCCAGGTGTACTACCGGCGCAAGCAGAAGTAAGCGCTACGTCAGTTCACTGAAGGCTTACTCCGGCATACTCAACACGGGTCTTATCCGCAATCCCAGACAAAGTAGACCCGATCGAAATTGCGCGCAGCGAGGTCATCGGGATGAATGTAAAAGTTTCCAACCCCGGCGTCGCCCCATTCGCAAGGGCCATCCTGGTCTATTGTCGCGAGCGTAATTCGGGGATCAGCCGGATCCATAAGGATCGGGTTCCAAAAAACTGCGTATCCACCGAGCGAGGATCCGTTTGCATCCCCACCGCCAATGGGTTCTAGGTACTCATCGGCGTGAGGATCGACAGTAAAACCCTGTTGTTCTGCGCGCGCGACTGCCGCGGCAAATGCGTCTTTCGTCGATCCTTGGCCATCACGGGTGGGTTGCTCGAAAGTCGTCTCCCCTCCGATTACCCAACGCGAAACAAGGCTTCCTTCATACGTGTGAATATCCACGTAATCCTGGCCTCTCCTTAGCAAGGTGTAGGGACCTTTCGGGTCGAAAATAGTTCGGCCGAACTCGTGGGTGGTGTAATTAACTTCCTGGTCGAATCGAACTCCATCGATCGTGACGGGATCGAATGGCTTGGGAGCTGGATGCTGCTCGATTGAATCCAGGATCTCTTCCTCGGGCATCTCGCCCACATGCGGTGCCGAAAGGTCTTCGAAATACCTGGCGAACGGGGTGGGTTCTTGGCGCGAATCCTGCTGGTCCGGCACCGTCAGAAAGACGCCCCAAGAATCAGTATCAGGCACGAATAACTGAAGAAGCCCAGTCGTGGGGAACCCCGGAAGCTGCTCGAGCTCAGAGAAATTGAACTGGGCAATGAAGAACATGGGCCGGCCATCGTAATACGGGTAGGGCGCGTGCTCCGGAAGGTAGGGGGTGCCGCATACCTTCGAAGTGGTGGGTGAATCGGGGCGTGAGCTTTCCTTAAGCGCAAGAGCAGGGCGAGTGGGGATGTTGTCGAAAGAGTACTTCAGGGCATAAGCGGTATCGAAGACGGTCACGCTAGCAACTGTAAGGGAAACCACTAATCCCCTGCTTATATTCAGGAGGCAAAAAGCGCCCTTCCTCTAACGTGAAGGCTAGAGAAAGGGCACTATGTATATCAGTGTATGGAGCCGCCTGCGAGAATCGAACTCGCGACCTTCTCATTACGAGCGAAGTCAAACCCCCAGGTGACAGTTCCGCCCCTCCCTCATTACTGGGAAAGACCAGGTCGCTCAGCGATGATGTTCGCGTTACTTTTCTAGCGCTCACCGTAGTTTGTAGCCAAATTGTAGCCACGCAGCCACAGTATTGACAGCCTGATTTTCTGCGTGTTTTCCTGGAAAGGGCGGGGAACCCACGTCACTTTTGGGTAATAGCATGAAGCCCCAATCCTTGTTACCAGGATTGGGGCTTCACTCATGTTTAGGGCAAGAGGGCTAGCACTCCTCGTGCAAGGCCTCGTAAAGCTCTTGCAGGTTTACCTCCGCAGGGTCGAGGTTGTCCCACTCCTGGGCGTGCTCGGCCACGTAGTCCGCCAGCTCCTCTACCGACAGGCTCATTACGTGTCGGTATCCCCAGTACTCCGAGGACGCCCAGAGGGCAGCAGCCCAGGTGTCCCAGTTCGTGTAGCCGTAGTAGCTCACTGGTCCTCGCCCTCCTCCTCGTCGTAGCGCACGGACTCGGCAACCAGGCAAGCAGAATCTCCCAGAGCTTGGAAGAAGTCAGCCACGCGCTCGCGCCCCTCCGGTGCTATCTCCTCCACGAGGAAGGTCAGGGCTTCAAGGGTGGAGCTGTCGAGTTCGAAACCGTAGCCACCGAGCTGGCGGTTCAGTTCCTGGGTTAGTTCGTTGCCGTTCATTGCGTCTCCTGTCTGTGCTGGTGAAACGATGTTTCTATCCCCAGGAAAACAGGCATAACCCAGTAGGCACAATTGTGGACATACCCGCGAAAACCCCGCTCGGGGGTATAGGCCAAGGGAAACACGGGAAGGTATCTCCGAGCGTCTGAGGCCCTTCTCCGGTACTTTCACCTTCGGAGACGACGAGAGGCCACGGGAGACCCCACGGAAACGGTCGCCTAGGTCACATTCGTCCTTGTAGCGGCCCTAAACATAGCAAGACCCCCTCTAACGACGTTTAAACCGTTAGAGGGGGTCTTAACCTAACAAGGAGGTGTGCAGTGCCAGGGCGACGCAGGTAAACCCTCGCGCTTTTCGCGGTCATGGGGGCCTTACTTCCGCTACTCCAAGGAGATCACTTTGACCAAAAATGAGTAGGCGGTGCGCTTGACGCGGCCCTGGCACTGGTGGACTAAAGCAACGTCACGTCCACGTGGCCGTCTTCGCTGTTGCGGATAGCCTGGGCGACTGGTGCGCCCGTCGAGGCCTGGGCGAAACCGCCAGCTTCGGCAACTTCCAAGAGGTCGCCCGCCATGTGCGGCCCCTTAGCCGGGACACGGAAACAACGACCGGCCCCGCGCTGCACGGTAAGGTCGCCGCCCTTGTCCACGTCATGGCCAGCCAGGCCAAAAGCCACAGCGCCCGGGGTCGCTACCTTGACAGCCAGCTGAGGAGTTTTCGCGGTCGCGTGCAGGCCGTTCGCTGCCACGATTTCGACCAGCTGGCCAAGCTTAATGTCCTCGGTAGCAGTCGCGGTAACTGCCTGTCCTGGGGTGAAAAGCTCGTCTAGAAACGGAGTGAAGTTCAACATCGTTTAGCCTCCTTTAGCCCTGCACGCCCAGACCAACGAGGCGAACCACGTTGCGAGGGCGCTGGATAGTGATTACCGGTTCGATATAGGACTGGCACCAGGTGGCGCGAATTGACGGGTCGCGCCAGGTCTCGACGTGCAAGCCGCCCTTGGTAATGAGCTTGCCGAAGTTGCGGGCGTCGAGCAGGTAGCCAGTGCCTTCAGGCAGCTTGTCGCAACCGTAGATAGTCAGTCCCCACTGCTCCTCCAAGTTGTTCTGGTCATAGAGCAAGGTCAACGCGTCTGCAGAATCCCAGTCCAGCAAGAGAACGTTCGCATTAGCAGCCAGGCCGTGCTTGCGCAGGAGGCCACGGGCGGCAACGATGGACGCCCACGGGCGCTTTTCGGCAGGCGTCGGGTTCGCGCCGTCGAGAACCACGCCGTGGAAGGAGTTCGCACCAATCGACAGGCCGCCGTTCTCCTCGTCGGTCACCTGGGCCAGGGCCTCGACCATCATGGTGTTCAGCGTGTCGTTAATCGAGGTGCCCAGCAGCGCCAGGCCATCCTCAATCAAGGAGGTGTCGCCCGCGTCGATGGCCTCGTCGGAGACGCGGAACTTGCCGCCGATGTCTGACGTGTGTGCCTTCTTCAAATCACCCGGGGTAAAGCGCACCATAGGGTATTCGGAGTGCTCGGAGCGCACGCCAACGCCCTCGACCTTCATGTCCTCGGCGCTGACCTGCGTGTACTGGGCAACACCCGTCGGCACGGAGACTTCTGGGAACACCAAGCCCGGAATAGAGTTAGTCGCGTAGCTCTCCAGCACGTCGGCTAGATGGTCAGTGTCGTCGAAAAGCGCACGCGCCACGGTCTTGTCGGTTTCCCTCGAACCCAAAACCGCAGAGCGCGAACGATGGAAATCAGTCGTAGCCATTAAAGCTCCTTTGCATCTATCAGCCACCTGCCGCCCTCAAATGAGGCAGGCAGACAGCCACGGTTAATACGTCGCCGAACAGCCCCCGGGGTAATCCCCAAACATCGCGCAGCCTGCTCGGTCGTCAATTTCGAGTCCACCAGCTGCTGCTTTTCCAGGACAAGCACGTCACGTGACGAGACAGGACGCCGCGACAACTCCACCAAGTCCGCCACTAAAGCACGCGCCGCCAGGGAGGACGGCTGCGGGCTACGGCGCAGGTGCTCCACTAAGCAGGCCACCGAGTCCGGCGGTAGCACCACCGACCCCGGCTGCAGGGCAAGCGCCCTCACTCTTGGTGTTCCTGGTGGTAGCGCGTTTCAGCCTCCGAGAGGCTACGGTGGCGGTCCCAAACGAACTTCTTGACCTCCTCGGGGTCGAGACCGAAGTGGTCAGCCAAGCTGCGCAACTGGTTCGCGGACTGGACCGCCAGCGTCCTCAAAATCCAGAAGTCCGTCAGCTCCATGCGGGCCAGCAGCTTGATTGTGGCGTCCAGGTCAGATTCGCCGTTGCGGTTCGTCTTCTGGGTAGCGCCGACACCGCCTAGGTCCACTCGGACCTTCTTCGGGTCGTAGCCGTCAACGGCACACACCAGGGCCGTGCGGGCCAGGGGGACCAAATTAGCCATGTTTGGGTGACTCATTTTGTGAATCCTTTCAAAGATAAAAATTTTGTTAGTAGGAGTCTTGGGGTCGTTCCGGCGGCGCGCTAGACCAGTCGATACCCCGCCGGTGCTGAACGGTGCCAATATCGACGCCACACCACACACCGGTGCGCTCGGCGGCGGTGAGCTGCTCGGCGGTGAACTTGCATGAGCGCTTGTGCTGACACTGGGCGCAGATATTCCGGCAGACCTTCATGCGGTATTCGTACTGGCGTTTAGGCTCGCCGTGAAAGCGAGAATCGAACCAGGGGGAATATCCGACACACAACATCGGCGGCTTCTCGTCCCGGGGCACGCGCTTTAAATCTCCAGGGCGTCGGTTAACACGCGCACCAGACGACGGGCTGCAGGGGGATGCAGCCGATAGGAGCAGCCGCCAAACTTGAGGTAGAACGCCTGCTCGCGGGACCCGTTGCGAGTCCGGCTGTTAGCTCGCAGGGTGAAGTCCACCAGGTGCGGAGATTCACCCATCACCTGGGCCTTGCCCACATTGGTGTGGAAACTGGTTGTGGGGCGACTGTCTGGCATTTCGCTTGGTTTCATGAGTGCTCCTTGCACACTGCTGTGGTGGTTTAAGTTCTTGGAAATCAAAACACGCCGCCAATATCCCCAGGAAGGAATTACTACGCCCCGTTAATCACCCGCCTGGGGGATTCAGCCAGGGCAGAGCGCCACGGGCACTTTTCTGGGGGGCACCGGGGGCTTCGGAGAGGCCCGGGAAGGTATCTCGAAGGTATCTCCGAGCGCCTGGAAGGGCGTCGCCGGGCGTCGGTACCGGAGAAGGGGTTCAAACAGCCTCGAAAATGCCTTCCGAGGGTCCGAGTTCTCCACCAGAGTTTCAGGCAACAAATGATTTTCGACCGAAACAGGGAGAGAGAACTCGACTATCAGAGCCGAGGGGGGAGTCGAGGAAATATACCCCCTCAACTTTTCTGGCATCCCCCCACTGCCAGCGACGACGCGAGAGCCAGCGGACCGCCAGCGCCCGAGCCTCGACCTCGCCAGCCGACCGGAGACCCGGACTGAGTGGACCTGGACTGACCCTCCCCCTAAAAGGGGGGTCAGTCCAGTCCACCAGTCCGGTCCGGTCTAGGCGGGTCGGCTCTGGGGTCAGTGGACTGGTGGACTGGTCCATATGGACTGGTAGTCCAGTCCGGTAGTCCGGTCCATTTCGGAGACTAGGCGGACTGGTGGACTGGACCCCCCGGACTACCAGTCCAGTCCGGTAGTCCGGTCCATTTCGGAGACTAGGCGGACTGGTGGACTGGACCCCCCGGACTACCAGTCCAGTCCGGTAGTCCACCCTGTTCTCGCGCTACGCGGGGGACATTCTTTAGCTCTCTCGGCGGTGCACACGGGAATTCATGATTGCCTGTTTCCAGCGCCATCTTCAGCTGTGTCGCCACATCAGCGCCACACCTCGCTACCTTCCTAACCTTGTTGCGAGACCAGGAGAAGCTCTCGTCCTGCTCTCGTTCGTAGGCCAGCAGGTCTTCGATGCGATTGTCCCAAGTCTCCTTGCGCTCGTCGTACTCGGCCCGTTTCTTGCGTTCGACTTCGAGTTGTTCCTGGGCGGCTCGGGCCAGTCGTTCCTGTGTCAGCTCCTCCTCGGACGCGATGGAGTAGCGCCGATTCTCGTACTTCAGCGGCGTCTCAGCCAGCGCGGCATCTCGTCCCGTGACATGCAACAGGCGCACGCTATCCGGCTGGCCAGGCGATACCGGGCGCAGTACCCAGTTAGCGTCCGACCAGCCCATCAGGCGGCTGTCCCCTCGGGCGCGTGTCCCCTCGTGTCCCGTGTGATGAACGACCATTAGAGCACCGATGTTCGCCTTCCGCTTCAGCTCGGTCAATCGGTCCAAGAACGGCCCGGTCTCGGTATTCTCGTCCACGCCCATAGCCGTGAATACCGGCGACAACACATCCAGGAACAACACGTCTACGTCCTTCAGGGCCTCTGCCCAGGCGTCCAGCTTGGCGTCACTCATAAGGTCGAAGCTTCCAGCCTGGCCAACCAACGGGTACAGCTCGACGCGGTCAGGGTTCTGAATCTCCTGGTCGTGTAGCCAGTTCTGCAAGATACGGTAGGACAGCTCGGTATCCACCAGCGCAACGTGCTCCACCTGGGCAACGTCGAACCGGTCGAGGTATTTTCCACCATCAGCCAGGCACCGGATTAGGTTTCCGACCAGCGTAGACTTGCCCGCCTTCGGCGGCGCGGCGAACAGCACCTTTCCGCCTTCGGGCCAGAGCTGGTCCACGACGTATTGTTCTTCGCCCAGGTCACGCTCCAGCAGCTCGGCCAGCGTCAGGCGCGGCACCTCTGCGAAATTCACAGGGTTCTTACGCTCCCGGAATCGGCGGCTAGCCTCTTCGCGCACCTGCAGGCGCTCCATCTCCCGGGCTATCTCGCGCTCCAGGTGATCGGTTCCCATCGGCTCCGCCTGGGCGGCAGAACTCAATGTGGCTTGGACCTCACCGCTGGTTAGCCCAACCTCCTGTCCAACTGCTAGCCATTCTTGCTCCATGTCGAGGCCTTGGCGTCGAGCTTCGCAGATATAATGGAAGAGAGTGTTATTTCGGGTGCCAACCTGCGCCTCGTCCTTAAACCTGTCGAGCAGGCCTGCCCGAAGAGACGCCCGAAAGATACCTTCCGTGGCCTTCCCGCTGTCTTTCGTGGTTTCTCCGGTATTGGTGCCCCGGCAAAGGTCGAGAAGCCAGCCGGGAGCCACGGAGATACCACGGAGCGCAGGCAGCTCGTCCAAGGTGCGGGGGTCCACCGGCTTGCCGTCAACGTCCAGCTTGTAGGGCTTTCCGTTCGGGTGTATCGAACCTGGCAGCACGACGTAGCCCTTCGCGCCGCGCAGGTCCACACCAGGCAGCGCCCCGGTCTGGGTGGTCTTATAGGTTGACCACTCCTCTTCGGAGCCAGGCAGCGTAAACCAGTGGTGCTCACCGCCGTTACCGGTGTAGCACTTGAAGGTTTCCGGCAGGTCGTAGCCTTTCACAGACTCGAAGCCGTCGTCTCCCCCGTGGTCCACTCCGTCCACGTCGAGCACGACCTGGTTCGCCCCAGGGTGACCGCCGATGTTGGCGTTAGGGTGTTGCCCCCACCAGTCCCGAACCTGCGCCTCATCGCAGGTCGCGTTCTTTTGCCAAGCTCCAATAAGTGGAGTTTTATCCTTAGGTTTTAGTGGGAAAACCGCGACTCCCTGGCTGGCGTACCAAAGGGCCAGCTCCAGCATAGAACGAGGTTGTTTCGGGTTGTTCTCACTGGTAGAATCGGGTTTAGGGATTTTTGGCATTTCAAGCTCCTTAATCAAAGGACGCCCCACCTAGGGAACAGGTGGGGCGTTCATTTATATGAATGGTTGATTAACCCATCAACGAGGGGGCGCGGGGAGAAATTGCTTTAAAAGCCTCAACAACTTCCTGTATCTTTCGCCGGTCAGGCAGCCACCGCTCGGACTCCTCTTCAACCAAGCGCACCTGGTCTAAACCGATATAGTTAACATCCTCGAAGAGCAAATACAGGCAGTCGATTAGCTCCTGGGTAAAGATCCACCTCAGACCCGCGTCAGTTATCGCTCGGAACCGGTCGCTGGTGTGGTCATAGCTCACGAATACTCCACACCCCTCTAGTCGGCCCTGCGCCCAACGAGCGGCCTTTACCGGGTGTTCAGGCGAAGGTGCGAACACCATGTCCGTGTTCGAACTTTCGCGCCTCATAGCCTCGGCCACCCGTTCGTAGACACCCCAACAGTCGTCAACGTTAGATTCAGTCATCTTCAGTACGTCCTCCTCTAACGTTCACTCACGCACAGTGCTTTTAGAGCTTCCACGACCTCAGTTACCCGAGAGATGTTCGGATTGAACGGTCGCTTTTCGTCTCCGTCCAGGTAGTAGCTCATACACAGCAGTTTGTAGCAGCAGATGACCAGCTCCTCTTCGTTCAGCCAGTATTGGCCACCTGCATGTAGCTTGACGAGAAATCGGCTGTTCTCCAGGTCGTAGATCAACCAGCCATTCGTCGCAGACTCCAAATTGTCAGCACAGCGCATTGCAACTTCCATCGGGCGTTCGGGCGCCTCAACCTGCAGGTACAGGCCGTCTTCTGGCCAGGGTTCCTTGGAGAATCGCACGACAATTTCGGCGATGAATTCCGCCACCCCTGTAGCTGCTTGTCCAGCAGTGGTACCGCATGTTTTAATGGTCATGGAATATCCTTTCGGTTAGAGCCTCGCCCTTGTGGCGGGGCTTTAGTCGTATTTGGAGACAATCAGTAGAAGAGTCGCCCGCAACTCTTGCTGGTGGCGTCCTCCGCCTGGTAGTCACGTCCAATCGCTGGCACCTAGGCCACCTCGTATTCGCTGGTGCAAGTGTGAGCGTTTTCCTCTTCCCAGGCGACCACGTCCGAGACTCGGTACATGATTCGTCGGCCAAGTTTGAGAAATTTAGGCCCGGTGCCCTTGTAGCGACGGTTTGCCCATGCGCCAGGCGTGGTGCCGGGATAACGAGCAACCAAATCTTGAACGGTAAGCAAATCGTTCATCAGTCCTCCTAGATGATCAGAGAGCGCTTCACTTTTCTAGCGCTCACTCTCAATCAAACCACGCCCGTGAGCGCTTGGCAAATTAAGCGCGCACTATACGAAAAGGCGGTGTACTGGTGAAAAGCAGGAATGTGTGCCATACTTGACGGCATGATTAGTGACCCAACCACATCGTTGGTGCAGGTGGCCGGTCCCCTCTATGGCCCCTCCCGCGTCGTTATTGAAACTAAGGGGGGAGCCTTCCAGGAGGAAAGCCGTCGGGCCTTCACCGCCGCTCTAAAAGCTGGTGAAGAAGCTGAAATGCCCATATCTTATTATGGCCCCGCTTCACCCTACGAGTTCCGCGCCGTCCTCGAACCGCAGGGCGGGCGTTATGTCACCACCGCTTTGGAAGTCCGCCCGTTACCGGGGCGCGGACCGATTCAGCAGGCAGACCTCGTACACATTCCCCTTAGCGCTCTGAGTTCTTGGCTACGGACGTTTATCACCTACAAGGGTGAACCCTTCCCTGAACACGAATTGCCCAAGTGGTACGCCGAGATAAAGAATGACCCAGCGGGCAACTTGGAGCACCTGGGTACGGCTTACCGGTGGCTCCGCATTATCCAGCCCCCCGCTACCACCGCACTAGCAGAAGCTCTCGACCTGTCACCTGCCTCCGTCCGGCGCTGGCTCACGAAAGCGGTTGCAGCGGGCTACCTCACCGACGAAGAGCGAGTGCGCTAATGGCGTCTATCAGTCAATACGAGTTAACCAACGGCTCGAAGAAGTGGCAGGTCCAATACCGCACACCAGACCGTAAACTGACCCGGAAACGTGGCTTCAAGACCAAGCGCGACGCACAACGGTTCGCAGACCAACTTGAAGCTTCTAAGCTCGACGGTACGTTTATCCACCCTGCTGCTGGTCGAACCCCTGTTTCCGAGGTCTACCAGCTCTGGCTGCCAAGCCAGTCTGTACTGGCCCATCGAACTCAAGCTACGAACACATCTGCCTGGAACGTCCACGTTAAACCCCGCTGGGGGTCCTGGCCGGTCTCGCGTATCACCACACCCGAGGTCAGAAAGTGGGTGTCAGAACTCCAGGACCAGGGAAAGAAGCGAGACACTATCCAGCGAGCGCTCCATATTCTGCGCTCGGTGCTCGACACTGCCGTGGAGGGGCGGCTTATCCCCACCAACCCGGTAGTTAATGTGAAGGTTAAGAGGGACGTTGTTTCAGAACGCCAATTTCTCACCCCTGTGCAGGTCTCCCACTTAGCCGAAGCTATGCCTAAGGGGCAATATCAGACCTTGATTTACACGCTGGCTTATTGTGGACTCCGAATTTCCGAACTAGCAGCCCTGGACGTTGCGGACTGGCTCCCACATAACAATCGGCTAAGCGTTACGAAGGCAGTTAAAGGTCCCAGTATTATCGGCCCGACTAAGACCTACGAGACGCGCCAAGTTCCCGTACCCGAGTTCCTAGCCAAACAGCTCGGAGAACTAGTAGCCAGCCGTTCTAACAACGCCCCGTTATTCACGTCTCCAGGAGGAGCGCGACTGCAGACCAACAACTACCGGAAACGAGTGTTTATTCCTGGCCTAGAAAAGGCACAAGCCGAATACGGCTTGCCAGAGATTCGCCCCCACGCTCTACGCCACACTTGCGCCAGCATGGCAATTGCCTCTGGTGCGTCCGTAAAAGCTGTGCAACGCCTCCTGGGCCACGAAAGCGCAGCCGTGACGCTCGATGTTTACTCCGACCTGTTTCCCGATGCGCTCGACGATGTCGCCCAATCGCTTCAAGCTCTCTACGTATGTAGCCAAAATGTAGCCACAGAGAGCGAAGCGGCATAAAACTCAATAATCCCCCGTAACCATTTGCACTAGTCACGGGGGATTTTATGTGGAGCCGCCTGCGAGAATCGAACTCGCGACCTTCTCATTACGAGTGAGATGCTCTACCGACTGAGCTAAGGCGGCACGGTGCCGTGTGTATATGCACCGCGTGAGAGTTTAGCCTAGGCCGGGGCTGAGAAAGAAATCGGGCTGCTTGATGTGGGGTACGTGTAGCACATGCTGCAGGTTAGCGCGCACCGCAGGCCAGGCGCAGGCGGCCCACCATGCCGTCGAAAGCCACCTGCGGGGTGACGTTCTGCGGCAGCTGCTCGCGGCAGGTGCGGATGGCGGACTGGGCGGCCAGCAAGCCATCTTCGCTCACGCGCTGGGCAAGTTCACCGGCTAGGCCCGCGAAGTCCGGGTGGGTCATCTCCACCTCAGCGCCGACTTTCAGCATGAGCGCATCACGGTAAATACCGGCGAGATCCACCAAGGCGATGTCGAGGCCGTCGGCGATGCGTCGTTTAGCGCGCTTCTTGTGGAGCTCCTCCATATCCTTCAGGGCACTGCGGGCGTCGCGCTGCGCCTTCGTCGCGCCCTTGCCCTTGGCGCCAACGCCGAAGGATTGCTCAATCTTGGAGCGCTCCGCCTCCTCCGCCGCCGCGTGGGAATCCTTGGCTTCCTTCTCAATGAACTTCAGCAGCGCGGTAACGGATTGAAAGGCCTGGGAGCCGTGGAAGACATCCTCAGCCAGGTTGATGGCCATGGCGCGGCGCTTCTGCGCGGCGGGCTCGTTGACCAGGTGTCGCGCGCGGCCCACATGACGCAGGGTGGTCACGGCGGCCAGGCGCGCGTCATCTTCACTAGCCCCCTCGGCGACGAGCTGCTTGACCACACCCTCCACACTCGGCGCCGGTATATACAGGTGACGGCAGCGCGAGCGCAGCGTGACCGAGAAGTCCTCCGGATCCTCCGAGGGCGCCACCATGATGATGACGGTGCGCTCCGGGGGCTCCTCCACGGTTTTGAGCAACGCGTTGGCGGCCTCGTTGCGCAGGCGGTCGGCCTTGTTGAAGATGACCACGCGCCACGGCGCCACACTCGGCAGGCTGGCCGCGCGCCCAATGACCTCGCGGGCCTCGCCGACCGTAATGAACTGCTCCTGCGGGTCCACGTAGACCAAGTCGGTGTGCTCCTGCTTAGCCAAGACGCTCTGGCAGGAGGGACAGCGCCCGCATCCGGGGTTGCCGTTCTCGTCGGCAGACGTGCACATGAGCGCCGCGGCGAAACACTGCGCCGCCAGCGAGCGCCCGGCACCGGGAGGACCGGTAAAGAGCCAGGAATGGCTCATCGCCCGCGGGTCACCTTCGCCCCGTGCCGCGCGGGCAGCACTGAGGATGGTGTGGGCGACGGAGGGGGCGTCGGCAAGCCTTTCTGCAACGCTTGATGTATTCACTCGCCCTAGCCTACTGGGATAACTAAAGTGAGTAACCATGAATAGACTGATGCGTGGCGCCCGCTGGTTATGGGGTACTCAATGGCCGATGTACGCCGCGCTCGTCCTTGGCTCCAACATCATCGGTGCCATTGCGATCATGACCTTCGTGGTCTTCTTTCTCCCCATGCCGGAGATCTCCGACTTCATCGCCCACACGCCCCACCTGTGGACCTACGGCACGCTGTTCGTGACCTTTGCGGTCATCATCGGCATAGCGGTAACACTTCGGTTGTTCAGGCCGGTGTTGGACTGGCAGCGCAGCCCCGATGACCATGATCCCAACATGGTGCGCAACCTGGTCCTGCGCATCCCGCTCTACCAGGCCGGTGTGGCCGCGGGCGTGTGGCTGCTGGGTATCATCTTGGCGGTGGTGTTGGCGGGCCAGCACTCGGCGCGGCTGGCCGTCGTAGTCGGTGTTTCTGCTGCATTGGCCGGCGGCCTCATCGTGCTGTTGACGTACTTGCAGGCGGAGCGCCTCGTACGCCCCGTGGCTGCGGAGGCCGTGGCCCGGCGTTTCGAGGATTCCACCTTGGAGCCGCCGATTAAGTACCGGCTGCTTTCCACCTGGATGATGACCTCCGGCATCCCGCTCATCGGCATCATCTTGGTGCACCTGGGCCAGAAGATGGGGATGTTCACCGCCGATACCGCCGATATCATCCCTGCCATCATCGCACTGAGCATCACGGCGCTGGGTACGGGGCTTATCGGCACCATGTTCGCTATGATGAGTGTGGTGGATCCGATCCTGGAGCTGCAGGACGCCATCAACCGCGTGCGCCGCGGCGAGAACGACGTCCAAGTGGACATCTACGACGGCTCCGAGCTCGGTGTTCTCCAGGCCGGTTTCAACGAGATGATGCGCGGCCTGCGTGAGCGCCAGCGCGTGCGCGATATCTTCGGCCGCTATGTCGGCACTGAGGTGGCACAGCGCGCCCTGGAGGAACGCCCGGAGCTGGGCGGTGAGGACCGCAAGGTGGCAGTGCTGTTTATCGACGTCATCGGCTCCACCACCTTCGCCGTCAACCACACCCCGGAGGAGGTCGTGGAGGAGCTCAACAAGTTCTTCGAGCACGTCGTTGAGGTGGTGCACCGCAACAAGGGCATCATCAACAAGTTCCAGGGTGACGCCGCCCTGGCTGTCTTCGGTGCCCCGCTGACGGTCTACGACGCTAATTCCATGGCCCTGCAGGCCGCTCGCGAGCTGCGCCAGGAACTGCGCGGGCTGCGGCTGCAGGCAGGCATCGGCGTGGCCGCGGGCCACGTGGTGGCTGGCCACATTGGTGGTGCGGATCGCTTTGAGTACACCGTCATTGGTGACGCCGTCAATGAGGCCGCACGTCTTACTGAGCTGGCCAAGGACACCCCGGGCCAGGTGCTCACCAACTCTGCCACGCTGCGCGGCGCTAACGAGGCTGAGCAAGCGCGCTGGACGCTGATGAAGTCTATCGAGCTGCGCGGGCGTCGCCGCATGACGCAGCTGGCCCGCCCGATTCGCCCGACCTTGGCGGAGCGTGCCCTCGGATAAATAAGTCTTTGTGATTCTGGTAGCTTCGGGGCCATGCTCCAACAGCCATATCAGCCCCATCCGCCACGTCAGAATTCGAGTCCTCGCCTCCTCGTCCCCGATGTCGCCCGCGGCATGGCCCTGCTGGGCATTGCGCTGGCTAACATCACCACCGCGTGGATCATGAACGACGGCGATGGCCCCGATGCTTATTTCGGCGGCGTGGAAACACTCGCGGACAAAATCTACGTGGTCTTTGCCGCCATGTTCATCCACGTGCGCGGCCTGCCGATGTTCTCCACGCTTCTCGGTTTTGGCGTAGGACTTATCGCGATGAGCTTGTGGCGGCGAGGTTTCCCGCTTCGCCGCGCGCGGGCGGTGATTGCGAAACGCTATGGGTTCTTGGCTCTGTTCGGAGCACTTCACTGCCTTTTCCTGTTTATGGGCGACATCATGATGCTGTATGGAGCCATAGGCATACTCCTCGCGCTGCTGCTCCCTGTGACCGACAAAACCCTCATGCGCGTGGCCTATGCACTCTTCGGACTCCAAGTACTCGCCGGCATTGGCATTGGCGTGGCCGCAGTATTCATCGACACCTCAAATTTCAACATCGGCGGTGTCCCTTCACCAGAAAGCTACTTGGGGCTCGTGGGCGAGCAAGCTCTTGCGCTCCTCGCCCACGCTGTGTCCTTCCCCTTTACCGGTGTCATCGCCCTGCCGCTCATGCTCGTGGGCTTCGTGTGGGCACGCCGCGGCACCCTGGGCGGGGGTCATCGGCGTGAGCTATGGGCATGGACCCTGGTGACCTTAGCGATCATCCTTTTCCTCGGGCTGCCCTGGGGCTTGTCGACGATTGGGGTGCTGGACTCAGCACTGGCGGAACCCCTTAACGCGGCGAATAGCTTCATCGGCATGCTCACCGGACCGGGCATCGTGGCGGCGGCCACGCTCGCTTTGGAGCCGTTCCAGCGCCGTGGCGCGCGGCCGTGGTTCCTGTGGCCACTGATTGCGCTGGGCAAGCGTTCCATGACCGGCTATGTGCTGCAGTCCGTGTTCTTCCTGGCGCTGGTCTACCCCTTCACGCTCAACATTGGACCGGAGTTCAGCGCGGCAGGGCAAGGCGCACTAGCGGCCGGCGTGTGGCTGGCCACGCTTCTCATCGCCTGCGCGCTCGAGGCCGCAGGCAAGCCTGGGCCCTTCGAGTGGGTGCACCGCCGCTTGTCCTACGGAAAGACAATGCGCCCTGAATTAGGTGCGACGTCTAACCCCGTCCCTTCCGCGCCAGCCCATCCACCAGCAGCACCAGGCCTACCGTCTGCGCCGCCGACTGCGCAGCATCCAAGGCCCGGCCACGCAGGCCCGCAACCTGGCGCTGCTCAGCCGGGTTCAGGACCGTCAGCGCCTCAGAGGCCAGAAGCAAGTTAGCGCCGTGGCTCAGCCCCTGTGTGGCTTGGTCGGCACGGAGCTTCTCATCACCGGCTAGCGCGGAGAGCGCGGCCGCCGGAATTCCGGCAACAGCCGTGGCGGGGCGCTCGCTGCGAGTCCGAGCTAGCGCGATGCCAGCTGCCCACGCCCCGGCGCGCAGGCCCCAGCCCAGCGCATCGTTGCGTGCACCGCGCAGCGCCCACGCGAAGGAGGCGTACTGAACGCTGATACACGTCACGCCGAACGTCGTTGGTGCACCGCGCTTGGCGGCTTGGCCAAGCGAAGCAGCGATGAGCCCCACGCGGGTCTCCGGTGCGCAGTCCGGTCGCAGGGCCAACAGTACGGGTACAGCGGCCGTCGTGGCCACACCGAGCGTGCGCCACTTATACAGGCGTGACCAGACTGCAGTCTCCCCCGCGGCAAGCGCGCCGAGGGTGACGTGATCGCGGCCAGTAAAGGTCGGGCCCACCGCGCGCAGGAGGGCCTCGGTGCCCTCCTGGGTGCGGGCCACCATGTCGCGGGCGAAGCTCTCGAACGTGAGCATGACCTATCTACTTCCTGCGCGAGCCGGCCTTGACCACGTTCTTGGTACCCGGCGAAGGTTTCTTCGTGGCCTTCTTGCTCGACTTTTTCGTAGCCTTCTTCGTCGATTTTTTAGTCGACTTCTTAGTGCTCTTCTTCGTCGACTTCTTCGCCCCACCGTTCGCGGCATCCTTAGCACGGCGCTCGGAGAGGAGCTCGTTCGCGCGGGCGTCGGTAAGCTGCTCGGGATCGTCACCGCGGCGCAGCGAGGCATTCGTGGTGCCGTCGGTGACGTACGGGCCAAAGCGGCCGTCCTTGACCGTCATCGGCTTGCCGGAGACGTCGTTGTCACCCAGCTGCTTAATCGGCGGCTGCGCGGCCGCACGGCCGCGGCGCTTCGGCTCCGCGTAGATGCGGCGCGCCTCATCCAGCGTGATGGAGAAGATCTGCTCTTCCTTGGCCAAGGAACGGGAATCCTTGCCCTTCTTTAGGTACGGGCCATAGCGGCCATTCTGCGCGGTGATGACCTCACCGTCCGAGGGGTCCACGCCCACCTCACGCGGCAGGCTCAGCAGCTTGAGCGCCTCCTCCAGCGTGACGCTGGCCGGCTCCATCGAGGCAAAGAGCGAAGCCGTGCCCGGCTTCAGCTTCTCCTCGACATACTCAGCAATGCGCTTTTCCTTCTGCTTCGCCGCGGTCTTGGTCTCCCAGTTCTTGGCGCGCTTGCCCTCGGCGGCGCGCTGGGCGTCCTCCGCGGCGCGCTCCTCCTTGACGATCTCCTCGGCTTCGGCCTCGGCCTTCTCGCGCTCGTCGTCACGCACCTGCTCGGTCACGTACGGCCCGAAGCGGCCCTCCTTGGCCACGATGGTGCGTCCGTTCTCCGGGTTCTGACCCAGCTCGCGGCCACCCTGCGGGGTGGCAAAGAGCTTCTCCGCCAAAGCCTCGTTGAGCTCATCTGGGGTGACAGTTTCGGAGAGGTTAGCGCGCTGGTACTCCACCGTGCCATCCTCGTTGGTACCCACGGCGCGCTCAATATACGGCCCGTAACGGCCCACACGCACGAAGACATCGCGCCCCTCAGCGTCGGTGTAAAGACGCAGCGAGTTAACCTGGCGGGCATCGATAGCCTCCAGGTTGATGTCCACCAAGGACTTCAGGCCGCCGTGGCGGGCAATGGATGCGGCCTTCCGCTCGCCGGCCTCCGTATTGCCGAAATAGAAGTTATTCAGCCAGTCCGTACCGTTCTCCGAACCGGCCGCAATGGCATCGAGTTCGTCCTCCATGGAGGAGGTGAAGTCATAGTCCACCAGCTCGGTGAAGTTATTTTCCAGCAGGCCCACCACCGCGAAGGCAACCCACGAAGGTACCAGCGCGTTGCCGCGGGAGAGCACGTAGCCGCGGTCCTGGATGGTCTTGATGATGGAGGCGTACGTCGACGGGCGCCCGATGCCCAGGTCTTCCATCTTCTTAACCAAGCTGGCCTCGGTGTAGCGCGCCGGCGGGTTGGTGGAGTGGCCGTCGGCAGTAACCGCGGACGTTGTCAGCGTGTCGCCCTCGTTGAGGTGCGGCAGGCGCGACTCTTCCTTCGACCCCTTCGCCGCCACGTCCTCGTAGGCCTTGAGGAAGCCCGGGAAGGTAATCGTGCGGCCGGTGGCGGAGAAGTCGGCGTCGTGGCCGCCGGCGTTGACGGTCGCAGTCACCTTCATCGAGGTTCCCTTGGCATCGGCCATCTGGGAGGCGACGGTGCGCTTCCAAATCAGCTCGTAGAGCTTGTACTCCTCGGCGTCGAGCTGCCCGGCCAGCTGGCCCGGGGTGGCAAAACGCTCACCGGCGGGACGGATGGCCTCGTGGGCCTCCTGGGAGTTCTTCACCTTACGGTCGTAAGTGCGCGGCCCGTCGGCCACAAACTCGGCGCCGAAAATGGACGTCGCCGCCTCACGTGCCGCGTCCAGGCCCTGCTTGGACAGGGAGGTCGAGTCGGTACGCATATAGGTAATGTGACCGTTCTCGTAGAGGCGCTGCGCAATGCGCATCGTGCGCTCCGAGGTGTAGTGCAGGCGCCGACCCGCCTCCTGCTGCAGGGTCGAGGTCATAAACGGCGCGGAAGGCTTGCGCGAATAGGGCTTGTGCTCAACGCTGGCCACGGTCATGGTGGAGCCCTCCAGCGCGCTGGCCAGCTCCTCCGCCTGGGCCTGCTTGACGACGACCACCTCGTCGCTCTTCAGCTGACCCCTATCGTTGAAGTCGCGGCCCGCGGCCACGCGCTTGCCGTCGAGGGCGCTCAGGCGCGCGTCGAAGTCCGGCGTGGACGTCAGCGTTGCCGTGAGATCCCAGTACTCGGCGGGGATGAACGCCATGCGCTCGCGCTCGCGCTCGACGATGACGCGGGTGGCCACGGACTGCACGCGGCCAGCCGATAGCCGCGGCATGACCTTCTTCCACAGCACCGGGGAAACCTCGTAGCCGTAGAGGCGGTCCAGGATGCGGCGGGTTTCCTGGGCGTCGATGAGGTTTTCATCGAGCTCACGGGTGTTTTCCGCGGCCTCCAGGATGGCGGACTTGGTGATCTCGTTGAAGACCATGCGGCGCACCGGCACCTTGGGCTTGAGTACTTCCAGCAGGTGCCAGGCAATGGCCTCGCCCTCGCGGTCGGGGTCTGTTGCGAGGTAGAGCTGATCGCACTGCTTCAGCTTGGCCTTGAGGTCAGCGACCTTCTTCTTCTTGTCCTGGCTGATGACGTAGAGCGGGGTGAAGTTATCCTCCGGGTTCACACCGAGGCGCGCCCAGGATTCCTTCTTATATTTGGCGGGGACGTCGGCAGCGCCGCGGGGAAGGTCCCGGATGTGGCCGACGGAGGCCTCAACAATGTACTTATCGCCGAGGTAAGGCTGAATCTTCTTCGCCTTGGTTGCTGACTCGACGATGACCAGGGTCTTCCCCGGGCCGGTAGCTTCTGCCACTTCGACTTCATCCCTTCCGATGGCTAGTCCTCTGCTGGGCAATTGCCCCTAGAGTACACAGATAGAGGTTCACTCTAGTTATTCAGGCCAGTACACGTCCACACAACAGGGGGTCTATACTGGCCGTCCGAGGATTCGCCTCACAGTACACAACCGGGAGACAGCGTGATTGCGTCTATTACTGCATGGTTCGAGGTCATCATGGCCACACAGTGGATTTATCCGCTGGTGGGCTCGCTGATTTTCCTCGACTGCTTCTTCCCCGTTTTGCCTTCAGAGGTTCCCCTCAACATGGTGGGCGCCTGGTCTGGTTCCCAAGGATTCCCCCACCTCCCCACCATGTTTTTCGTCGCCATGGTTGCCGCCATTTTGGGGGATAACTTGTGCTTCCTCCTAGGAACCCGGCTCATTGCCCTTATTAATAGAGCCCAAAAGGGCACGAAGGCTTATGACGCCTTGACGTGGGTCAAGCGCAACATTCGACGCAGTGGCGGCGCAGCCATCATCATTGCGCGTTTCATCCCCTCGGCCCGGCTCTTCATGACGATTCTGCTGGGTTCCATGCGCTACCCGTGGGTACTGTTTTTCTTCTTCGACACCATCGGCGTCCTGCTGTGGGTGGCACAGGCTCTAGCCATTGGTTATCTCGGCGGCGTGGCCTTCTCCGGCTCGCCGGCAATAGCCATGCTCATTTCCATCATCGCCGCCGTCATCATCGGCTACGGCCTGCAGAAGGGACAGAATAAGCTGCTGGAGTGGTGGGATACCCGACGCGGCTATGCCGAATCCCCCTAAACCACCTCGACGTTGGTGGCCTGCTGGCCTTTAGCGTCTTCCCCAATCTCAAAGGAGACGCGCTGGTTATCTTCGAGGGTGCGGAAGCCGGTTCCTTGGATTTCGGTGTAGTGCACGAAGATGTCGCCGGAGCCGTCCTCCTGCTCAATGAAGCCGTAGCCTTTTTCGGCGTTGAAGAACTTGACGGTACCGTATGCCATGATGAGTTGTCCTTTGCGGAAATAAAGTAGTGCAAACTAGTGCACTAGTGTGCCACGTTTGGACACCTGCAGCAGATTAGTGGAGGCAAGCGTGAGTGAGAACCCTCTGGGTGAGGAGCTCGTCGAGCACCTCGTTGAGCGTTTCCCCGAGTCCGAGCTAACACACTCCACTACCCTGCCCGCCCAGCCAGCGAGCTATGCCGAGTGGCCAGAGTGGGTCCTGCCGGAGTTGCGGGCGGCGTTGGAGGAGCAAGGCGTCGCCAAGCTCTATGCCCACCAGGTCGCCGTGGCACAGGCCGCGTGGGAGGGGCGCGACGTGGTGGTCTCCACCGGCACGAGTTCCGGAAAGTCCCTGGGCTACCGTTTGCCCATCCTGTCCCGCCTGGCGCAGGACCCGACCGCGTGCGCGCTCTACATCACGCCAACGAAGGCGCTGGGTTCGGACCAGCTGCGCACGGTGCTCGAGCTCACGCAGGGCATCGCTGCGCTTCACGACGTCCACCCCGCCCCCTACGACGGTGATACCCCCACCGAAGCGCGCGCCGGCATCCGCGATCAGGCGCGGTTCATCTTTTCCAACCCGGACATGATTCATTCTTCTCTGCTGGGCGCACACCAGCGGTGGGCGCGGGTGCTGCGGCACTTGAAGTTCATCGTGATTGATGAGGCGCACGCCTACCGCGGGGTTTTCGGGGCGAACGTGGCGCTCGTGGTGCGGCGTTTGCTGCGGCTGTGCGCGCACTATGGCTCGCGGCCGGTGGTGATTGCGGCTTCGGCGACCATGCGGGATCCCGCCCGGCATGCTGCACGGCTGACGGGGCGCGAGTTTCTCCCCGTAACCGAGGATGGCGCGCCGACGGGTGCGCGGACGGTAGCACTGTGGGAGCCGGGCTTTATGGAGGGCATCGAAGGGCAGAACGGTGCTCCTGTGCGCCGCGCCGCCACGACGGAGGCTGCCTGGATGATGGCCGCACTGGTGGCGCAGGGCGCGCGGACCTTGACCTTTGTGCGCTCGCGGCGCGCGGCAGAGACCACCGCGCTGCGGGCAGCAGAAGAGCTCTCCGGGAGGCTGGGCCGGCCGGATTTTGCGCGCCGGATTGCCGCCTACCGCGCGGGATATCTGGCCGAGGACCGCCGCGCGCTGGAGCAGGCGCTGGACGATGGCTCCCTGCTCGGCGTGGCCACCACCTCGGCTTTGGAGCTGGGCATCGACGTCGGCGGGTTGGATGCCGTGGTCACTGCTGGGTTCCCGGGTACGGTTGCTAGCTTCTGGCAGCAGGCCGGGCGCGCGGGCCGCCGTGGTCAGGGTTCGCTGGTGGTCCTGGTGGCCCGCGATGAACCGATGGACACCTACCTGGTTCACCACCCGGAAGCGCTTTTAGGCCGGCCGGTGGAGGCCAGCGTGTTCAACCCCGCTAACCCGTATATCCTGGGCGGGCACGTCTACTGCGCAGCGGTAGAGAAGCCGTTGTCTGATGCCGACGTGGCCGCCTTCCACGCCGAAGACGTGGTTCATGACCTAGCCCAGCAAGGCTTGCTGCGCCGACGCCCGCAGGGCTGGTTTGCCGCTCCCCTGCCCGCTGGCTCCAGTGAGCTCACCCCGGAGACCGCGCACACGGCCGTCTCGCTGCGCGGTGGGTCGGGCGAGGAAGTCATGATTGTGGATGCTTCCGACGGCCGGTTCCTGGGCACCATCGATTCCGCACGCGCGGTGAGCCAGGTACATCCCGGCGCGGTGTACCTGCACCGCGGTGAAAGCTTTGTCATCGAGGAACTGCACCTAGGCGACGCCGATGACACAGCACCGCCGAGCCAGGCGTAGCCCTCGCCGTACCGAAGACGCCGGACTACACCACGCAGCCGAAGTCCACGACGGACATCCGGATCCTGAGCGAGGCCGATGACCTGGTGAACGCCCCGGCCTGTGGGCAGCCTGAGGTCGAAGTCACGATAAGGTCACCAGCTACCAAGTGCGGCTTCCGATGGCTCCGTGGGCGAGGATATCCCCCTTGACCTGCCGGAGCAGCGCCTGGTGACCCGGGCGGTGGCCTACACCATCGATCCGCTGGCACTCGCAGCGATGGGAGTCACCGCCGGGCGCACGCCCGGCACCCTCCATGCGGCCGAACACGCCGCCATTGGGCTGCTGCCGCTCATTGCCACCTGCGACCGCTGGGATATTGGCGGCGTGTCCACCGCACAGCACGCCGATACGGGCTTGCCCACGGTCTTCGTCTACGACGGCCACCCCGGCGGCGCCGGCTTCGCCGAGGAAGGCTTCCGGCGTTTCCCCGAGTGGATCGAAGCCACCTTCAACGCCGTGCGCTCCTGCCCTTGCGAGTCCGGGTGTCCGTCGTGCGTGCAGTCCCCCAAGTGCGGCAACGGCAATAACCCTCTGGACAAGGCTGGCGCTGTGGCGCTGCTTGGCGCGCTGGTGACCATGACCTCTTAGACCGGACCGGCACGGGCGATGGCGCTGCGCCCGCGCAGCCGGGCAGTCCCCTCCACGTCGCGTCCCTCGACGACGCAGGAGCCGAGTTCCGCACCATTGAGCGCGGCAATCTCTGTGGCTTTCGTGCAGGCGTCCCTGCCCTTGGCCGCCTCCCACGCCCCCGATACCGCAGCGAGGTCCGCCGCCACCTGCGCTTCGTGCCGCGCCACAACGAGTGAGGCAATGGCCGCGACCGCCAACAACAAAGAAGCTACCGCGGCGATGATCCCGGCGGCAACGACGGTGGCATAGCCCTCCTCCCCCGCCAGGATCCTTCCCCAGCTGCGCTGATGACGACTCATGGCTGCGCCCCCGCGGCCCCACCGGCTGCCATCTCCGCGGGAAACACCGCCTGCGCACGCATGGTTCCCAGAGGTGCGGGCACGGCGGCCTCAGCGGTCATGAGGCCGGAGCCTTCGCTCACGGTGACCGCCACTCCCTCGCGGTGAAAGTCCACGCCGATGGCAGCGGAACGAGCTGCAGCGCCCGCGGCATCAACGGCAGCGAGGTGGGCCGACAACGTGGCGATGCCACCCACGATTCCCGCCGCAACGATGACGAGTGCGGACAGCGACAGAGCCGCCTCGATGGTGACGGAGCCGGCGTCATCCAGCGCGCGCATTAGCCCGGGGTGTTAGACAGCGCGTCGGTGATGATGGACGTAATGGCGCTGGTTACTTCACCGCCATTGACCACGGCATAGAGCACTGCGGCGAGGGCTGCTGCCGCGAGCGAACCCATGGCGTACTCAATCGTGGACATACCATCATCATTAGCTAATAGTGACTGGTAGTTTACCTTTTTCTGCATGATATACCTAGCTTTCTTTTCCTGTGCTTGTGTCGGTTGTGCGTTCTGAAAATGGTTGATTGTTCTGCCTTAGAAGAGTTGCTGGCCCAAGCTGATAAGGACAGGTATCAACCCAAGGACCAGGAAGGCGGGAAGGAAACACACCGCCAGCGGTGCTGCGATGAACACGCCAGCGCGCTCCGCCCGCGCGGTAGCTTGCGCCGCGGCTTCGGCACGCAGCTGCGCCACCAACCGGTGGCACCCAGTTGCCATGGCTGCGCCCGATTCACCAGACAGCTGCGTAAGCCGCACCAGTTCTTCCAAATGCGGCTGGCTGGCCAACGCCGACCACGCAGTGTTCATGGGAACCCCTACCCCAATGAGTGCTGCCGCCTCCGACCACTGCGACGAGGCTTCGGCGACGGCCACCACGGCGCTTCGCGTGGAGAGTCCGGCCTCCAGGCATGCGGCGAAGAGCTCTAGGTCGCTGGCGGCATCGAGCGGACTATAGTCCGCAGAAGGACCATCGCGCGGCGTCTTCGGGCGCGGCGTGCGCGAGCCCGACTGGGCTATCCGCCCAGCTGGTGCGGAAGCGGTAACAGCGAGTGCCGCGGCCATTAATGCAGTGGAGATATAGGTCAAGACCATCACTGCGCCGCCTTCCGCAGAATGAGGCGCGACCAGGCACAGCCGGCGCAGACGAGTGCCACGCCGACGTCGAGACGCACGCCCCCTACGCCACCGCCCAACAAGAACCCAGGGAATCCGCGCCCGTCGCCCCCCCCATGCGGATGCCCGCCTCCGGCAGGCACGCCAGGACCATCGCGGTGGCCTGCGGACCCTGCAAGGAGGCGGCGGTCTCACCGGCATGGCGCCGCGCGGTATCCAGCTGGCTTTGGGCCTGCTCAATGAGGTTCGCCAGCGCCACACCATGGCGCCCAGACAGGGTGAGCAGCGCAGCAAAACGCTTCACCTCCGGTGCCGTGAGGGCCACCGCGGGTGAGCCCCCTTGCACCGCGAGTCCCGCCGCTGTACTCAACGCGTCACGGAGACTCTCCGGGGTGGAGTCAGGAAGGGCATCTGCACCCCGACGCAGCGCGCCCGCCGTTGTCGAGCCCGCCCGCAGCTCAGCGGCAATAGAACCAAAATAGGAGGCGAGTGCCTCCGCGCCATGACGCTCGCGCCGGGCTGCTGCCAGATCATTGGCAAACCACAGCGCACAAGCCACAATGCAGCCCACCGCCACCACAACAGTGGGCCTGCCGAAGAAGACACAGCACCCGACCCCGAGAAACACCGCCGCAGGCGCCAGCGAACGCGACTTCGGCGATTCCAACCGCGCCACCGAAGCAGGCTGCGAGAACAAACACGCCGCTGCAAGGAACAGCCACATCATGGTTCCACCCCCAGCCGCGAGCACAGCTGCGCAAACCCGGGAAGCGGACCCTCTTCGGCCGTCCACACCAGCTGAGGTGTAACCGGGTTTCCCTCCAACACGCCGAGATGCGCGAGACGCCGCCCCTGTGGCGTGCGCTCCATCCCGAGGACCACGTGCACGGCGGCCGCTAGCTGCGAGTGCAGTGCTACACGGTCGAGCCCGCCGAGAGCTGCGAGGGCCTCCATGCGGGCGGGCACTTCGTCAACAGAGTTAGCGTGCACGGTGCCCGCGCCACCATCGTGTCCTGTGTTGAGTGCAGCCAACAACTCCACCACTTCCGCGCCGCGGATCTCACCGACCACGATGCGGTCTGGGCGCATGCGCAGCGCTTGGCGCAGCAGGAGCGACATGGAAATCTCGCCGCGTCCTTCTGCATTGGCCCGGCGCGATACCAAGGTCACCACGTGCGGGTGATTCGGGGAAAGCTCCGGGGTGTCCTCGATGATGAGCAAGCGCTCGGTGACGGGCACGCACCCCAACAAGGCAGCGAGCAACGTCGTCTTGCCGGAGCCCGTCCCTCCCGTAACCAGGAAGGATGCCCGGCGCTCAACCACGGCGCGCAGGACGTGCTCCAGGCTGGAATCAATGCTGCCATTGGCTATTAACTCCTCCAGGCTGGTTTGCGCCTGGCGCAACACACGAAGGCTGATGCAGGTTCCGCTTGCTGAAGGAGGCGCAAGCAACGCGTGAAGTCGGATCCTCGTGCCATCGGGGCGGGTCAAACGTCCATCGGCAAAAGGTTGCGCATCATCCAGCCGCACGCCCGCCACCGCCGCCAGCCGGGTGGCCAGCTGGCGCACCTCGGCGTCGTCGGCAAAGCCGATATCGCGCGGCTGCAGGCCCTGCCCGCAATCGACGAAACAGGAATCGGGACCATTGACAACAACATCGGTCAGCCCCGGCAGCGATAGGACCGGTTCCAATAATCCTAAGCCCACGGAATCGTGGCGCAAGCGTTGCAGAAGGTCGAGTACATCGACATCGCTGATGACTCCGGCTTCCTGCCGAATGCGTCGAGCCAAGGCAGGTGCATCGTGGGCCAGCTGCGGCTCGGCGGCCACGATGGTGCGCATGGTATCGATCAGGTTCATGCCACGGCCTCCCACATCTGGCGCGCGGCACGCGTAAGGGCTCGGGGCAGCTGGCGCGGCAGCCCACTGGTTTCCACCGTGCGGGTCAGACCACGGATCGTCGGCAACTCAGCGATGGGGTCTGCATGAGTCACCGTGGCGATGTCGCTGGTGTCCAGACCCGCCCACTGGCGGTTGCGCACGACGACGGAGCATTCCTGCGGCCGGGCGCGAAGTTCTGCTACCAGCTGCGCGCAGGCGGCGGCCGCACGTACCTCAGCGGCGGTCAGCACCACCACGTGATCCGCCGCATCGGGGATATCCCACGGCGGGCAGTCCACCACCACGGTCCCCGGGTATAAACACGCAGCTTGCATAATGGCCGCGCGCCGGGCACTACTCATTTGAACCACCTCTGCGCTGGCGGACCGCGCAGCTGAGAGCACGGCGATGCCATCTGCGGTGGTGGGCAAAGCACGGACAAGGTCTGCTGCATCAACCGAACCGGTCCCTGCAGCAAGATCCGGCCACCGCGCCCCAGGCTTGTTCTCAATGCCGGTGAGCAAGTCGAGGCCGCCGGAATACGGGCTCGCATCAACGAGGAGATCCGCGCCTGCCTCGCGGGCCAGCGCCACCGCCACGGTCGAGGTACCTAAGCCCCCAGCGGAGCCGGTCACCGCCAGGGTTAAACCTGTGGACACGGTGGTCTCAGGAGTAGCGTCCGCAGCTAATGCGCCCAGGAGCTCTTTTGATTGGGCTGGAACGATGAAGGCGGCAGTCGCGCGGCAGCAGAGTGCGGCTTCATAATCGATCGGCCCCGGATCCAAGGCCAGGAAATACACCCGCGGATGCCCCGCCACGAGCCGGGCCGTCAGTGCATCGGCCAAGACGGCATCCGCCTTGGGCAAGTGCCGGGAGAAGTCCCGCGGGTCCTCCACGGTGCTTATTTCCGCAGTACTGGCGGCGGCTGCGGATGCTGCCTCGGCTCGCAGCGTGGAATCCCCAACAGCGATAACTAGGTGAAACGTGCTCATGCCTGAAGCATGCGCGAGCACCCCAACCGCGCGCTAGGACTTCCTCACCACCTGTGAATAACTTCGCCATTATGGCGTCTTTTGCCCCTGTTTTGCTGACGTTTAAACAAAATTACCGGGGCTCAAGTACCGAAAATTCACAGGGAACCCGTGTTTCCACGACCACTAGAACCCGCCCTTAAGGATCAAAAGCAAATACCCCCGAGCCACGCTCGAGGGTATCGCAATAAGTGCGGTAAAGAATAGCTTGGTTAGCCATAAGACTCGGGTAGTGAATCTGGGACTCGGCCCGAGGGGCGCTTGCTTTTAGCCTGCGGCTATGGCGTTCAGCGCCTCACTTAAGAGTATCGTTGGCGCTTCAATTCTGTCAATGACCTCTCATGGCTTGTCTCAATTTTCAAAAGTGGTGTACGACAGTCACCAAAATGACTCTCCCCTAATGCAGCCGCAATGCCCCTCGAAAGCCGGGCCTTCGGCGAACGATCTTCCAAGAAAGCCTCCAACCCCACGGCTTCGATCTTTTTTCGCGCATGGAAAACCGAACTAGCTAGCAGATCCGCCACCTGTAGGGCCGGACAAGTCCGAGAATCCAGACTAACTGCCGTTGCAAACCGCTTATTTCCAAAACGATTGTTGAGAGAGTTCACTAGAGTGTCTCCGTAGGAAACCCCAACTGGGACATCAATGTGGTCAAGCATCACCACCCCAACTTCACGGCGAGTAACCAGCCCCCGCAACAGCCGATCTGTCGCAAACAAATGCCCCTGCCACTGTTCCCGACTACTCCACGGATCAAAATGCCGCTTGTCCAAAACAAAAGCACCGAACGAGCACCCCGCGCTTATAGCTGTTTGAAAAATATCGAGCAAAATCGGCCCAGAGCGCTTAGTAACTTTCGAAAACTTAACCTCGTCAGCCTTTGTGAAATTGTTTTGTTCACGACATGCCTTAATCTCCCGCGAGAGGAAATCAGGATCCTTCGTGCGCACAGCCGCAACAACGAAATGCTTCCCTAAAGTACCTTTACTTCCAGCTTCATCGACAAAGTAGACGGCACTTTCTACAGTCAGCGGCAAACTCACCTGAGGAGGAACGGAACCTCCTTGGCGAGCGGAAGAACTTGCTTGATAGCTTGTCACAGCTGAGATTATATCGCCGCACATGGACATTAAATACGGCTTAAGTTAAAGGCTACAACGAACCCGGTATGCGAAAAAGGTGATGGCCCGCGCCTCGGGGGGGGTGTGCGCGGGCCATCGGTAACCCGGCATCGGGGGGGTGCGCCGGGGCAGGCCGCACTGTATATCGGGGCCTTGCACATCACATTATGACATGCGAGGGAACAGATGACAACAGCGAGCGACAACATTCCTTGAGATCCCTAACACCGTGCCGACGCACTCCCGGTTCTGCCTGCTAAGAGGCTACGATGAGCAGGGTAACTCGCACAATGACGGCAGGCCTTCCTCGATGACCGGTACCCCTTTTCCCACTGACGGCGCCACCCGCGCGGCCGCGTTCTTCGACTTGGACAAAACGATCATTGCCACATCCTCGGCCTATGCCTTCGGCCGCGAGTTCATGCACAACGGCCTCATCAGCCACGCCGAGGCCCTCCAGCTGTCCTTAGCCAAAGCAAGTTACATGCTGGCTGGACACAGCAGTGAACACATGGACACCACCCGCGATCAGCTCGCCGCCATGGCCGCCGGCTGGTCCGTCAAGGAAGTCCACGACATCGCGGTAGAGACCATGCACACCGTGGTCACCCCCGCCATTTATGCGGAGGCACGCGCGCTTATCGACGCCCACCGCGCCGCCGGCCACGAGGTGGTGATCATCTCGGCGTCGGCAAGCGTGCTGGTCGAGCCCATCGCACAGGAACTGGGCATCGAACACGTTGTGGCCACCGAGCTCGCCGAGGAAGACGGCCGCTTCACCGGGGAGATCCTGTTTTATTGCAAAGGCGCCGCAAAAGCCGAAGCCTTGGCACGCATTGCTCAGGAGCTCAACGTCGACCCCGACGCATCCTTTGCCTACTCCGATTCCGCCACAGACATCCCGATGCTGGAGCAGGTTGGCCACCCCGTTGCCGTGAACCCGGACCGCCTGTTAAAGAAGCACGCCATCGCCCACGACTGGGAAATCCGCACGTTTAAGCATCCCGTTCCGCTCTTCACCGCGCCCAGCGCCCGCGAGTTCGGTATTGGCTCGGCGGTCGTGGTCGGCATCGCTGCCCTCGTGGTCGGTGGTGTTTTCTTTGCGCGGCAGCAGCTGCGAGATTAGGCCGCTTGCGCGATGCCGTCGGCTTCGCGGGCACCGGCCTCCCAGGCGTCGAGAAGCAGCGTAATGAGCACCGCCGGATCCTTGTCGTAGGCATCCAGTGCCGCGCGGTAGTCCGCGCGATGACGGTTGAGGTAGGTCTCGGGCACGGCGAATCCCCGCGGATCGAAGCCGGAATGGATGGCGGCGGTGCGCGCGGCGACGAGCGCCACGGCGGTGCTGCGCGCACCGAACAATGAGCGCGCAGCAATCTCCGCGTGCAGCACCACCGGCAACAAACGGTCGAAATCCACGCCGGCCCCGCGCGTGATGAGCTGTGCCAACGCCTGCGCCACCGCTGGGTCCTGATCGGGATGACCCGCACCGCCCGCCGCGACATCGATACTGGCCAAGACCTGCAGCGGTGCCCGCGCGAAGGTGCGCACCGTCGCCGCCTGCTTCTCCGGAGCGAGCAAAGAATAGGCACTGACCGCGGGCGGGATACCGTCAGCCTCGAGCGGCGCGCCGTCGATCGCCGCGGCCGCCCGCGCACCGCGCAACAGCGACTCGGAAGAAATAACGTCAAACTTGCGCAAGCCCGCGGGACGGCGGTGTACGCGCGCAATCGCTGCGGCAGCGGAACCGGCTTTGTCCTCCACCCCAGAAAGGGCCATCAGCGGGGTCAGCGGGTCAGAATGCGGCATACCCATTACAATAACGCCGTACCCACTTTGCGGGCCGCACCACATGAACTCTGGAAAGTTCATTACTATGGCCGATATAGATTGCGACAAAACAGTAGGAGTTTTTAACCGTGAGCAACGACGGACTATTCACTGACGGGTCCAACAAGTTCGCCCCGAAGGTAGACAGCATTCCCTTGAGCGATGCGGATACCTCCCGCCGTGGCGAAGCATCCATCGGCCAGCTCGTATCCAACGCCACCGAGCAGATGTCCCAGCTGGTTCGCTCTGAGGTTGAGCTAGCCAAGACCGAGCTCGCTGCTTCTGCCAAGAAGGGCGGCATCGGCGCGGGCATGTTCGGTGTGGCCGGCACCGTGGCTCTGTATAGCTCCTTCTTCTTTTTCTTCTTCCTGGCGGAGCTGCTGGCCGTATGGCTCGACCGCTGGGCTGCCTTCCTGATTGTCTTCCTCATTATGGTCGTCTTGGCCGCCGTCGTGGCCTTCATCGGTTTCAAGCAGGTCAAGCAGGTCAAGGCCCCGGAGAAGACCATCCAGTCCACGAAGGAACTCAAGAAGCTGGTTCCGGGTAAGGCTGAGAAGTCCATCGAGCGTGGTCTCTACACCTAAACCTTTAAGGCCCTTTTCAATCTCCCGCCCCGAGCACATGCGTTCGGGGCGGATTTCTTCTGTGCACCCTTCCCACGAAAGGCCCGCCCCTATGAATCCCCTACCGCCCTCCGTAGTGGAGCTTGACGGCCCCTTTGAGCACGAGTTCCTGCACACGCGCGGCATCCGCCTGCACGCCGTCACCGCCGGCAACCCGGATGACCCGCTGGTGCTTTACTCCATGGTTCTTTCGGCGGGTGGTTCGACTTCCGGAATGTCATTGCCCCGCTTGCCGACGCCGGCTTCCACGTCGCCGCCTCGACATGCGCGGCTTTGGCATGTCTGACAAACCGCCGCTCGAACCCGGCCAGGATATCCGCGTGGCGGTTGGCGATGTCAGCGGTGCCATCCGCGCATTAGGCCACGATGATGCCTACCTGGTTGGCGCGGATACCGGTGGTGCGGTGGCCTGGGCGCTGGCTACCGAGCGGCCCGAGCGGGTACGCGGGCTGGTTTCTGTTTCGGCAGCACACCCAACCGATTTGCGCCGCGCCATCGCCGCACGCCCCTGGGATTTCGGGTGGGTTCTCCTACGCGCGGCGTTGTGCCGCCTGGGAAAGATCGGCGCCCCCAGCCTCCTACTGCGGGAAGATACCTATCACCGGGAGATGGATCTCGATGCTCTCGGATCCTTCAGCGGCGCCGAGCGCGCGGAGGCCCTGCGCTTGCGCGTGGCCTCCTCACGTATTGGAAACGTCCGCCGCGGAATCATCTGGAACCACCGACTGCGCACCGCCGTGGTTCCGCTGAGTTGGCTCGAGCTCAGCGTGCAGTGTCCGACGCTGTTCATTCATGCCGATCAGATGTTGTGGCGGCCGGTAGCCCGGCGCGCGGCGCGACGCTGCCGTGGGGGCTTTACCGCCACCACCACCCCCGGCGCCAAGAACCTCCCCTACCTTGAGAACCCTCACGGTTTTACCCAGACCATCACTCAGTGGCTGCGAGATAGGTAACATTCACTCCCCCTTCGTGTCCCACCCCTCTCAGGGGGATGGGACTTTTTTCATTCTCCAACAAAACCGCAGGTCAGGAACAAATACCTACCGATCTATAGCTTTCATTGCAGGACATATTTTTCGATTCCTTGTATATGAGGCGCGCCACGCGGTAGCTTCATAACAAACCAACACCACAGGTTTTCTACATCTTTCGCACCACGGAGGTCTAAGACCCACATGACGCTCAAGAAGACACTTGCTGCTCTCTCTGTCGCTACCCTGCCGCTCACCCTCGCGGCCTGCGGTGGCGATAACTCCGGTTCGGACTCTGCTTCCGGCTCCGCATCCGGTGACGGAATCGTCACCGTCAACGGCTCCGAGCCGCAGAACCCGCTCATCCCGGCCAACACCAACGAAACCGGTGGCGGACGCATCGTCGATTCCATCTACGCCGGCTTGGTCTACTACGACGGCGACGGCGAAGCCCAGAACGAGCTGGCTGAATCCATCGAGCCGAACGATGACAACACCGAGTTCACCGTCAAGCTCAAGGAGTCTAAGTTCTCCGACGGCTCCCCGGTCACCGCGAAGAACTTCGTGGACGCCTGGAACTACGCCGTGGCCAATGACCAGCTCAACGCTTCCTTCTTTGCCAACATCAAGGGCTTCGAGGAAGGCGTGAAGGAGATGGAAGGCCTCAAGGTCGTCGACGACCTCACCTTCACCATCGCACTGAACAGCCCGGAGCAGGACTTCCCGGCACAGCTGGGCTACTCCGCGTTCTACCCGCTGCACGAGTCTGCCCTGGAGGACATGGATGCCTTCGGCCAGAACCCGATTGGTAACGGTCCCTACAAGCTGACCGAGTGGAACCACAACCAGGACGCGACCGTCGTCCCGAATGAGGAGTACAAGGGTGGCCAGACCCCGCAGAACGACGGCATCAAGTTCGTCTTCTACGCTGGCCAGGACGCTGCCTACGCCGACCTGCTGGCAGGCAACCTGGACGTCCTCGACGCCATCCCGGACGCCGCTTTCGACGTCTACGAGACCGACCTCGGTGACCGCGCTGTGAACCAGCCGACCGCCGTGTTCCAGTCCTTCACCTTGGGTGAGAACCTCGAGCACTACTCCGGCGAAGAAGGCGTCCTGCGCCGCCAGGCCATCTCCCACGCCATCAACCGCGAGGAGATCACGGACACCATCTTCAAGGGCACCCGCACCCCGGCCAAGGACTTCACCTCCCCGGTTATGCCGGGCTACTCCGAGGACATCAAGGGCAACGAGGTCCTGAAGTATGACCCGGAGAAGGCCAAGGAACTGTGGGCTGAGGCCGACAAGATCAACAAGTGGGACAACCCGACCCTCGAAATTGCCTACAACTCCGACGGTGGCCACAAGAGCTGGGTGGATGCAACCACCAACTCCATCAAGAACACCCTCGGCATCGAGGCTGTTGGCGCTCCATACCCGGACTTCAAGTCCCTGCGCGATGAGGTGACCAACCGCACCATCAAGACCGCCTTCCGCACCGGCTGGCAGGCAGATTACCCGAGCCAGGCCAACTTCCTTGCTCCGCTGTACAAGACCAATGGTTCGTCCAACGACGGTGACTACACCAACCCAGAGTTTGACAAGCTTCTCGACGAAGCCCTGACCTCCACCTCCGAGGAAGACGCAATCAAGAAGTACACCGCGGCCCAGGAAATCCTGTTCAAGGAACTGCCGGCCATCCCGCTGTGGTACTCCAACGCCACCGGCGGCTACTCCGAGAACGTCGACAACGTCGTCTTCTCCTGGAAGTCCCAGCCGGTGTACTACAACATCACCAAGAAGTAACACCACCTTTGCTACTTCGCACGACCCCCGCAACCTCCGTGAGGCGGGGGTCGCCCCACGTTTTCACCCCCGAAGTGTGATTAGAAACGCGCTATAGATTTCCCGGAGCGTGGGATCACACATTAGAATTCTCGTAAGCTTTGACCTGCGTCCCAAAAATCGGAGAACGCTGGCAAGTACCTGCCCCACAACGAGTAAAGGACCACACTATGCTGCGCTATATCGGGCGCCGAGTGCTCCAGATGATTCCGGTGTTCTTCGGAGCCACCCTGCTCATCTACGCGCTCGTCTTCTTGATGCCCGGCGATCCAGTCGAAGCCCTTGGCGGTGACCGCGGCCTCACCGAGGCTGCCCGCGCCCGCATTGAGGCTGAATACAACCTCGACAAGCCGTTCATCATTCAGTATCTGCTCTATATCAAGGGCATCTTCATGTTGGACTTCGGCACGACCTTCTCCGGCGTGCCCGTGACCCAGGTGATGGCTAATGCCTTCCCGGTTACCGTGAAGCTCACCGTCATGGCGATCATTTTTGAATCCGTCTTCGGCATCCTCTTCGGCGTCTTCGCCGGTATGCGCCGCGGCGGCTTCTTCGATTCCACCGTGTTGGTCATCTCCCTGCTCGTCATCGCCGTGCCCTCCTTCGTTATCGGCTTCGTCTTCCAGTACCTCGTAGGCATTAAGTGGGGCGTCCTGCCGGTTACCGTCGGCGCTAACGCCACGGTGAAGTCCCTTCTCATGCCGGCCATGGTGCTCGGCGCGCTCTCCCTGGCCTACGTCATCCGCCTGACCCGCCAGTCCGTGGCTGAGAACCTGCGCGCCGACTACGTGCGCACCGCCCGCGCCAAGGGCCTGTCCAACGGCGCGGTGACCCGCCGTCACGTGCTGCGCAACTCGCTGATTCCCGTGGCCACCTTCATCGGCGCCGATATCGGCGCACTCATGACCGGCGCCATCGTGACCGAGGGCATCTTCGGCATCAACGGCGTCGGCGGCACCATGTACCAGGCCATTCTGCGCGGTGAGCCGACCACCATCGTCTCCTTCACCACGGTGTTGGTGATCATCTACATCATCGCCAACCTGCTCGTTGACCTCCTGTACGCCGTACTTGATCCGAGGATTCGCTATGCCTAATTTCGAGAAAACCACTCCCTACCCGGGCCAAGAGCACTTCGTCTCGGAAACCGATGAAACGGGTCTCGGCGCGGTCGACGCCGTCAAGGATGAGTCCGCTCCCTCCTCTCAGTGGGGCGAAGCGTGGCGCTACCTGCGCCGCCGCCCACTGTTCTGGGTCGCTGCCGTGATGATTCTCGTGGCAGTCCTCCTGGCTATCGCACCGGGTCTATTTACTAGCACCGACCCGCGCCTGTGCGAACTATCCAGGTCCCTCGCCCCCGCCGAGCCAGGCCACCCCTTCGGCTTCAACCGCCAGGGTTGTGACATCTATGCCCGCGTGATCTACGGTGCGCGTGCTTCGGTCGCCGTCGGCATCCTCACCACGCTGCTCGTCGTGGTGCTTGGTTCAATGATCGGCGCTATCGCCGGCTTCTTCGGCGGCTGGATCGACTCCGTCCTGTCCCGCATCACCGACATCTTCTTCGCCATCCCGCTGGTGCTCGCCGCCATCGTGGTTATGCAGATGTTCAAGGAGCACCGCACCATCATCACGGTGGTCTTGGTTCTTGGCCTCTTCGGCTGGGTCTCTATCGCCCGCATCACGCGCGGCGCGGTAGTCTCCATCAAGAATGAGGAATTCGTACAATCCGCGCGCTCCATCGGTGCGTCGAGCTGGCGCATCCTGTTCAGCCACATCCTGCCGAACGCGGCCGCGCCCATCATCTCCTACGCCACCGTGGCGCTGGGCACCTACATCGTCGCCGAGGCCACCTTGTCCTTCCTGGGCATCGGCTTGCCGCCGACGTTCGTGTCTTGGGGCGGAGACATCTCCGACGCGCAGGCCTCCCTGCGTGTTGCCCCGGCAGTCCTGTTCTACCCGGCGGGCGCTTTGGGCCTGACCGCGTTGAGCTTCATCATGATGGGTGACGTCGTCCGCGATGCACTCGATCCGAAGGCGAGGAAGCGTTAATGACTAACCCACTTCTTGAAATGAAGGACGTTCGTATCTCCTTCACCACGTCGACCGGCGTGGTCGAGGCAGTGCGTGGCGTCAATATGACCATCTACCCGGGCCAGTCCGTGGCCATCGTGGGCGAGTCCGGTTCCGGTAAGTCGACCACGGCGATGTCCATCCTGGGCCTGCTGCCGGGCACCGGCAAGGTCACCGGCGGCCAGATCCTCTTTGAGGGCGAGGACATTACTCACTACAACAACAAGCAATTCGAATCGCTGCGAGGCGACAAGATTGGCTTGGTCCCGCAGGATCCGATGTCCAACCTCAACCCGGTGTGGCGCATCGGCACCCAGGTCGAGGAGTCTCTCAAGGCCAACCACGTGGTGGAGGGCTCCAAGCACCACGAACGCGTGGTGGAGCTTCTGGAGGAAGCCGGGCTTCCCGACGCCGAACGGCGCGCCAAGCAGTACCCCCACGAGTTCTCTGGTGGTATGCGCCAGCGCGCGCTCATCGCAATCGGCCTGGCCGCCCGCCCGAAGCTACTCATCGCCGACGAGCCCACCTCCGCGCTGGATGTAACTGTTCAGAAGACCATCCTGGACCACCTGGAGCATCTCACCGAGGAGCTGGGCAACGCCGTTCTCTTCATTACCCACGACCTTGGTCTGGCGGCCGAGCGCGCCGAACACCTCATCGTGATGCACCGCGGCCGCATCGTTGAGTCGGGCCCGTCGCGCGAGATCCTGCGTTCCCCGCAGCACCCTTACACCCGCCGCCTTGTCAAGGCCGCCCCTTCCCTCGCCTCCTCCCGCATCCGCGCGGCCAAGGAAGCTGGCGTGGAGGCCAAGGAACTCAAGTCGGGCGAGGCTATCGGCACCGCCGTCGAACCTGGCTCCACCGCTGCAGATTCCGCTGAAGGTTCATCTTCCGCGGCTCAGGCCCCGGTCATCTCGGTTCGCAACCTCACCAAGGAATTCGACATCCGCGGACAGCGTGGCGGCAAGAAGCTCCTCAAGGCTGTCGACGATGTCTCCTTCGACATCCGCCGCGGCACCACCCTGGCGCTGGTGGGCGAGTCCGGCTCCGGCAAGTCTACGGTGGCAAACATGGTGTTGGGCCTTTTGGAGCCGACCTCCGGCACCATCGAATTCGAAGGCCGTGATACCTCGAAGCTATCGAAGCAGGAACTCTTCAAGCTCCGCCGCAAAATGCAGGTGGTCTTCCAGAACCCTTATGGCTCACTGGATCCGATGTACTCCATTTACAAGTGCATCGAGGAACCCATGGCGCTGCACAAGGTGGGCTCGCGCAAGGAACGCGAGGCCCGCGTGGCCGAGCTTCTCGACATGGTCTCCATGCCTCGCTCCGCCATGCGCCGCTACCCCAACGAGCTCTCCGGCGGCCAGCGCCAGCGCATCGCCATCGCCCGCGCGCTCGCGCTGCGCCCAGAGGTCATCGTCCTCGATGAGGCCGTTTCCGCCCTGGACGTGCTGGTGCAGAACCAGATCATCCAGCTCCTCGCGGAGCTGCAGTCTGAGCTCAGCCTGTCCTATCTCTTCATTACCCACGACCTCGCAGTGGTCCGCCAGACTGCCGACGACGTAGTTGTGATGAAGAAGGGCCAGGCCGTCGAGCAGGGCACCGCCGACGATATCTTCGACAACGCCCAGCAGGAGTACACCCGCAACCTCATCAACTCGGTTCCGGGTATGCACCTCGATATCGGCACGGATATCTAGCTCAAGCGCGCCGACTACCCGTCAACCTTGCTGTGGTTGGCGGGTTCGGCATTGACGGGCCTTTATACCAGCGATAGCGGGCCGCGAAAGACGATGGTCTTTATATGCAATTACTGGACCCAAGACTGTTGAAAAACAACCAGCAATTCCATAAAGTGTACGGTGAGCCATATCACTTCTATGGACTCTAAAGGATCTCTAACACAAGGAATTCTGATGAAGAAAATCACCCTTTTAGCTTTCAGTTTGCCGCTCACCACATCTGGCGCGGGACCTTCTGCTGCCGCCACCAACGTGCAACCGTTCAAAATCTGCGAATACGAGAATGGATCACAATGCACCGGATGGTATCCAAATCCGGACACATGCCGAGACATCTTCAATAAGCCAGGCGTTACTGATTACCAGCTTCGCGCCTGCCTTGCTTGGAGTGGGCACGGGAGTCGGGGATAGGAACGCATAATGTCCACTTCCATCGTGATAATTCTTTTGGCTGTCCTACTCATCTCCCTCCCCGCAGGAATGATGCACCACCGCATTAACAAACGAACACATAGCCATGATCCCGAAGTTCGTCAGGCTGCTGTGGACTTTCAACGAGACGTCAGCAGAGGGCAAATGGGCTTTTAATTCACTCGCCCGCCCTCGCCGAAGACCTATTCCAGAAACCTATGAGACGCAGGAGCCGGTTGGGGTGGCGTCGACAAGCTGCGTAACGTCACCCACGTGGCCGCGCACCTCGTCCGCGGTGAGTGCATAGCCCGTATCGGAATCCTCCACGGAAGCACCAAACACAACGCCGAGCACCTGGCCCTCCGGGTTGATCATCGGGCCGCCGGAATTGCCCTGCCGGATGCTGCCGCGCACCGTGTAGGCATCGCGCTCCACACGGCCCGTGGAATAGATATCCGGCCCCGCGATGGTGAGGCGATCCCGCACTCGCGCCGGTTCTGCAGTAAAGGGCCCCGACTGCGGGAAGCCCAAGACGATGGCATCATCCCCCGTCACAGCCGCTTGCTCCGCCCACGGCAAAGGCTCCAAGCCCAACCCGGGGCTATGCAGCACCGCAATGTCCACATCCGAGTTGTAGTACACCACGTGCGCCTCCTTGAGCCCGAGCACAGTATCGAGGTGAACCTTATCCGTGCCGGCCACGACGTGGGCGTTCGTGATGACGTAGTCCGGTTCCGTAACAAAGCCCGAGCCCATCAGCCGGCGCGAGCACGCCTCCGCATCACCCAGCACGTGGATTACGGAAGGTCGCACGCGTTCCGCCAGCTCAGGGTCCTCGATGTTCACTGCGGGAGCATCCACCTCCACATCGGCACCGGAGCGCTCCCACGGAGATACCAGCGGCGGCAGCCCAGACTCGTTGAGCAGTGCTGCGATACCGTTCGGCAGCGCCGCTAGGCGCGAGGGTGCCGCTGCATTGAGCGCGCTGAGCACGTGCGACTCACGCAGCGCCTGCCCCGGCCGGCCACCCAGGTTGGATGCCAAAGGCAGGGAAACCAACCAAATCACCACGATGGCCGCCACCGCCTGGAATACCGCACCAATTGAGGAGTCCACGCGCTGCCCCGAGCGGGTGCGCATCCGGTCCCGCAACGCCATGCCAAGCGACGTCCCCACCAGCTGCCCTAAGCCCACCAGCAGAATGAGCACGCCGACAGCCAACAAGAAGCGCACGGCGGCTTGGTCCGCCAAGCCCATCGCCAGCGGGGCAACCACAGTTCCCAGCACCAGCCCCGCAATGATTCCCACGGCGGCGAGGACCGCTGCCAAGGCGCCCTGCCGCCAACCCACGCGAACAGCGAGGAGCACGGCAACCACGATCAGGATGTCAACAGCAAGAGACACAGAGGGAATGCTTTCTTAAGGGCTAAAAGGGGCAGAAACTAACCTATCTTCTCATTATTCAAGGAGCGGTTGAGTGATTCACGCAGATCGTGAACTATTTTCTTATCCCATTCCACGCTCCAGCCCGCATGGTCCATCAGCCCGGACAGCACTCCCGCGGTAAAGCCCCACACCAGGTAGCCCCGCGTCCGAAACGCCGGCCCCTTCCAGCGGCCAAATCCCACCATCATGCGATTCGTGGGATCCGCCAGCTCCCGCAAAGGGACGGTGAAGACATCATCGGTTTCCGCGGGGCTCGCCGGCCACACGTCACCCGGTTTATGCCAATACGCCAGGACCGGGCTCACGGTGTTGCCGGTAGCTGGGATATCCAGCTTGCTCCACTGCTCAAGGGGCGTGACGGTGGAGCGGTCGAGGCCGGTTTCTTCTTCGGCTTCGCGCAGGGCGGCGTCGACAAGCGAGGCGTCCTCCTCGTCCTTGCGCCCACCGGGGAAAGCAATCTGCCCGGAGTGCGAGCGCATCGAGGGCGAGCGGTGCGTGAGCAGCACCTCACCATCCTCAAAACTCTCGCCCTTCAAGAGCACCAACACTGCCGATTCACGCCGACGCTTGGCAGCCGGGACATGCCGAATGAGGCGTTCTTGGACCTTGTCTGTATCAACCCCGAGCGCCGGGCGCAGCCACTCCGGGGCGTGAGCAGGAAACAGGCGGCTCACTGAAGAACCTCCTCGACGGCCGCCTCCAATTCTTCGGCGGAGCTAAACGGTTTGATGAACTTCTCTTCCACCTTGCCATCGCGCACCACGAGGGTGATGGGGATGACGCCCGGCAGCCCGAGCTCACCGGCGAAGGTGCCGTCATCATCCTGATAGCTGGGGATGTCGACCTGCAGGTCACTCAAAAGCGCAGCACCGTTGGCGGCGTTCGCATCCGCATGCACGCCGACGACATTCCACGTCGAGTGTGAGCGCGCGAGATCTTCGAAGAAGGGCAGCTCCGTACGGCACGGCTCGCACCACCATGCCCACAACGTGACGATCTGAACGTTCTTGGCCGCCGCGGTACCGGCCGCTCCTAAGCAGGGAAGGTCCACCCCAGCAATGGGCCCTTCGGGGCACTTGGGACGCTTGGCTACCTCTTGCTCCTGCGCCTCGGGGACGGGGACCTCCGGCTCATCATCCTCAAGGAGATTCACCACGCCGACGAACGCGAGTGCCGCCAGCGCAACAATGGCTGCGATGCTCACCTTCACGTATCCGGGCCACCGAGAATATTGGCTCATTGCTCCACCTTAACCCCGCGACGGGCACCATGGGGCGAGGACGCAGGCCGTGCACTTCGGCTTCCGGGCGGTGCACACGCGCCGCCCATGGAGGATGAGGCGGTGAGAGAATACGGTTTGTTCCTCTTCGGGCACGCGCTTGGCGACGTCCCTCTCAATCGCCCGCGGCGTCTTCGCCTCGGTCAGACCGAGCCGCTGGCTCAGGCGCGTGACATGGGTATCCACGGTGATTCCCGGCAGCCCAAAGGCATTTCCCCGCACCACCAGCGCGGTCTTGCGGCCGACGCCGGGCAGCGAGGTGAGCTCGTCGATGCCGCGTGGTACCTGCCCGTCGAAGTCCGCGACGAGCTTTTCACCGATGCCCAACAGGTGGCCGGCCTTCATGCGCTGAAAGCCGAGCGGGCGGAGAATGCGCTCAAGGTCAGCGCGGTCCGCGGCGGCATAATCTGGCGCGGAGGGGTAAGCAGCGAACAGCTCCGGGGTGACCTGGTTGACACGGGCATCCGTGCACTGCGCGGAGAGAACCGTCGCTACGAGTAGCTCAAGGGGGTTGGTGAAGTCTAGTTCACAGTCGGCATCAGGGTATTCGTCCGCGAGGGCAGTACGGATATGGGCAACACGCGCTTCCTCGGTATCATCGTCATGCTGTGCAAAAAGGTCAGGGGACATAGAGGTAACTCTAGTGACGGCAGTTAGAATGGAAAGCATGATTTCGCTCGTTGTTCTCGTCCCGCTGTGCCTCGCACTCTTTGCCATCCTCATGGAGAAGCTAGAAGCGACGGCCTTCGAGGATTAACCAAGGCGTGTGACTATTTTTCCCGTTGGTGGAAATAGTGACTAATTGCACTGTATGATGTTGTGCAGTGCCTCGTGGCGCACTGGAGACTAGGTGCGTCAAAATAGACCAAACCAGCTTGCGTCCAAGTGTTTTCCTCGCTGCGCAGGCTTTAAGGAGTAACAGTGGAAGGCGTACAGGACATCCTCTCCCGCGCTGGCATTTTCCAGGGCGTCGATCCGGTAGCAGTACAGAACCTCATCGAGCAAATGGAAACCGTCCGTTTCCCGCGCGGCACCACCATTTTCGAGGAAGGAGAGCCGGGCGACCGCCTCTACATCATCACCTCGGGAAAGATTAAGCTTGCCCGCCACGCCCCGGATGGCCGTGAGAACCTGCTGACCGTGATGGGCCCGTCCGATATGTTCGGTGAGCTTTCTATCTTCGATCCGGGCCCGCGCACCTCGTCTGCTGTGTGCGTCACCGAGGTCACCGCCGCCACGATGAACTCCGAAATGCTCAAGCAGTGGGTGGCCGATCATCCGGCGATTGCGCAGCAGCTGCTGCGCGTGCTGGCCCGCCGTCTGCGTCGCACCAACGCCAACCTGGCGGACCTCATCTTTACCGATGTTCCGGGCCGCGTGGCCAAGACCCTGCTGCAGCTGGCTAACCGCTTCGGCTCGCAAGAGGGCGGTGCACTGCGCGTGAACCACGACCTCACTCAGGAAGAGATCGCCCAGCTCGTCGGCGCGTCTCGCGAGACCGTCAACAAGGCGCTGGCCACCTTCGCCCACCGCGGATGGATTCGCTTGGAAGGCAAGTCGGTGCTCATCGTCGATACCGAGCACTTGGCTCGCCGCGCGCGCTAAGCCTTAAAGGCCGAGCCTGCATATGCCGCCTCCGGGCGGCTGTGGCCCAATGCAAAATCCCCCGAGAATTTCTCGGGGGATTTTCCTATGCGGTGATTCAGTTCTGAGCCGCGAGGTACTTCAGCGCAGTGCGCGTGGACTGCTCGGCGGCGTGGCGAAGGACCGGGTCGACGTCGTCGTACATCTCATCGACGAGGGTCTTAACGTCAACATCCTCACCAAGGCGCCCGCGGACCTCTTTAATCTGATCCAAGCGGTGGTGGCGGCGGTCAATGTACTTGCGGGCAACCGCGGAGGTGTCCTCCAAGTCCGGGCCGTGCCCCGGGAAGAGTGCTACATCCTTGCCGCGCTCTTCGAGAAGGTCCAGCGTCTTCAGGTAGGCGCCCAAGTCACCATCGGTCTCAGACAGGAGCACGGTGTGACGGCCAGCGATGGTATCACCGGTCAGAATTCCCTCCAGGGTGGAGTTCTTAGCCTCTTCGGACCATACGAAGAAGCAGGTGGAATCCGCAGTGTGGCCCGGGGTATGAACCACCTCAAGCTGCGGGGTGATGCCGTCGACGGTGATCACTTCGCCGTCGACAAGCGCCTCCGCGCCGTTGCAGTAGTTCGGATCGAACGCGCGAATCGGAGCGCCGGTGAGCTGGCGCAGACGCTGAGCGCCCGAGGCGTGATCATCGTGGCGGTGAGTGAGAAGGATCAGTGCTACCTCGCCCGCCTTCGCGGTCACAACGTTGAGATGCCCCTCATCCTCTGGGCCTGGATCGACCACAATGGCGCGAGAATCTTCTCCGGCGCGGATAATCCACGTATTGGTACCCTCCAAGGCGGTGTAGCTGGGATTATCGCACAGCACGACACCGACGGACTGGCTCACGGGACGCAATTGGCTATATGCAGGATGCTCCATGGTTCTAACCCTATCCGATTACTCAGCGATTTCTACGATAACTTCGATCTCAACGGGGGAATCCTTCGGAAGGACCGCTACCCCCACTGCAGAACGCGCGTGAACACCGGCATCACCAAAGACCTCCCCGAGGAAGTTCGAGGCACCGTTGATAACCGCGGCCTGATCCGTAAAGGATGGAGCCGAGGCGACGAAGCCGACCACCTTCACCACGCGGGTGACACGGTCGAGGCCCACGAGGCCATCGATGGCAGCCAACGCGTTTAGCGCGGCCGTGCGCGCCAGCTCCTGCGCCTTCTCGAGGTCCACTTCTGCGCCAACCTTGCCGGTAGCAGGCAATTCGCCGCCCACAACGGGCAGCTGACCGGAAGTCCATACCTGGTTTCCTACCTGGATGGCCGGGATATAGGACGCGAGAGGGGCCGCGACAGAAGGAAGCTCCACGCCGAGTTCTTCCAGGCGTGCGAGGGCGCCCATTAGGACTCCTCCAGAGGGCGCTTGAAATAGGCGACGACATTCTCCGGGTTCATGCCCGGGGTGATAGTGACGAGCTCCCAGCCGTCCTCACCCCAGGAATCGAGGATTTGTTTCGTCGCGTGTGTAAGAACCGGCGCGGTTGCATATTCCCATTTAGTCATGGGCCCAATGCTACTAAATACCGATGAGTTCGCCACCCTCAGCAAGGTAATGCGCCCAGCTGGTGATGTGCGGATTTTTACGCAGAAGGGCGCGGCGCTGGCGCTCCGTGAGGCCGCCCCACACACCAAACTCCACGCGGTTATCAAGGGCATCCGCGCGACACTCGTTCAGCACCGGGCAGTGGCGGCAAATCACCGCGGCCTTACGCTGCTCTGCCCCTCGCACGAAAAGCGCATCGGGGTCACCGTTGCGGCACTTGGCTTGGGTAACCCACTCACCACGCTCGGAGGTTAACGAGGCATTCTTTACCATTGCGGACCGTCCTGCACCTTTGACACTGACTGCCATGGCTAGGTAACTCCTTCCAAGTTCCCCCCGTCGTAGTGGAAGATCGTGAATAACCCTCAACCCGACGGAATATTATGTACCATTGGTAAGTCTATTCACAGACCGGTATACCTGTCTAACAGGTCACACTTTAGGGGGGTCTCCCGGTTGTCGCCCTAAAGCACTAGTGTGTGGAGGGTGACTGTCATCAAATCCCTGGGAAAGCTCGTCCTGTCCACAGCACTGGTCGGCATCCTCATCGCGCTGGCCATCGCCCCTGTCGCCGGCGTCAGTGGCGTTGCCGTTGCTAGGACGAACGAAACGATGCAATCGGACATCCAGGATCTCACCAGCGGGGATACCCCCGGCGTGAGCACCATCTTGGATGCCAAGGGCAACCCCCTTGCCTACATCTACGAACAGCGCCGCCATCCCGTACAGCCGGATGAGATCTCCGACGCTATGAAGCAGGCAGTTGTGGCCATCGAGGACCGCCGCTTCTATGAGCACGAAGGCGTCGATCTGCAGGGCAACGTCCGCGCTTTGTGGACCAACCTGGCAGCGGGCGGCGTCTCCCAGGGCGCGTCCACGCTGGATCAGCAGTACGTGAAGAACTATCTCCTCCTCGTCAACGCCACCACGGATGAAGAACGCCAAGCCGCAACCGAGCAATCCATAGCCCGCAAGCTGCGCGAGATGCGCATGGCGACGGATATCGACGCCAAGCTTTCCAAGGATGAGATCCTCACCAACTACCTCAACCTCGTACCCTTTGGCAACCACTCCTACGGCATCGAGGCCGCTGCCCGCACCTACTTCGGCTCCGATGCCGCGCACCTCACCGTGCCGCAGGCAGCGATGCTCGCCGGCATGGTGCAGTCCTCGGAGTATCTCAACCCCTATACCAACGAGGAAGGCGTGCTCGAGCGCCGCAATGTGGTGCTCCAAGCTATGGTCGACACCGGCTCTCTATCCCAGGAGGACGCCGATGCCTATGCCCAAGAACCCCTTGGGGTGTTGGATAGCCCCGCCACGCTGCCCAATGGCTGCATCGGCGCGGGAGATCGCGGTTTCTTCTGCGACTACGTGATGGACTACCTCGCCGATAAGGGCATAGACCGCGAGCATCTAGCGCGCGGTGGCCTGACCGTGAAAACCACCCTTGACCCCGACGTCCAGGACCAAGCTCTCAACGCAGTACGCAGCCACACCGCCCCGGATACCGAGGGCGTGGCGGAAGTCATGAACGTGATCAAGCCGGGCACTGATTCCCGCAAGGTCCTCGCCATGGTGTCCTCGCGCACCTACGGGCTCGACCTGGCCAACAACGAAACCCTCCTGCCCCAGCCCAATTCGCTGGTGGGCAACGGCGCCGGCTCGGTGTTCAAGCTCTTTACCGCCGCGGCCGCCTTGGAATCGGGCTATGGCATCAAAGACAAACTGGCAGTGCCCAAGCGCTACGAGGCCGAAGGCCTAGGCTTCGGCGGCGCTGAGAACTGCCCACCCAACAAGTACTGCGTGGAGAACGCCGGCAGCTACGCCTCCACGATGACTATGCAGGACACTCTCGCCTACTCCCCCAACACCCCCTTCATCCAGCTCACTGAGCAGCTTGGCGTCGAGCGCATCGTCGACATCGCCGTGAAGCTCGGCCTGCGCTCCTACGAGGAGCCCGGCAGCTACGACGGCGAATCCTCCATCGCCGACCACATTAAGGACTCCAACCTGGGCTCCTTCACGCTCGGCCCGACGGCGGTGAACGCGCTCGAGCTTTCCAATGTGGGCGCGACGGTGGCGTCGGAAGGCATGTGGTGCGAGCCGAACCCCATCGAGGAGGTCACGGACTCCCACGGTAACGAGGTGTACCTCAAGCACACCCCGTGCGAGCGCGCAGTGGGCAAGGAAGTTGCGAAGGCGCTGGAAAATAACATGACCGCCGATACCGAAAAGGGCACGGCCGCCGACTCGGCACGCGCTGCCGGTTTCAACGGCCAGGCCGCCGCCAAGACCGGTACCACGGAGTCCAACCAGTCCTCGGCATTCCTCGGCTTCAACTCTGAGGTTGCTGCCGCGCCGTATATCTACAATGACGGCACCACCACGAGCCCGCTGTGCACTGGGCCCGTGCGCCAGTGCGCCAACGGCAACCTCTTCGGTGGCAAGGAGCCCGCATCAACGTTCTACACCATGGCCGCGCGCGTTCCCGATGCACTGAAGGGAACGGTGCCGGACTACGACCGCGCTTATGATTCGGGCACGGTATCGCCGCTTATCGACGGACTGAAGGGCAAGTCCGAAAGCCAAGCCCGCTCCGCTCTGGAGAAGGCTGGCTACGTGGTCAAAACCACCGAGGTTCCCGCGCCCGGCGTGGGCTACGGCAAGGTGGTTCGTGTCATCACTGGTGCATCCGGCACTAAGAAGGGTGCGGAGGTAACGCTGCAGCTTTCCGACGGCTCCGCTGGCGACTCAACGAACTCCGCCGCCTCAGACTCCAGCTATTACACCCCATCAGCGCCGAGCGGCAACGGCGGTGGCGCGGACAATGGCCAGCCGGCTACTCAGTCCGACCCGCTGTTCTCCCAAGAGGACGTCGACCGCCTGACGAACGACGTGCGGGACTTCTTCGGGCTTTAGCGCTTAGCGCGCTAAAGCGTAAAAACGGACTAAAGCGTAACAAGGAGCTAAAGCTTAAAACGAGCTACAGCGTGGGTGCTAGCGCTCCTGCGCTAGCACCCTAGTTGAGGGCGGCCTTGACCGCGGTGGACAGGCGCTTACCGTCGGCGCGGCCGGCAGCCTTAGCGGTGGCCACCTTCATGACGTTACCCATCTGTTTGATGGTCACCGGCTCGCCGGAGTCCTTCTCAACCTCGGCGATGGATTCGGTGACGAGGGAGTTCAAGGCGTCGTCGTCAAGCTGCTCTGGCTGATAGGCCTCGAAGAAGGGAACGTCGGCAAGCTCTTCCTCTGCCAACTCTGGGCGGCCATTTTCCGCGTAGACCTCTGCAGACTCGCGGCGCTTCTTAATCTCACGGGCGATGACCTTGAGAATGTCCTCATCGGTGATCTCATGGCGGGAACCAGTAGTTTCCTCCGCCTGGATGGCAGACAGCAGAGAACGGATGGCGCTCGTACGGGCCTTGTCCTTAGCCTTCATCGAGGTCTTGAGGTCAGCACGGATAGTTTCTTTCAACTCACTCATGCCCTTCAATCTACGCCTGCCGGCCAGGTAGTGTGGTGAAGGTGAAGATTTTCCCTGTTCTTGGCGGACTCGCCGCCGCTGGTCTGGGCACTGCCGCGTGGGCGCACTCAGAGCTCACCAAGTTTGAGCTCAAGGAGTACACCCTGCCGCTTCTGGAGCCCGGTACGCTGCGCGAGGAGTCCGAGTTCCGCATCCTGCACGTGTCCGACCTCCACATGATCCCGGGCCAGCGAGCCAAAATCGAGTGGGTCTCAGGCCTCGATGCCCTTGACCCGCACTTGGTGATCAACACCGGTGACAATCTCTCCGACAAGCGCGCTGTCCCCGAGGTTCTCCGCGCCCTGGGCCCGCTGCTGAGCCGCCCGGGGATGTTCTGTTTTGGCACCAACGACTACTGGGCGCCGCGTATCCCGAACCCCTTCAACTACCTGATTGGGAAGAAGAACGAACCCTCCTACGTGAACCTGCCGTGGAAGGGCATGCGCGCGGCCTTCGTGGAGCACGGCTGGCACGACGCCAACCAGGCCCGCGTGGAGTTCAAGGTAGGCGACGTCCGCCTCGCTGCTGCCGGCGTGGACGACCCACACCACGACTTGGATGACTACTCCGAAATCGCCGGCACCCCGAACGAGGATGCCGACCTCTCCTTAGCACTACTGCATTCCCCGGAACCTCGCGTCCTGGAGAAGTTCGCCGCCGACGGCTACCAGCTGTCCCTGTCCGGACATACGCACGGCGGCCAGCTCTGCCTGCCTTTCAAGGTAGCGGGCTCGCGCTCCATCGTGACCAATTGCGGCATCGACCGCGTTCGCGCGGAGGGCCTGCACCGATTCGGAGAGATGTACATGCATGTCTCCAACGGGCTAGGTACCTCCAAGTTCGTTCCTTTCCGCGTCTTCTGCCGCCCGTCCGCCACGTTGCTGCGTATCACAGAGAAGGCCGCCTAGGATTACCCCCTCCACGCTGCCGTTTTGTCCTTTCAGGCTGGGGTGCGTTACAGTATTCCGGTACCGCTTAGAGCGAGACACCGGGATATGGCGCAGCTTGGTAGCGCGCTTCGTTCGGGACGAAGAGGTCGCAGGTTCAAATCCTGTTATCCCGACCATTAAACCCGCAGGAAACTGCGGGTTCTTTTCGTTTTCACCGGGCGGCGGGCAGGGCGTCCGCCCTCCTAGAAGCTGGAGGAGCCACCCGAACCGGAAAAGCCCGAGCTAAACCCACTGTTGACGCCGCCGCTGCTACCGGAAGAGCTATCGCGGGCGGCCGTCGCGTCGCTGTCCCAGGTGCTCACAACGTAGAAGGGCACGTAGCCGTGGTAGCCAGAGCCGGCGAAGAAGTGGGAGTCATAGATATGCGTGCGTACGGGGCGTTCCTCGGCCTCGTTCTCCTTCTGCAGCTGTGCTTGCAGGTGCTCCGAGAGCAGCGCGGTCCGGTCCAAGAGCTCCAAGTAGCGCTCCATGAACTGCGGGTGGTTCGGCTCCTTGGACAGGGCCACGGCGGCGTCTTCCAGCTCCTTGGCGTGGCGCTCAAGCTCCGAGTCGATGTCCGCAGCCAGGTAACCCGCCTGGGCGAGGTCCTTGCCCAGCTCGTAGAGTTCATAGCGGCGTGTGTCGGGATCAGCGTTCTCGATGCGGTGTAGCTTTTCGATGTTGGCCTCGGCGGTCTCTACACGTTCGCAGAGCAAACGCGCACGAGCAATGAGCACGGAGCGTGAGCGGAACTGCTCGTCCGGCGCGTCGGCCGGAATCGACATGAGGGAACCCACCTTGTCATCGATGGCCAGGAAGTCATCGCGCAGGCCCTCCCAGTCCTCGCGCAGGCGCTCATCCACTAGACCCGATTGCAGCGAGTGCGCCCGGATATCGATCTCCCGCAGGCGCTGCGCCACATCGGTATAGGTCTGCGACACATAATCCCAATCCTCGCGCGCCTGCTGCGCGTTCTTCTGACGGCTGCGGCGAGTACCGCCAACGATGCCTGCACCCGCGCCACCAACGCTCAGGCCCGCTACCCCCAGACCAATGGCCGCCCCAACGCGGTTATTTTGAGCACTCTCAAACTGGGTATCCGCAGCACGGTCCACGTCGATCGCTGCCGCCGCACCCGCAAAGAGACCAGCAGGAATGTTGTCATCCCGCACGCCCGGCTTAATGGTTTCGATGGACTGCTCGAGATGACTATCATTCTTGCGCAGCTTCATCTGCTCGGCCACATCCTCACCCGCAAAGACGAAGGCCTGGCGCGGATCGAGGCCGACGCCGACGAAGACTTGGCCATCGGCAAACTTATCCTTGCCGATGAGCTCAGGGTGATTATCGCGCAGGTACTCCTCCACGGAGTCATTGACGTTTTCTTTGTTCTTGGCAAAGACCATGTAGTGCAGCCCCTGGACCACGTCGGGGGCGGCGATCCGGGAGACGTCGCCAAGCATGCGCTCTTCCTCCTCCGGAGTGAGCACATCGTCGGGGTCCATGATGTCGGCCTGGACCTCGCGCTGCGCTGGCTGCATGAGAAAATCGGCACGCTCCGGCGCATCGAAGACCGCCAAGCTCGCGCCCGCACCAATACCTCCGAGCAGCAGACCTCCCGCCACTGCTGCACCGACGATGGCGCCGACCGACGTTATTTTGGGACCACGGCTGGCGGCAAAAGGTTTGATATCGCGAGAGTCGGTCACGGTGATTCTCCAATTCTTCGGCTTAAGGGACATTTCGTGTGGATAAACCGATACGGATTCCTGGGGCAGCCTGGGATAATACGGTGATCTTGATTTTGAATCGGTTCCAACGGCCCGATCTGTGAAATCAACACCGGATAGTCCTAGGTCTGTGATAAGGGGACTGCTGCTGGTGCGGTAAGGCCAATTCCTATGGCTAATAGGAATCGGCCGTCGTGTGACATGTGCGGCCACGGACTGGTTAAAACGGCAAAACCGCGGCAGGAACCCAACGCTGGCTATGTCCTAAATGCAACGTTTCATCGATTAATACCCGCGCACACACCAGCGAGATTCGGCACTTCAAAATCTTTATTGACTGGATTCTTTCCGGCGAATCCGCAGACCATTTAGCCAAACGCCTTGGGGTAACAAGGCGGACTTTAACCCGGTGGTTCAAGCTGCTGTGGTTTATCACCGTGCCCACGACTACTGACCCCTATCGCGTTTATGACCAGGTCTTTATCGACGGCACCTACTTCCACAAAAAATGCCTGCTGGTAGCCTGCACCGAAACACACGTCATCGCCTGGCACTGGTGCCTGCGTGAAAGCTCCTACGAGTACCTGAAACTGCTCGACAAAATCGCGCAACCACTCATCGTCACCACCGACGGGGCAGGCGGAGCACTCAAGGCACTGCGCATTAAATGGCCAGCTGTTGCCATCCCGCGCTGCCTAGTCCACGTCCAACGCAACACTTTTGCTGATATCAGCCGCAACCCGATTCACCCAGCGCATAAAGCAATCCGGAAACTGGGCTACATGCTTGTCCAAGTACGCAATCCCGACGATGCTGCGCGGTTTACAGCTGCAGTCCACCACACCCGCATTACCTTTGCTGATTGGCTTAAAGAGCGAACCTACCGCAGTGCTATACCAGCAGGCCAAGTACCGAAATGGGTCAGCCCCAACCAGAAATGGTGGTACACCCACCGCAACGCCCGCAGGGCTCTAAAACGGCTAGAAAAGCTCATCCACGCCGGACAATTATTTACCTTCCTTGACCCGCCTGAAGGTGTCACACAGGATTTAAAAGCCACCACGAACCTGCTGGAAGGTGGCATCAACAAACAGCTCAAAGACCTAGCAGGAAACCATCGTGGCATGTTCGATGAGCATCAGCGCATCACCATGGACTGGTGGCTCTACACCCACACCGAAGACCCGGTAGCGCCACTGGAGTTAGCCAAGCAACAAGACTTCGGACGCCAAGGGGAAAAAAAGCAGCACGCGCAGCCTGGGCAAAAGAAGAACTCACACGACGTGGCCACCCAGACGGACGACCAGCCACATTCGACACCGGCATCGACAACGAATGGAACCCCAGCTTAGGAATAAGAAAAGGCTGGGCCGGACGCTCCTAAATCCACACGAAATGTCCCTTAATGCGACACGCCGCAAATCCACACGAAATGTCCCTTAAGCCAATTCTTCAGCGTTCAGTGCCGCCAATTTTACCCCCGAAAATTGGAAACGACGCGGTGCCCCTACAGCAGCCGCGTCGCCCCTATTCCCTATCACTCACAACGGATTGGAGAAACCGTTTGCCTACCCCCTAAGTAGGCTTTGTGAGCGATTCTCACTCTAGCACTATTTCCCCTCGCAACGGTAGATAAATCTTCAAAAACTCTGTAACGCTTCTCCCTGCTCAGTCGATGCTTCACAGGCAGGCCTTTGAGCTAGGCTTTTCCATTTTCTTCGTGCCTAGCGGGTGCCCCCACGAGAACGAAAGCCGCGATCGAAATTACCCCCAAAATAGCCAGCGCGGTCCACAGCTGTGGGGACTGTCCCCCATTGCCTGCCACGGTGATGGCGGAGGTTGCCCACTGCATGGGAAAGAGGTGCACGAGCGCACTCATCGCGGCGTTGAGATCGGTTCCCGTCGAGGCCGCTTTCCACGCCCATCCCACGACGCCCACCTGGGCTACGCCAAGCACGCTGCCTAGGCCCCAACCAGCGAGCCCCAGTCCGCGCACGAGTGCGTACACAATGCTTGCCGACGCCACCCCGGCCCCCGCCGCCGCGAGCCCCGCCCACGCCACGGCCGCGGCGGTTCCACCGGTAGCAAGAAGTGCCACGAGCAGGCCCACCACAACTCCGATCAGCACCGCGCCGCCCAGCAGCGCGAGGATACGACGCTCCACGCGCGTCAGCAGCGCTCCGATAACCCCGCCGCCCAAGACGGCGATAGCCGCGAGGAGCATGGCCACGATGGGGCTCAGCAGCTGGGAAGGCGCGCTATCGTCCTCAGCTGGTCCGGCCACGGTGGGCAAGGCACGCTGCGCGCCCTGCACCTTGGACCGGTTCTGCTGCGCCATGCCGTCGACCTTCTCTGCGCCGGCAACGAGCTTGTCCACACCTTGCAGGGCCTCATCGACCTTGGAGTTGAGCTCACCAATACCGGCATTGAGCTGCTTTGCGCCCTCCGTGGCTTGGTAGACGCCATCGTGGTAGGCGTAGCCGCTCACGGCCAGCTGGTTGGAGAGCTCGCGCGAGCCATCCTTCAGCTGCGTCAGTTGATCCTGAATGGACTGGTCAAACTGGAAGTTCTCCACTTGGCTGCGCAGATCACCGAGCTGCGAGCGGATGTTCTTTGCCTCCGCCGAGTTGTTTCCTTCCAAGTCCTTGAGGGTGCCGTCGATGGCCTGCAGGATCTGTCCGCGGACCACGCCTAGGCCGATGACTTGGTCGACGGCGCCGCCGACGCCGTCGGCCAGCTCGGTAGCACCGTTGCCCAGCTGGGCGGTGCCGGATTGCAACTGGACGAGACCGTCGTACAGCTCCTGCGAGCCGCCGGCCAGCTTGTCCACACCGCCACCCAGTTCGCCGGCTCCATCCTTCAGCTCACCGGTGCCGTCGGCAAGCTGCTGCGCGCCGTTCGCCAGGAATCCCGCCTGGGCATTGGCTTCGCTGAGGGCCCGGGCGACGTCGTAAAGCTCAGCGGGATCGATGGTGCCATCGCTGGGCGCACCCGCCTGCTCCTGGGACCAGGCTTCGGCTGGCTGCCACTCGGACACGGTGGCAACCACCGCGCCGATAACGAGCGGCACGATGAGCACGAGGGCGAGAAGGAGTGCGCGGGTGCCAACCTTCCGGTTAGCGTCAGCAGGAGTAGCTAGGCGTGAGGTCATGTAAAAGAAACTATCGCCCACGCTGGGCAAAAGCGGTCAGGCGCGCGGAAAAGCCCCGCCCGGAATGAACCCGGCGGGGCTTCTAAGGTGACGGATTAACTCATGTGGGTGACGGATTAACGCCCCTGCATTAATCCCTACTTCTTCTCAGCGAAGAGCTCGCGCACGCGCTTGCCCAGTTGCGGGGAGACTGCATCCCAGTAGGCGTAGACGCGCTCCTCGGTCTCCGGGGACACACCGGCCATAGCGTTGGTGATGTTGTCCGCCAGGCGCTCCTTGGCGCCATCGTCGTAGACATTCTCGTACAGGTCGGTGGCCTGGACGGTGTCATTGTCCTCAGCGTGGTGGATATAAGGCGCACGCACCAGGTCGATGCCTGCCGGGTCCGGGTTCACGTAGAGATCCGGAGCGGTGGTGGTCTCCTGCTCCTTGAAGCGCAGGTTCTCATCGCCATCCAGGTAGCCGCCGCCCTTAGCGTGACGGTTCGGGGAGTAGACCGGATCCTCCGGGGCGTTGAACAGGTACTGCATCGGACCCTCGTGCTCATAGGTGTTGACCTGGTTGAGCGGCTGGTTCACCGGCAGCTGCTTGTAGTTCGGTCCGATACGGTAGCGCTGCTGGTCGGAGTACGCGAAGACGCGTGCCTGCAGCATCTTGTCCGGAGACAGCCCAATGCCCGGGACAATGTTGGACGGATCCAGGGCAACCTGCTCAATCTGCGCGAAGAAGTTGCGCGGGTTGCGGTTGAGTACGAAGTATCCGACATCGACCAGCGGGTAATCCTTCTTGGACCAGGTCTTGGTGAGGTCGAAGGGGTTGAAGCGGTACTCTTCAGCCTCCGCCACCGGCATGATCTGGACCTTGACGTCCCAGACCGGGAAGTTGCCTTCCTCGATGGCGTTGTAGAGGTCCTCGCGGTGGTAGTCCGCGTTCTTGCCAGCCATCTCCGTGGCTTCGGCGTCGGTGAAGTTCTCCACGCCCTGGCGGGTCTTGAAGTGGTACTTCACCCAGAAGGCATCGCCGGACTCGTTGACCCACTGGAAGGTGTGGGAGCCGTAGCCGTTCTGGTGGCGGGTGGTCTTCGGGGTACCGCGATCACCCATGAGGTAGGTCACCTGGTGGGTGGTCTCCGGGTTGCGGGTCCAGAAATCCCACTGCATGTCAGCATCACGCAGGCCGTTGGCACCCAGACGCTTCTGGGAGTGGATAAAGTCCGGGAACTTAATGCCGTCACGGATGAAGAAGACCGGGGTGTTATTACCCACGATGTCGTAGTTGCCGTCCTCGGTGTAGAAGCGCAGCGCGAAGCCGTGGACGTCACGCCAGGTATCCGGGGAGCCCTGCTCGCCGGCAACGGTGGAGAAACGGCCCATCATCGGGGTCACGGTGCCCTTCTGGAAGAGCTTTGCCTTGGTGTAGGCGGAGACATCCTCGGTAACGTGCAGCTCACCAAAAGCGCCGTGGCCCTTAGCGTGCGGGGTGCGCTCCGGCACGCGCTCACGGTTGAAGTGCGCCAGCTTCTCAATCAGGTGGATGTCATTGAGCACCACTGGGCCGTTCTGACCCACGGTGATGCTGGTGTTTTCAGTAGCAATTGGCTGACCGGAGGGGCGGGTTGTGTTCGGGCCGCCCGGGGCGCGCTGCCCCTTGTCTAGAACCTTGTCTGCCGCGGACTCATTTGAAGCGTTAGTCATGGGGTTAATGCCTCCTAGATCGGTTGATAATTTGCTTTACATTATCAATCACGGACCTTTCATAGACTACCCATAAAAAATGACCTGCGCAACAGTTTTTAAGGTTGCCAGAGGTCATAGCCTTAACACCGAGGTGCCCAAATCCCACCTCCCCCGACTGGTAAGTTATGGGAGGTGAAACGACACTCCGAGCGCGACGATGCGCGCGTCACCGACCTCGCCCTCAAGGCAGGCCGTGGCGATCGCGCAGCGCTCACGGAGTTCATTAAGTCCACCCAAGATGATGTCTGGCGCCTGCTCGCCCACCTCGGTGGCCCGGACATCGCGGATGACCTCACCCAAGAGACCTACCTGCGCGTCATCGGCGCACTCCCCCGCTTCGCCGCCCGCTCCTCAGCGCGCACGTGGCTGCTCTCTCTTGCCCGCCGCGTGTGGGTGGACAACATCCGCCACGATATGGCCCGCCCGCGCAAGTCCGCCACCGAGTACGAGGATGCCGCCGCCCTCGCAGCAACTCCCGAAAACGCCGGAACGTGGAGCGAGTGGATCGACGCCCGCGCGCTTATCGACGCCCTCCCAGAAGACCGCCGCGAAGCCCTCATCCTGACTCAAGTGCTGGGCTATACCTACGAGGAGGCCGCGAAGATCGCCGGGGTTCGTGTTGGCACTATCCGCTCTCGCGTGGCCCGGGCCCGCAAGGACTTAATCAACCAACGCGGATAATCGTTATCGAGCCGTTACAAATCGGCTTGGCCGGCCATAGAACCTGCATCTACATGCGCCAAACGGCAAATTCTGACACCCCCGCCACTGCCTATCCTTAAGGAAACCGCAGCCCCAGCTGGAAAACACCGATAGACCACGCCTAATCTTTTCCGAGGCACACGTGATAAATCGATAGTCGAACCGGGCCCGCGAGGCTTTCCCGATTGCCCGCACCACACCTTGGGTAGTGATGGCATTCCCCCGGCGCGTGTGAGATTGAGAGACCTCTTTACTTTATGTGGAAACGCGCAGTGGCCATTTCCATGGCCTTCATTGGTGTCGTCGTCGGCGCCGGCTTTGCCTCCGGACAGGAAGCACTACAGTACTTCGTGGCTTTCGGAAACATGGGCCTGTGGGGCGTGCTCCTCGCCTCCGCCCTCATGATTATTACTGGCGTGGCAATTTTGCAGCTCGGATCCTACTTCCAGGCCGACGAGCACACCGCAGTCTATGACAGCATCAGTGGACCTATCGTCTCCCGGATCCTGGACTGGGGCACACTGGCCACGTTGTTCTCCATCGGCTTCGTCATGTTCGCCGGTGGTGGCTCCACCATCAGCCAGCAATTCGAGGGTGTGCCCATCTGGGTGGGCGGCGCTATTATGCTCGTGCTCGTCCTGCTGGTAGGCCTCCTCGATGTGGATAAGGTCAGTAACGTCATCGGCGCGATTACGCCGTTCATCATTATCTTCGTGGTCCTGGCCACCGGCTACACCATCATCGTGACCGACGTGGATTGGTCCCAAGCCAATGAGTTTGCTGTCAACAACGTCGAGAGTCCGCTCAGCAACTGGTGGCTGGCTGCGCTGAACTACACCGGCCTCAACGTCATGTGCGCGGTCTCGATGTCCATCGTCATCGGCGGCAACATCCTGGATAACCGCGCCGTCGGTGTTGGCGGCCTCATCGGTGGCTTCTTCTATCTGCTTCTGCTTGCCCTCCTCGTGGTTTCCCTCTACATGGTGGCGCCGGAAGTCTACAAGCAGGACCTGCCGGTGCTGACGCTGATCAACCACGTGAGCCCGGCTCTGGGTTACTTCATGACCTTCATCATCTACGGCATGGTCTTCAACACCGCCATCGGCATGTTCTACGCCATGGGCAAGCGCCTGACCCGCAAGAAGCCGAAGCTCTTCTACCCCGTCTACGCGGGCGCCTGTGTCGTGGGCTTCATCCTCTCCTTCATTGGCTTCAAGCAGCTGGTTTCCAGCGTTTACCCGATTCTGGGCTGGATTGGCCTGCTCATGATTGCCGTCATGGTCATCACCTGGATTACCCAGCGCGACAAGATCACCTCCGAGTCTGACCGCCGCGTGCGCGCCCGCACCTTGGTTAAGCGCCGCCTTGACCCGCGCGAGCACTTCACCAAGAAGAACGAGCGCGAGCTGCGCAAGCTGGCAGCGGCCTCCAACATGGAAACTGAAGAGTTCGTCTCGACCGTTGCCGATGAGATCCACGAGGAGCTCGAGGCCGACGATGAGATTGAATACGACCGCGAGGACCCGGAACCCTCTGTGACCTTCGTGGAGCACACGAAGCCCGAGGTGCCGAAGGACTAGCCCTTCCGCACACCCCCTTTCCCATTACTCACAAAAAGTCCGCCCCCAGATATCACTCTGGGGGCGGACTTTTCTTATTTATGCGGGTTCTAAAACTCGCTGCAGCTTTGCTTTAGACCAGCAGCTCCGCAATCTGAATGGTGTTGAGCGCGGCGCCCTTGCGCAGGTTATCGCCGGAGACTACGAAGACAAGGCCCTTGTTGTCCTCGACCGTCTGGTCTTGGCGGATGCGACCGACCAAGGAGAGGTCGATGCCGGCTGCCGCCAGCGGGGTCGGCACATCGACGACCTTGACGCCCGGTGCGGACGACAGCACCTCGCGGGCCTGTTCCGGGGTAATCGGCTTCTCAAACTCCGCGTGCACCACCATGGTGTGGCCGGTGAACACCGGGATACGTACGCACGTGCCGGAGACCTTCAGCTCCGGGATGCCCAGGATCTTGCGGGACTCGTTGCGCAGCTTCTGCTCCTCGTCGGTTTCTTCCGTGCCATCATCGACGAGGTTGCCTGCCAGCGGCAGCGCGTTGTACGCAATCGGGGCAACATAGGGACCCAGATCCTCCTCGGAGACCTCGAGCGCCGAGCCATCGTGGACGAGCTCAACGTTGCGGTCGCCGATGGACGCTACTTGCTTAACCAGGGTTTCCACACCTGCCAGGCCTGAGCCGGAAACGGCCTGGTAGGAGGCGACGCGCATGGTGGTGAGACCGGCGGCGTCGTGAAGCGCCTTCGTGACCGGCATGATCGCCATGGTCGTGCAGTTCGGGTTGGCGATGATGCCCTTCGGGGTGTTTCCCTTTTCCTGCGGGTTCACTTCCGAGACAATCAGCGGCACGTCCGGGTCCTTGCGCCATGCGGAGGAATTATCCACCACGATGGCACCGGCCTCAGCGAAGAGCGGAGCGTATTCCTTCGAAGTGCCACCGCCGGCGGAAAACACGGCGACGTCGATTCCAGCGAGGCTTTCGACGGTCTGCTCCGCTAAGTCTTCCACGACAACCTTGTCCTCGCGGAAGGTGAGCTCCTGGCCCGCCGAGCGGGCGGAGGCAAAGAATCGAACCGTATCGGCCGGGAAGTTGCGCTCCTCCAAGAGGGTGCGCATCACGCGGCCGACCTGGCCGGTGGCACCAACTACTGCAACAGTGGTCATGACCTTTACTCCTTAATTTTTAGCGTCCGGTACCAGCATAAACGGTGGCCTCTTCCTCGCCACCGAGCTGGAACTTGTCGTGCAAAGCGATGGCAGCCTTATCGAGATCGGCCTCGCGGGTCAGCACGGAAATGCGGATCTCAGAGGTGGAGATGAGCTCCATGTTGACCCCTGCGTCACGCAATGCCTCCGTGAAGTCCGCGGTGACACCGGGGTGGGACTTCATGCCGGCACCGACCAGGGAAACCTTGCCCACCTGGTCGTCGTACAGCACGTTGGCCCAGTGGCCGTCTTCCTTGAGCTTGGCCAGAATCTCCATTGCCTTCGGCCCATCCGAGCGCGGGCAGGTGAAGGTGATGTCGGTCGTGCCGGACTCCAGGGAGGAGACGTTCTGGAGGACCATGTCGATGTTGATCTCGGCGTCCGCGATAGCGCGGAAGACCTTGGCGGCCTCACCCGGGCGGTCCGGGATTCCCAGGACGGTGACCTTGGCCTCGGAGCGGTCGGTTGCGATGCCGGTTAGTACTGCTTCTTCCACGGGGATATCCTCCATTGAACCGGCAATCAGCGTGCCGGGGTCGTTTGAATAAGACGAGCGAACTCGAAGGGGAACGTTGAACGCGCGGGCGTATTCGACGCTGCGCAGGACCAGAATCTTGGAGCCCACGGCCGCCAACTCCAGCATCTCTTCGAAGGAGAGCTGCTCGAGCTTCTGGGCGTTGTGAACGATGCGGGGATCAGCGGTGTAGACGCCGTCGACATCGGAGTAAATCTCACACACATCGGCCTTGAGCGCTGCCGCCAGCGCCACCGCGGTGGTGTCCGATCCGCCACGGCCGAGGGTGGTGACGTCGCGCGATTCCTTGTTGACGCCTTGGAAACCCGCGACGATGCAGATTTTGCCTGCATCCAGCGCCTCGGTCAGGCGGCCCGGGGTGACGTCGACAATGCGGGCGTTACCATGACGCTCAGTGGTGAGCACACCAGCTTGGGAGCCGGTGAAGGATTGAGCCTGCGCACCGAGGGACTCCACTGCCATGGCAACGAGCGCATTGGAGATGCGCTCGCCGGCGGTCAGCAGCATGTCCATCTCGCGCTGCGGCGGGACGGGGTTGACCTGGGCGGCGAGGTCTAGGAGCTCATCGGTGGGATCCCCCATGGCGGAGCACACGACAACCACGTCGTTGCCCTGTTTCTTCGTCGCCACAATGCGCTCCGCCACCGCGCGAATGCGCTCTGCGCTTTCGAGGGAGGATCCCCCGTATTTCTGTACGACTAGGGCCACTGACGGTCCCACCTTTCCTGTTTGTGAGGGCCATTACCTGTTCACCGCCCAATACCTATAGACCGGCAGTCAACTCCTTTAGACTACCGCCCTTTGGCTACCATCGAAACACGTACTGGATATTAATTCCAGGTAAGGTGGAAACGATGCTTTCAAACCTGGTTGCCGTTGCTTTCGCACTGGCCTCGGCACTAGTCGTGGCCTGGGGCACTGTCATACGCCACCGCATCGTGTTGGACGCCAGCTCCAGGACCGTCATGCGCACCGCAATTCGCACTCCCCTGTGGTGGATTGGCACCGGAGCCGCCGTCGTTGCCTATGCCTTGCAGCTCATCGCACTCCACTTCGGCACGCTGCTCATCGTGCAGCCCATCCTCGTCCTGTCCCTGATGTTCACGCTGCCGCTCGCCGCGTGGTATTCCCGGCGGCCGATGCCGGCGCGGGAGGTCTTCTGGTGCCTAGCGCTGACCATCGCGGTGGGCATCATGGTGGTCTACGGGCGCCCCACCGCAGGCTTGACGACGCCCAGCTGGTCCCAGTGGTGGCCCGCCTTCGCCCTCGGCGCGCTGACACTCGCCGCACTCTTTGTGGCGGCCTATAACCGGCCGGAGGAATCCGCACTCGCGCTCGGCAGTGCCTGCGGCATCCTCTACGGCTACGTGGCGCTCGTAGCGAAAGCGGTGGTTGACGTCCTCTCCCACCAAGGCATCGCAGCATTGCTAGCGAGCTGGGAGCTGTACGTGCTCATCGGGCTGGCGGCTGCCGGCACGGTGATCCAGCAGTATTCCTTCCACGCCGGCGCTCTTGCGCATTCGCTTCCCGCGATGACCATCATGGAACCCATCGTGGCTTTCGGCCTGGGTTACTGGGTCCTGGGCGAGAAATTCCAGGTCGAGAGCATCGCGGGCTGGTGCATGATGGGGGCTTCGCTCATCATCATGATCGCCGCCACGATCGTCCTGTCACGCATTCCGGTCAACCCGGGAAGCACGCGGCTCGCGGAACAAAGCCCGCACTAGATCGCCCACTCAAAGACCACCAGCATGTAGGCGGAGAACCACGCCGACCACAGGACCCATGCGCCACAGGCAGCCCACAGCATGCGTGGACGCCACGCTGTGGCGGCGCGCACAACCCACGGCAGCACCAGAATGATCGCGGGCAGGAGAAGTCGCGGGCGCGAGTGCATAATGCCGTCGGAAAGCAGCACATTCGCACATAACGCAGCGCTAAACCACCAGGCGACCGGGTTAACCTTCCCCCAGGCCGCGATGAGCAACACGGGGGCACCGAGGATCACCAGCACGGTGAGCAGGTAGCCCACATCGTTGTTCTCCGTCAAGGTTTCCCACACGAACCGCACGGTGGCAACGCCCCCGTCGAAGGTGGAGTTCCAGTGTTCGGTTTGGATGCCGAAGTAACCGCCGGCCTCCGCCAAGTAACGCTGTGTCCACAGCAAGTACCCCGGCAGCGGGAGCGACGCCACGATCAGACTGAGCCACGCCTGCCAGGAACGCCGCCCGTAAAGGAGCACCCACAGGCCAAAAACTGCCAGGAAGTCCACAGAGGTCAGCCGGACAAAGGACAAGGCGATGCCGAAAGCTGCAGCGCTCCACCAATCGCGTTCATCCAGCGCCACGAGCCCCCACACCACAAGGGCCCCGAAGAGGGCTTCCGTATAGGGCATGGAAAACACAATGGACATCGGAGCGCTGCTGACCACGATGGCCGCGGCGCATTGCCCACGGCGCCCTGCCCCCAGGCGCTGCGCTAGGACCATGACTCCAGCAGCCATCACCGCGGTAAAAAGAGTATTCACAAGGAGGGCAGCTACCTCAAGGCTGATCCCGGTCCACCCCAGAACCCGCAACAGTATGGGAAAACCCGGAAAGAAAGCCATAGTGATTTCATGGACCGGCCCATCCGTATGGATGTCCGCATCGAAATAACCTACGCGCGCAATCTCCAGGTAGTACTTAGAGTCCCAGGCCGTGAGCTGATCCCACAGCTCCTGCTCGTTAACGGCTGCGATGCCGCTCAGCACAGCGATGCGCACTGCAGTGCCCACTACCGCGACCAGCACGGCCATCGGCAGCAGCGAAAGTACCCCTGGCGTACCTTCAGGGGTCGGGGCAGCATCCGGTTCCTTGCCCGGCGCGGTCTTCTTCCCAGGTTCCGGAGCAGTCGTCATGGTGTTTTCTTCAGGCACGCAACACATCCTAGCCACCCGCGACCCCATCCCAGTATGTGAAACCAGTTGCCGCAGAGTGGGAAGCGTTGTATTGTGGCTCACATGACTTTGCGGCACACTCTTCTCCTTAGTAGCCGCGGCGGGATTTAGGTTTGTAACTCTACGGCCAGCGCCCCGTCGCGGAGCGTGGTGATGCCAACACACACCACAGCTGGCCGTCCCCACAATTCACTACATCGTTGCTCATCACAGCAACGCAGCGAAACAAACGCCTCAGGCCACACACAAGGAAGAGAACAAACACCATGTCCCCCAACGATTCTTTCATCTCCGCTCCCCGCGAAATCACCACCCCGGCCGGCCCGCGCAACGAGAACCAGCCCGCCTGGAATAAGCAGCGCGGCTCCTCGATGCCGGTCCACCGCTACCAGAGCTTCGCCCAGGAGGTCGAGCCCGTCACGCTGCCGGACCGCACGTGGCCGGATAAGAAGATTACTGTGGCCCCGCAGTGGTGTGCGGTGGATCTGCGCGATGGTAACCAGGCCCTGATTGATCCGATGTCCCCGCAGCGCAAGCACCGCATGTTCGACCTGCTGGTAGCCATGGGTTACAAGGAGATCGAAGTGGGCTTCCCCTCTGCCTCCCAAACGGACTTCGACTTTGTCCGCGAGATTATTGAGGGCAATAAGATCCCCGAAGACGTCACCATTCAGGTTTTGGTGCAGGCCCGCGAGCACCTGATTCGGCGCACCTTCGAGGCGTGCCAGGGCGCGAAGAACGTCATCGTGCACTTCTACAACTCCACCTCGAAACTGCAGCGCCGCGTGGTATTCCGCAAGGACCGCCCGGCCATCAAGAAGCTGGCCACGGATGCCGCAGAGCTCATCAAGGGCATTGCCAAGGATTACCCGGATACCAATTGGCGCTGGGAGTACTCGCCGGAATCCTTCACGGGAACCGAGCTGGACTTCGCCGTCGAGGTCTGCGATGCCGTCGTCGACATCATGGAGGCCACCCCGGACAACCCCATGATCATCAACCTGCCGTCCACGGTGGAGATGATTAGCCCGAACGTGTACGCCGACCAGATCGAATGGATGCACCGCAACTTTGCCAAGCGTGACTCCATCATCCTGTCACTGCACCCCCATAACGATCGCGGCGAAGGCATTGCCGCCGCCGAGCTGGGTTACATGGCCGGCGCAGATCGCATCGAGGGCTGCCTGTTTGGCAACGGTGAGCGAACCGGCAACGTAGACATCGTCACGCTGGGTCTGAATATGCTCACCCAGGGCGTGGACCCGCAGATCGATTTCTCCGATCTGCCCAAGATCCGCGAGACGGTGGAGTACTGCAACCAGCTGCGCGTACCGGAGCGCCACCCCTACGGCGGCGAGCTGGTGTTCACGGCCTTCTCCGGCTCCCACCAGGATGCCATCAACAAGGGCCTGGATGCCCTGGCCCAGGAGGTACGCCCCGGCGCCAACAACACCGAGGTGTCGTGGGAGGAACTGCAGGAAACCACCTGGGAAGTTCCCTACCTGCCCATCGACCCGAAGGATGTCGGCCGCGATTACCAAGCAGTCATCCGCGTCAACTCGCAGTCCGGCAAGGGCGGCGTAGCCTACATCATGAAGACCGACCATGGCATCAACATGCCGCGCGCCATGCAGGCGGAGTTCTCCTCCGTCGTGCAGGCCGTGACCGACGCCGAAGGTGGCGAGGTCAACTCCAAGAACATGTGGGACATCTTCGCCAACGAATTCCTGGAGCGCACCTCCCCGCTGGAGCTGGTCTCCTTCCAGGTGGACAACTCCACCACAGAGGGCGAGGACGCCAAGGTAACCGCGACCATCGTCTTCAACGGTGAGAAGCGCGTTGTCTCCGGCATCGGCAATGGCCCCATCGCCGCATACGCCAATGCGCTGGAGGACGTCGGAATTGATTTCGAGGTCATCGACTACTCCCAGCAATCCCGTACTGCTGGCGACGACGCCGAGGCCGCCTGCTACATCGCCGCCGAGGTTAACGGCGCCCAGGTATGGGGCGCGGGCATCGCTGGCTCGACGACGCGCGCATCCATCAACGCGATTACGTCCGCAGTCAACCGCGCAGACTAAGCCAGGCAAAGCCAGACTTAACAACAGTGCAGCTAGGGAGGGAGGAGCACGTTCCTCCCTAGCTTCCAGCATCCGAGCTTTAAGCTATGCGCAAAAATTCCTCGTCACCATATCCCGCTGAATGCGCTTTCTTGTAGGCCAGAACTCAGAGCGATATAGTTAAGCAGCATAACTGCACTGCAATAAAGATTTTTCAAACATTTCGTGCGGCTAGTCAGCGCTTCAGTCTGGGCTTCGGCATTCCCAATGCTCACGGCAGACCCGCCCAGCCGTATGCACCCGACGTGGTCTACTCAGCGAAGGCGAGCAATATGACGGTCACTAACTATGTGGTTCCCCACCACGGGTTTGGCACACCGCGTCGCCTGACGGTTGACACCGTAAACCCGGAGATGTTCCTGCAGTTGCTTTCGCTAACTGAAAGCAGTCATCTCCCCGTCACTTTGAGTGGACATTCAAGTACAGGATTTCGCGTCCATCACGGCGAAGACATCGTGGGCGAGATCCCTGCCTCCCAAACTGCTGATTACACGGAACTGGACTGGATCATTGATGCGGGACTAAACCCACAAGCCACCGCGGAGATCGCACTCCGCGAGGATGCGGCGGAAGAAACCATTCCTGCTTTCGAGGTCCTCCTCCCCGAGCCTGGCCTGTGCGTTCCGCTCAATATTCCCCCGGCTCAGCGGTGGGGCATGCTCAGCGGCCAGCGCGCTTTGCGCATCACCGAGTTTGCAGTCCCGTCCAGTTCCCTACCGACGCACCCTGCGCACCTCCTTGTGCGTTTGACCAACAACCGGCACTTTTTCCGACGCTCCATCGAGGTTCACCTTGATGACGAACTCGTCGCCACGATTCCGCGGGAGCGGGCTCCCTGGCTGAGCGATACCATCGCAGGATTCAATCACGAGGGTCTCATCGCAGTCGCCCGCGCATATTTCATATCGGATGGACAACCAACCCTCACCGTCTATTCCGAAGAAGGCACGCCGGAAAGCCACTTCGCCGTGGGAACCGCCGGAATCATCGCTGCCGCCGCGGGCGCAGCGGCCGTGAAGGTCACCAACAGTGGCAAGGCACACGCAGCCAGCCTGCCGGCTGGCGGAATTGAGGCTACCGGCGCAGCGAAGACCGCCGGTACTGCTGCCACGCAGAGTGCACAAGCCCTGTCCCTCAACTCTGCCGGGGCGGCTGCCGTGACCGGAACAAAGATCGCTGCAGCTAGCACTGGGCTCAAGGTAGCTTGTGCTGCTGGCGTAGCCGTCGTGGTCGGCGGGGCTGCCAACTTCGCATCTTCCGGGAATTCCTCCGGTTCACACCACCATAACCTCGCCGAATCGGCTTTTGAGGAAAACACTCTCGCTGTATCCACGTCACACTCTGCCGACGCCGACGCTGCTGCTATTGAGGACAAGGCCTCCGACGTCGCGGACACTACGGACATTGTGGCTGCAGACGCCCACCTCCCCGAGGAGCGGGATGATACGGACGCTACGCAAGCGCTTAGCCCGACTGGTTTTTCCGAGCCCACAGAGCCTACTGAGCTGACCGAACCAGCAGAACCCACGGAGCTCGCTGAGCCCACGGAACGTACCCCACTGCCTGCTGCCGAGGAGGCTGCTACTTCACCGCAGGCGGATCACCTGCCGCATACAGCACCGACAACAGCAGCACCTCGGACCACCGAACCCACAGCGGAGGAGCTCGACGCTCCGGAGGCTCGCCGCACTGAGGCGTTCACCGCTCCCAGCTCCAGCCCTAGGAGCACCGTAAAAAGCACGGAATCAACCACTTCACGTGAGGTCAGTCGCTCCGCAGAGCCGCCGACCACCACGCGCCCGCTGAGCACTACTTCGCGGCCGCGCACAACGCCGCCGATCCACGTACCCCGTCCCACCCCACAAACTCAGGCGACCCCGTCGCCGACTGTGGTGACGACTACGCCGAAGCCACCAGCTGAACCCACGCGCTCCACGTCAAAGGCTGCTCCCACCACCACTCCGGTGGGCGAAGATCGAACCGCACCTCACGACGAACCAACTGCCCCGAGCACGCCGCCGGCCACTACCCCTGTGACCACGCGCGTCAGCACACCACCCACGGCGGCTCCGGCGCCCTCGACTACTTCTGCTCCGGCAACTCCAACGCCCACCACCAAGCCCAAACCAACTAGCAAGCCCAAGCCCACCACGAAGCCCACGCCGACCGCTAAGCCCACGCCAACTAGCAAGCCCAAGCCGACCACTCAACCTCAGCCCACCAGAAAGCCCGAGCCGACTAAAGAGCCCGAGCCCAGCCGCGAGCCTGACCCCACTCCCGAGCAATCCAACCGTGGCGGCTGGGTCATCATCATCGACTTTGGCTAGTCCGCAGCGCGCTTACCTTCACCGCGATTCAGTGGAGACAACCCCCTTCACGTGTGCCCTTTCCAGCTTCCTCGCAGTTGGGTACTAAACTGTGAACAATGACTACGACACCCGGCCCCACCGAGCCTGCAGCGCAGCCCAGCGCTGCAGAGACGCCGGCCGCGGCGTCACCACACACCGGCGCCCCTAAGCCGGGCCCGCGCCCCCACCAGGCAGATACGAAGCAGACCGCTAGGGAGCACAAGGCCTCTGCCCGCGAGGAAGCTCTCGCCGCCTTTCCCTACGTGGCGCTGACCATCCAAACCACCGGAATCCACCCTTCGACCGGCCGCCTGCTCACCGTGGATGCGTTGACTCTTAACGCCGCTGGGGAGATCGGCCAGGAATTCCACGCCGTCATCAACCCAGGCGCAGACCCCGGACCGCGGCACCTCCACGGGTTAAGCGTCGAAGAAATCCAGGCTGGGCAGTCTTTCTCCATGCTGCTCAAGCCCCTGGACCGGCTCATTGATGGCCGCACCCTCATCGTCCACGACACCCCTTATACCTGGGGATTCATCGTCTCCGAAGCGCGCCGTGCAATGACCGCCGCTGCCCGCCAGAACCGCGCGCGCAATCGCAACCGGGGCAAGGGCCGACGCCGCCGCTTCAAGGTGGGACACGTCCCCACCCCAGTCGCCATCGTGGATACTCTCGCCACCGCCCGCCGCCAAAGCGTGTGGGGCACCGACATCCGCTTGGCGGCCGTCGCGCGTGACACCGGCCTTTCCGCACCCGACCCCACGGCCAGCGTCGAACGTGCGCAGAGGACAGAAAAAGATACCTCCCGCGAAGCAACCCGCCTGCTCGTGGCTCTTTATCGCGCGCAAGCTTCAGGCCCACTGAGCAGTGCCACACCGGATGACCTGCGAGCGGATCGTTTCGGGCTGCAGCGCTCCCACGTCCGCGTCGACGCTGCTGAAGCGCCCCGCCAGCACCACAACCCCGGTCCGTATGTGCCCGGCAAGGAGCTCATCCGCGGCATGGAGATCGTCGTAGCCCCGGAAATCACCGAGGACCCCGATACCATCATCGCCGCCCTAGCCCGCGAGGAGCTCAACTACTCTGAAAAGCTCACCCGAGAAACGTCCCTGGTGGTCTGCAACATCACCACCAACCTCGTGGGCAAGCCCATGCACGCTCACCGCAAGGACATCCCCCTGATGTCCGACACCGCTTTCCTCGCGGCCCTCGAGCGCATCGAGGAACCCACGGAGCCAGAAGAGCAGTCCGCATCTGGTGGGGCGGGCAACTCAGGGAAGCGCCAGGGCGAGGGACGCTCCGGTGGGCAGTCCAACCGCAACCGCTCCACGAACAAGAATCGACGCCGCTCCCGCCGTAAATCTTCCGGTAATCATCAGCCCGCTAAACAAGGGCACAACGATAAGAAGAACCAGAACCCTTCAACCGAGGGCTCCGCAGGCGACAAGCCTGCTCACTCGGGCTCGGCTAATAACCAAGGTTCGCAGGGCTCTGGCAACAACAATCGAAACAAAGGCGGAAACCACGGGCGTAGGCGTCGCCGCCGCGGTGGGCGCGGCCGCCGCGGTAATGGCAACCAGCAGGGCCAACAAAACTCGGGACACAACCGCTCCCGCAACACCGATAACTAGCGTCCCCCGACTACCCTGGGGAACATGAATTTTAACTTCCGAAGCGCGTTCTCCTCCGCGCGCACTGCGGTTGCCACCACCGCTGCGACGCTGGCTACCACTGCCTCGCGCGCCACGGGCCGCGGCGCCGGCGGCATGATTGGCGGGCTCATCGCCAACGCCATCGACCCCACCATCATGCAGAACCTAGCCAAGCAGCGCCCAGCCATCCTGGTGACCGGAACCAACGGTAAGTCCACCACCACGCGCATGCTCGCCGCCGCTGTGCGCACCGAGCACTCCGTGGCCACCAATGATGGCGGCGACAACATGGACGCCGGAATCATCTCCGCGCTTCTAGCAGGCAAGGACGCGAGCCACTTAGTGCTGGAAGTGGACGAGCTCCACGTTCCCCACGTCGCGGATAACCTCAACCCCACCGCGCTGGTGTTGTTGAACCTCTCACGCGACCAACTGGACCGCGTGGGCGAAATTAACAAGATCGAGCGGGCCCTGCGCGACGCAGTCGAGGCGCACCCCGACATGCTCATCATCGCCAACTGCGATGACGTGCTCATGACCTCCGTGGCCTATGACGCGAAGAACGTCATCTGGGTTTCCGCCGGTGCCGGCTGGATGGGTGAATCCGTCACTTGCCCGCGCACCGGAGGACACATCGTGCGCGAGGGCGAGGACTGGCACGCGGTCAAGCCGCTTGCCGACGGCCGCGAATTCCGCCGCCCCACACCCACCTGGGCAGTAACAAAGGAAGGACTGGTGAGCCCGAAGGGCGTCGACAAGCTCCAGCTGGCCCTGCCGGGGCAGGCCAACCGCGGCAATGCCGCCCAAGCCGTCGCCGCTGCGGTCGAAGCTTTCGGCGTGGACCGCCACAAGGCCATTGCCGCTGCCGAAGGCGTCGATGATGTGGCCGGGCGCTATTCCACCGTCACGCTAGGAAACCGCACTATCCGCCTGCTCCTGGCGAAGAACCCCGCCGGCTGGCAGGAGGCACTGTCCATGGTGGACCGCGAGGCCGATGGCCTGGTCATCGCCACCAACGGCCACGTGGCCGACGGTATTGATATGTCCTGGCTGTGGGACGTGCGCTTCGAGGACTTCGACGATCTGCCAGTCAAGGCTGCGGGTGAGCGCGGCACCGACCTCGCGGTGCGTTTGGTCTATGCGGATATCTCGCACGAGCTCATCCCGGATCCCCTCACCGCCATTCAGTCCTGCCCGGAGGGCCGCATCGAGGTGCTGGCCAACTACACCGCCTTCCGTGATCTGAAGAAGGCCCTCACCGCCGCAGCAGCAAAGGAGCATTCGAATGACTAGCCTGCAGATTGGCCTCATCCTCCCCGATATCCTGGGCACCTACGGCGATGACGGTAACGCCCTCGTGCTGCGCCAACGCGCCCGCATGCGCGGACTCGAGGCAGAGATCGTGCCCATCAAGCTGGGTGAGCCGGTGCCGGAGTCCCTCGACGTCTACACCCTGGGCGGTGGCGAGGACACCGCACAGATTCTCGCCGCGGAGCACCTCATTGCTGACGGTGGCTTGACCCGCGCGGCGGCCGCGAAGCGCCCGATTCTGGCGATTTGCGCAGGCCTACAGGTACTCGGCGAGTCCTTCCGTGCGTCCGGCCGCGTGGTGGATGGCGTGGGGCTTATCGACGCCACCACGGCCTCCATGGCCGAGCGCGCCATCGGTGAGGTAGCCACCGAACCCACCAAGGCCGGCATCACCGCTGAGCTCACCGAGCCGCTCACCGGTTTTGAGAACCACATGGGTGCAACCATCCTGGGGCCTGCCGCCCAACCGCTGGGAACCCTCACGCGTGGAACCGGCAATGCGGATACCGCCGCCATTCTGGACCTCTCTGACAGGACCGTCCAGCGCGGTGCCGAGGGCGCGGTGCAGGGCAGCGTTATCGCTACCTACATGCACGGCCCCGTCTTGGCGCGCAACCCGCAGCTGGCGGACCTGCTGCTGGCCAAGGCCATGGGCGTCGCGCTCAGCGAACTTGAGCCGTTGAACATCCCCGCCATTGACCAGCTGCGCACCGAGCGCTTTAACGCCTCGGAGCCGCCGCGCTCGCAGCGCTAGATATCAATAGAAGTAACTACCGGGCCTGACCCCCGTTTAGTGGACACGCTGGAACTGGTCCAGACTGGACCGAAGAAAGCAAAGACACTATACCGAAAAACACTTACTCCGATGAATTCAAAGCCGACGCGATCCGGCTCTACGAGACCACCGAGGGAGCCTCGTATTCCTCGATCTCGGAAGACCTCGGGATCACCCGCGGCACGCTGAAGACCTAGGTCCACAAGGCCCGTCGGGACCGAGGGTAGATCCCCTCGACGTCCCCCGCTGCGGTGACACCGACCCATCGCCCGCAGCAGGTGGCAATCGTCACGGTTATCTCTCTTTTTCAGATTCCTGTCCTCGAGATCAGAAAAAGACGGGGACCTGTCATAGGTCAGTGAGCATCTGCTGCATCTGGGCGATCTAGGCCTCCTGGTCGTTGATAATTTGTTCGGCCAGGGTGATCGCATGGGGATTCTGCCCATCAGCAACCTCATCACAGGCCATGTCGACCGCGCCTTCGTGGTGGGCGGTCATCTGCTCCAGGTAGAGGCAGGCAGCCTCGGTGCCCTGGGCTTCCTCAAAGGCTGTCATGTCCTCCTGGCTCATCATCCCCGCTCATGCCACCCATTTCCCCGTGATCTATTCCACCCATCTCGTCCATGGCCCCCATGCCCCCGGAGTCGGTGACCGGCTGCTGGCCCCAGGCCTCGAGCATGGCGTTCATCCGGTCAATCTCCGGCCCCTGGGCGTCAATAAACCCCTGGGCAAACTCCACGACCTGGGCGAGGATACCCTCCTTGGCCAGGAGCATCTCACTCATCTCCACGGCCCGCTGGTGATGGGGGATCATCATCTGGGCAAACATGATGTCCGCGTCGTTGTGATCGGCGGAGATCTCCCCGTCCGCCTCAGTTGTCGCCTTGGTGGTCTCGGTCGTCTCAGCGGTAGTCGTCGTAGTGCTGGTGGCCGAGGTGGTGGCGTCGGTGTTGCCTGACTCGGTGCCCTCACCGCAGGCGGCCAGCGCCAGGGTGGAGGCTACGGCGAGAGCGGAAAGAACAAGGGTGCGTTTCGTGGTGGAGCCTTTCAGGGCCATATGGGGGGGCAGTGGAGAGAAGTGGTGGATCAGTGGACGGCGGTGGATGCCGGAGTAGGCGTGGTGTGTTCCTCCTTCGACTCGGCCGAAGCCAGGTGAGCCGGATCCAGATCAATGCGGCGCAACAGCTGGGCGTTCAGGGCCACCACGATGGTCGAGGCAGACATCAAGATCGCGCCCACGGCCGGGGACAGCACGAACCCGATCGAGGCGAGCACTCCGGCGGCCAACGGCACGGCGAGGATGTTGTAGCCAGAGGCCCAGATCAGGTTCTGGATCATCTTGCGGTAGCTGGCCTGGGACAGCTCAATCATCGACAGCACTGCCCGCGGGTCATCACTGGCTAGAACGACCCCGGCAGATTCCATGGCCACATCCGTGCCGGCACCGATGGCGATACCGACCTCCGCGCGGGTCAGAGCAGGGGCGTCATTAACACCGTCACCGACCATGGCCACGCTCAAACCCCGGTCCTGCAGCTGCGTGACCTTGGTGTCTTTGTCTTGGGGCAGGACCTCGGCGAAGACCTCATCAATGCCTAGGTCCTGACCGACGGCGTGGGCCACCTGCTGGGCGTCGCCGGTGATCATCGCGACCTTTACCCCGCGGTCCTGCAGGGCTTTCACGGCGGCGCGGGATTCGGGGCGGATCTTGTCCTCGACGGCCACCGCACCGATGATCTGACCGTCGCGGACAATATGGAGCACACCGGCCCCACGCCTGGTCCAGGCGCTGGTGGTGTCGGTGAGCTCGGCCGGGGTGGTGAGGTTGAACTCGCGCAGCATGTTCGGCCCGCCCACGAGGATCTCAGCGCCATCGACAGTGGCCCGGACCCCCCGGCCGGAGGCGGCGCTGAAACCAGTTGCACGCATTTGCCGACGGGAGGCCTCGGGATGGGCGGCCGCGGCTGCCACGATGGCGCGGGCCACGGGGTGCTCGCTGTCGGCCTCCGCGGCGGCGGCCAGGGCCAGCAGCTCGCCCTCGGTGACGCCGACAGCTGCCGCGACACCGGTGACCGCGTGCGCACCCTCGGTCAGGGTGCCGGTTTTGTCGAAGAGCACCACGTCGATGGTGCGCATCCGCTCGAGCGCCATCCGGTCCTTGATGAGCACCCCGGATTTCGCGGCCCGCTCGCTGGAGATCGCAATGACCAGCGGAATCGCCAGGCCCAGGGCGTGCGGACAGGCGATGACCAGCACCGTGACCGTGCGCACCACGACATCGTCCGGGCTGCCGATGATGGTCCACACCACCGCGGTGATCAGAGCGGAGATCAGCGCGAACCAGAACAACAACGCCGCCGCCCGATCCGCCAGGGCCTGGGCCCGGGAGGAGGACTCCTGGGCGTCGGCAACCATGCGTTGGATCCCGGCCAGGGCGGTGTCCCCACCGGTAGCCTCCACCCGGATGCGGACGGTGTTGTCGGTGGCCACGGTACCGGCGACCACCTTGTCACCGGTGTCGCGGAAGACGGGACGGGATTCGCCGGTGATCATCGCCTCATCGAATTCGGCGGCTCCGTCGAGGATGGTTCCGTCGGCCGGCACCCGGGCACCGGCCCTCACCAGCACGACGTCGTCGACGACCAGCTCGGAGATGGCTACGGTGCGGGTGGTCCCGTCGATGACTTTCTCGGCCTCATCCGGCAGCAGGGCAGCCAGCGCGTCAAGCGCGGAGGACGCGGCCCCGAGAGCGCGCATCTCCAGCCAGTGGCCCAGGAGCATGATGGTCACCAGCAGGGCCAGCTCCCACCAGAAGTCCAGGTCAAAACCGCCGAGCCCCAGAGTGGTGACCCAGGAGGCGACAAACGCCACGGTGATGGCCATGGCGATCAGGAGCATCATCCCGGGTTGGCGGGATTTCAGTTCTTTCCATCCGCCCTTGAGGAAAGGCGTTCCGCCGTAGACGAAGATGATCGTGCCTAGCACCGGGGGGATCCAGGTGGATCCGGGGAATGCCGGGAGGTGGTAGCCGAGCAGGTGGGCGACCATGGGACTGAAAATAGCGACGGGAATGGACAGAATCAGCGACCACCAGAAGCGGTCCCGAAACATTGCGGGGCTGTGTCCGGCGTGTTCGCCGTGACCATGAACGTGGTGGTCTTCGTCCAGGGCGGAGTGCGGGTGATCGTGGGGCATTGCCTGGCCGTGGGTGTCGGAATCTGCGTGGTGTTCGTGGCTGGCATGATCCGGGTGGTGGGTGTGGTCTGTTTCCGGAGCGGGGTGATCACCATGGTGATCACCCGAATGGTGGGGAGTGCTCATGACGTTCCTTTCGCTCAACCCGGTCGGGGTCGAGATGATGGGTAAAACTGATCAGGATAAGACGGTGTAGCCGGCCTCCTCGATGGCCCGGCGAACCATCTCCGGAGGTACGACACCGGTGACCGTGACGGTGGAAACACCACCAGTAGCGAGATCAATCTGGACGTCGTCAACCTGGGGGAGAGCCTGAAGGGCCTGGGTCACGCTTTTCGCGCAGTGCCCGCAGGTCAGGCCGGTGACCTGGTAGCTAGGGGAGGACCCTCCTGCTGACGAGTCGCTGGCGGCAGGGATGGAGGCGGTGTCGGCACGTGAGGCAGGTCCGCAACAGCTGCAGCCGTGGGAGGCCATCGGCAAGAGGCGGGGCGGGGAGGTGATCATGGGAAAGCTCCTTCGGTTCGGTGGGGTGCGGCGATGCCGCTCTCTAGCATATACCCCCCGGGGGTATAATTTCAGCATACCCCAGGGGGGTATATTTTCAATGGGTCGAGGGCGCGGCCCGCAGGCGGGGCAGGGTGTGGGCACCGAGCAGCCTCCTCACTGGCGGGAGGGGGACAGCGGGAGGCGGAGGGCAAAGACCGCTCCGCGACCGGGGCCGGGGGAGGTGGCGGTGAGAGTGCCACCGTGGGCCTCGATCAATGCCTGGGAGATGGTCAGACCGATACCGGCCCCGCCGTTGTCCCGGCTGCGGGCGGCATCCCCCCGGTAGAAGCGTTCGAAGATGTGTCCGAGCTGGTCAGGTGGGATGCCCTCGCCGTCATCGGCGACGTGGATGAGCGCGGTGGACGCCCCCTGTCGGTGGACGCTGATCCGGACCTGCCCGCCGGCCGGGGTGTGCCGTAGCGCGTTCGACAGGAGATTGCTCATCACCTGGCCGAACCGTTGCCGGTCCACGAGCACCCGGGCGGTGTCCGTAATGGTCTCGACCTGTAAATCGACGCCTTTGTCAGCATAAGCTTCCCCCGCGGCAGCAGCGGCGGTATGGAGCAGATCCCCGAGCCCTTCCTCCGCCAGGTCCAAATCGATCCGGTGTTCCTGGGCCCGGGAGACATCGTCAATGTCTTCCATCAACCGGGTCAGGCGCGTGAGTTGGTCAGCCATGATCGTGTGGGTGGCATTATTCCAGTCCACGACCCCGTCCTGGAGACCATCGAGGTAGACCGTGAGCACCGATAAGGGGGTGCCCATTTCGTGGGCCAGATCAGAGAGCATCTGGCGGCGGACCTGTTCGGTGTGTTCCAGCCGGTCGGCCATGGTGTTGAAGGCATGCGCCAGGGTGGTGACCTCGGGGCCTGCTTTTCCGGCGGGTACGCGGATACGGGAGTTGCCGGCCGTCAGGCTGGTAGCGGCGCGGGTGAGATCCTGCAGGGGGGTGCGCAGACGACGCGATAACCACAGGCTGGCCAGCAGGGCGCTGATCAAGGCGGTGGGCAGGGCGACGGCCAGGGTGATCAGGTTGGCACCCCGGTAGGCCTGCTCGGCATGGAACAGCTCCAGCGAGGGGTCCTCCTGGCCGGTCATCAACATATGATCATGGAACAGGGTCGGACCCACCATCGTGGCCACGGCCGCGGCCACCAGCAGGCTAATCACCACGACCAACACCTGGGCGGCCAGGAAGCGGAAGGTCAGGCCGGGTCCGTGATTCATGGTTGCCCCACCCGGTAGCCCACGCCACGCACGGTGTCGATAAACCCCCGGCCCCGGGTGTCGGTGCCGAGCTTGCGACGCAAGTTGCCGATGTGGACATCGACGATGCGTTCATCACCGACCCAGGTGGTGTCCCAGACCTCGGTGACCAGGTCGTGGCGGGTCAGCACCTGGCCGGGGCGCAGGGCCAGGGCAACCAGCAGCTCGAACTCCGTCCGGGTGAGCTCCACGGTCGTCTCCCCCACCCGCACCTGATGGGCGACGGGGTCAAGGATGAGGTCACCAACGATCAAGGGGGTGGTCACCTGCGGTGGGGTGGTGCTGGTGCGCGGGCGGCGCAGCACCGCATGCACCCGGGTCACCAGTTCCCGGATGCTAAAAGGTTTGGTGATGTAGTCATCCGCCCCCAGGGTCAAACCGCTGATCTTGTCGTCCTCGCTGCCACGCGCGGTGAGCATGAGGATGTAGCAGTCCGAGAAGGTGCGGATCCGTCGGCACACCTCCAGGCCGTCGAGTTCGGGCAGCCCTAGATCCAGCACCACAACATCGGGGGAAAAGCGACGGGCCTCGTCCACGGCCTGGGTGCCGGTGTGCGCCTGGCGAGTATCGAAGCCGGCCCGGATGAGGTAGGAGGCCACCATCTGAGCCAGGGGTTGTTCATCATCGACGACCAGCACCCGCCCCGAGGGCGTGGCGGTGGTCGGTGTGTGGTCAGCCATAGACCCCAGTATGCCGGGGAATACCATCCTCGCTCAGTAGCCGGCGGGGAATCTTCATCAAATCTTCAAACATAACCCTTCGACCGCCGTCACCCCTGTGCCCCACCCCGGGCCGGCGGCATCGCCTCCCCTGGTCGGTTCAGCAGGCGCCACCAGGGATTTCACTGCAAGCACCGCATACCCGGGGCGGGTAGAAGGACATCGCCCACGGCTGTGGGGTGGTGTCCCGGTGGTGACCCAGCTCACCGAATTCGCCCTCTTTTCGCCCTGCTATAAGGCTGTGAGCAGGGTTTTTGATTTCTAGTCCGTCAGGCACCCGTGCTAGATAAAGGTATGACATCGACCTTGGGGCGGTGTCTTCTCACGGTCCTACCCACGATCCAAGGAGATTGACGTGAAACGAGCAGCGATTGCAGTCGCCGCCCTTGCTCTCGCCCTCACGGGGTGTTCGGCCGCCGACCCGGAACCCACCGGCGACGGGACGGTGTCCCAGGATACATTCCTGACTACCCATGGCCTGGCCGCCATGGACGCGGTGGAGATCATTGATCACCTCGACCGGCAGAAGGTCACTGAGCTTCCCACGGATCTGATCGCCTCAGTGCGTACCGATGAACTGCTGCTCTCGAGCGATGACCAGGAAGTCGTGGTCGATCTTCCCGACAATCAGACGTATGTCTCGATCGCACCCTATCTCACCTCCACCCACGACTGCTTCTACCACAGCCTCACGACCTGCCTGGGGGAACTCAACAATGAGGATATCCAGGTCACGATCACCGATGAGGCGACCGGTGAGGTCCTGGTGGACGAGGCAACAACCACCTTCGACAACGGGTTTATTGGCTTCTGGCTTCCCGATGATGCCACCGGCCTGATTGAGGTCAGCTACCAGGGGCGTACCGGCACCGCGGAGTTTTCCACCGCCGACGACGGTGCCACCTGCGTCACAGACCTGCGCCTGACGTGATGGCTCAGCAGGGTCCTCACCTGCGCCTGTCTCCCGTGTCGCTGAAATCTAGCACCAAGGAAGGTGAAGTCATGATGAACGCGTTTTCCCGACGACAGTTTCTGCTCGGTGGGCTCGTCCTCGCCGGCACCGGGGCCGTGGCCGCCTGCACCAGCGACCCCGGACCCGCTGCCTCGACACCGTCCCTCCTCTCGCCCATCCCCCAGTGCTCGGTGCCGACGCCGACGCGACGCCCTCTCAGATGGCGGTATCAGCCAGACGTGGGATACGTCTCTGACACCGTGCCGAGGAGCGACGTCCTCAGGTCGATATCACCAATGAACTGCCTGAGAGCACCTCCATCCACTGGCATGGCATCGCACTCCACAACGCAGCCGACGGTGTGCCCGGCATGACCCAGGACCCCATTGAACCTGGCGAGTCTTTCTCCTATGTTTTTGAAGTCCCCCACGGTGGCACCTACTTCTACCATTCCCACTCCGGCCTGCAGCTTGATCGCGGCCTCCACGCCCCACTGATCGTCCGTGACCCGCAAGACACTGAGGACCAGGACGTCGAGTGGACCATCGTGCTCGACGACTGGGTCGATGGCATTCAGGGCACTCCCGACGATGAGCTCGACAAGCTCACCGGAATGGGTTCGGGCGACCATAACGGGAAGAAGGGGATGGGAGGTCACGGCCATATGATGCACGGCACCCCGGACCGGGTACTGGGCGGGGATGCCGGCGATGTGATGTATCCGCACTACCTCATCAACGGACGTATCCCCCGTGCTCACCGGACCTTCGAGGCTCGCCCGGGCGACAAGGCCCGCCTGCGGTTTATCAACTCCGGCGGTGACACCATCTTCAAGGTGGCCCTCGGTGGTCACCGCATGACCGTCACCCACACCGACGGCTTCCCCGTCCAGCCCCGGGAGACCGAATCGATCTACCTGTCGATGGGCGAGCGTGTCGACGTCGAGGTCATCCTCGGCGACGGCATCTTCCCGCTCACGGCTTTGGCGGTGGGTAAGGACGACCGCGCCTTCGCCGTCATCCGCACCGCCGGCGGCCAGGCCCCCCACCCCGATGTCGACTTCCCCGAGTTGTCGTCCACCGGACTGCTTCTGTCCTCCCTGAAGCCAGCAGACCGTGCACTCCTGCCCGAGGAAACACCAGACCGAGAAGTCAGCATCGACCTGGGCGGGCAGATGATGCCGTATGAATGGAGCATTCTCACCGACGGCCAATCCTCCTCCGCGACCGTGCAGGAGGGCCAGCGCCTGCGGATGGTCATGCGCAACAGGACCATGATGCCCCATCCCATGCACATCCACGGCCACACGTGGGCGCTGCCCGGCAGCGGCGGGCTACGCAAGGACACCGTCCTTCTCCGCCACGGTGAAACCATGATCGCCGACCTAATCGCTGACAACCCCGGTGAGTGGGCATTTCACTGCCATAACGCCTATCACATGGAAACCGGGATGTTCAGCTCGCTTCGCTACGAGTAAGGGCCCGACCCCCGACGTGTCCACTTTCCGGGGGTCGGGCCCATGCCGGCCTAAACGCTATCGAACACTGCAACCAGCGTGGATTTCTGTGGATACCCACACTGGCGCCGTGCGGGTTGTCCACAGGGTGAGTGTGGACCGCAGTTGTTTTTCCACAACCGAAATCCCCATGAGTCCTACCGGCATGGAAGCTCTGGAGAAAAAGTTCAACGGTTAATTCTCTGTTTCCTGAAGCGTCGGTTTAAACAGTCAGGCGGCCGCTCAACGCACGCGAGAGCGTCAGCTCATCAACAAACTCAAGGTCGCCTCCCAGCGGCATGCCGGAGGCTAGGCGCGTGATCTTCAGTCCCGGGAAGTCTCGTAGCAGGCGCACGAGGTAGGCCGCGGTAGCCTCGCCCTCGGTGTTCGGATCAGTGGCAAGGATGACCTCAGTGATGTCCGGGGAGTCGTCGTAAAGCGGCTTCTCCGGGGTGGAGTCCGCGAGCTCTCGGTCCGGTAGCACGCCGCCGAGGCGCTGGAGTAGTTGCGAGATGTTGAGGTCCTTCGGGCCCACGTTCGCCAGCGGGTCGAGCGCGCCGCCGAGCACGTGATAGCGGCCATCGTATTCGCCGGTGCGCTCGATGACCTGAATGTCCTTGGGCTCTTCCACCACGCAGATGGTGGAGGCATCGCGCTGCGAATTGATGCAAATGCGGCAGACTTCTTCGCGGGAAATATTGCAGCAGATGCGGCAGAACGTCACCCCATCACGCACTGCTCCCAGCGCCTTCTGGAGGCGGTCAATCTCCTCTGGGTCCTGATGCAACACGTGGAAGGCGATGCGTTGCGCTGACTTCGGGCCAATACCCGGCAGGCGCGAGAACTCATCGATGAGATCCTGCAATGGTCCTTCAAACACGCAATGCTCCCCTCACTCAACAATCCCTCAGACCTCGACGGCCGGGGACACAACAAAAGGCCGCGCTGCTCTCCACGAAGAGAGCAACAACGGCCTTTAAGTCTAACGCGCGGCTTACTGGTTGCCGCCGAAGACATCCTGGAAGGACGGGCCATCGTAGTTCTGCTGAGACTGGCCCATGCCCTGGGACAGCGGCCCAATCTTCTCCTGGGCCAGGCGGCCAGCAGCAGCGTGGGCCTCCTTGAAGGCACCAACGATGAGGTCCTGGAGGGTATCGATGTCCTCCGGGTCGACCACGGACTTATCGATGGTAACGTTCTGCAGCTCAGCGCCGCCGGTCATGGTGACCTTCACCAAGCCGTTGCCGGCGGTGCCTTCAACGGTGGAGGCCAGGATCTCTTCCTGTGCCTTCTGCAGTTCTGCCTGGACGCGGGCTGCCTGCGCCAGGATCTCGTTCATGTCATTTGCCTGCTGCATCGGGTCGTTCTCAGTCATGCTAAAAATCCTTTCACACGATTATTTTCACTACGCGCCAAGTGTACAGATGCCACGCTAGAGCCGCCGCGCTCCCAACTCCTGTGCGAGGAGCTCCATGGCCACCTCCGTGGCGTTGCGGTGGTCCATCTCGCCGGCATTCTGCGCGGCCTCCATCATCTCGCGCTCCTCATCCGCGCGGGTGTACTCCGGCTGCGGAGCGGAAGCTTGCTGAGGCGCAGGTTGTTGCGGCGCGGCAGGCGCTTGGCCTGCGCTTTCCGACGCCCCATTCGCCCCCGCCGGCGGACCGTACTCCTCCGGTGGGGCTTCGAATTCGCCTTCCTCCGGGCCTGGCTCCGGCGGCAGTGGAACGCCGTTGCCAAACTTGGGAACTTTGGAAAACTCTTCATCCCGCTGGGCCGCTACTTGGCTCGCTTGCGCGATGCGTGATCGCCATTGGCTACCACGGGCCTCCCTCTTTGGGGGCACCATCGCCCCGCGCGGGGCGACGTCCGGACGTTGTGGTTCTGCCGACGGTCGCGGGTCTGCCGGCGGCTGCGACTCAGCTGCCTCACGCGGCTGCTCCGTCGTCGTTGCAGAAGACGGAGCCTGCTGCCCGATCCGGCGCGGCGCACCCCACGGGTCATCACTGGCATTGCTGGGTTCCTTCGCCTCGGACTCGCTGGGCTTGTCTCCTCTTTCAGATTCTGTTGCTGCCGCGGAAGCAGGCACAGTGTCGGAAGAGTGCGAATCAGTAGCGTTGTCCGGAGTCTCCGGACTCTCTGCCTCCTCGTCGGGCTCGGCGGCCTCGCGTGGTGGCTGGTTGGGGTTCCACTGGGTGCGCTGGGCTGGCTCAGCCACCGTGAAGCCGTGGGCCTTCGGGTCTGTGCCGATGACGCACGTGACCTTCAGGTTGCGGTTGAGCTCTTCCTTAAGGACGGTCACGATGACCTCGTTGGTGCCTGGCGAGTTGATGCGTTCCGCCAGCGCGCCGGTGGTGTGCCCAAGAACCAAGGTGTCATCACGCACGCCGAGGACACGGGCTTCGGCGAGCATGATTTCAGCGACCTTGTTCCGACGCCCAATCGTCGCCCGCAGGTCAGACCAACGCCCGCGAATTTCCGCGGCTGGGTCTTGAGGCTGCTCGGGCTCAGGCTGCTGTTCTTGTGGCTGTCCTTGAGCCTGTTCTTGCCGTTCTTGTTGTTCCGGCTGTTCCGGCTGTTCCGCTTCCTGCGGTTGTTCGTGCTGCTCCTGTTGCTGGTGTTCCGGTCGCTCTTGGTGCTGCTCAGGCTGCTCTGACTGCGGCTCAGGCTGCGCCTCCGGCTGTGCAGGGCGCTCCACCGGTGCCTGAGGCTGCGCAGCCTCAGGGGTTGGGGTCTGCTGCGTCTGCTGGGCTGTTTCTTGGGTCCTTTCGACCTGCTGTGGTTGCTGTTGTGGTTGCTGCTGCTGGGCCTCCTGTTTTGCAGCCTGGCGGCTGCGACGCTGCGCGATGATAGCTGCGGCGGCGGCAGCGGGATCCTGGGCGCTAGCGACCGCAGATTGCTGGCGTTGCGCAGGCGGAGTTCCCTGCCCAGCGGGAGCGGAAGTCTGCACGCCCGCCCCCTGCGGGGCAGCAGTGGGCAGCTGACCGGCAGTTGCCGCCGCAGGAGCTGAACCAACGATGAGGTGTGCGCAAAGGATTTCTAGGAGCAGGCGCGGGGACGTCGCGCCGCGCAGGGAGGACACGCGCTCGTTGACGGTTTCGGCCAGGTAGGCCAGCTGTGGGCCGGAGAAGCGCTGCGCCTGGGCGGTAAGCACTTCCCCGCGGTCAGTCGGCGCAGAGACTAACCCCTCCTCCAACGCTGAAGGGACGGCCTGCAGGATCATCAAATCCCGCAAACGATCCAAAAGGTCAATGGCAAAGCGGCGAGGGTCGTGGCCGGCCTCAATGACATCGTCGACAAGCCGGAAGAGCCCAGCCTTATCCTGGTTCGCCAGGGATTCAACCGTGTTATCCAGCAGGCCTACGTCCGTGACACCCAGAAGCGGGCGGGCCACGTCGTAGGTCAGCCCATCGGGGCCTGCGCCCGCCAACAGCTGGTCCAGGATGGACAAGGTATCGCGGGGCGAACCGCCGCCGGCCTGGATGACCATGGGGTACACGGTGTCATCCACGTGGACGTTCTCCGAGGCCACGGTGCGCTCCAGCAGCCCCTTCATCGCCGGTGGAGTTAGCAGGCGGAAGGGATAGTGGTGGGTACGCGAACGGATGGTGCCGATGATCTTCTCCGGCTCCGTCGTGGCAAAAATGAAGATCACGTGCTCCGGCGGCTCCTCGACAACCTTGAGCAAGGCGTTCGCGCCCGAGGCGGAAATCATGTGGGCCTCATCGATGATGAAGATGCGGTAGCGCGACTCCGCCGGCGCGTAGTAGGCGCGGTCACGCAACTCACGCATGTCCTCGACACCATTGTGAGAGGCGGCGTCGAGCTCCGTGACATCCAAGTTGCCCGGCCCACCCGGGGCCAGCGAGACACAGGAATCGCACACCCCGCACGGCGTTGACGTTGGCCCCTGCTCACAGTTCAGCGAGCGGGCCATGATGCGCGCCGACGACGTCTTTCCGCAGCCACGCGGGCCGGAAAAGAGGTACGCATGGTTAATGCGCCCTGCGTCGAGGGCAGCGGATAAAGGCGTGGTGACCTGCTCTTGGCCTACCACTTCCGCGAAGGTTGCTGGACGATATTTCCGGTATAGAGCCACGGTTAGTCAGTGTAGCGTCTCAACCCGACACGTCACTCCGAGCGCTGCCAATCCAGCAGATCGATGCCTTGCTCTGCCACCGCCTGCTGCAGCGCCGGCACGCCTTCCTCGACGGCGTAGGCATACTCGGCGTCGCTCAGCATCAGCAGTTGGCACACCAGCGTCAGGCGGCCCTCCTCCGCCACCTGCGGGGTCTGGCCGCCCCACAGGTACGGGGCGATGAGCATGCCATGACGCACGCTCAAGTGAGCGAAGCGCTCATCGTCTTCGGCAAAGAGCTTGGGCAAGAGCAGGCCCGGTTGCGCGGGCAACAAGCCTGCGGCTTCCGTGAGCAACGCTGCCGCAGCACTCACTGCGGCAGCCACCTCCACCTGCCCGGTGCGGGCGACGGTGAGGAGCTCACAGCGCACGTCGATGCTTTGCTCGGCGTGCGCTAGCCCGGTGTCGACGGCGGCAAACTCACACGTGACGGCGAGGGACTGATCCCCCTCCAGTGAGGCTAAGCCCAGGCGCTGCCCCTCGACGTTTTTAAACTCGAGGTCAGCCGGGATGATCTGGTCAAGCCAGTAGGCCGTCTCGTCGGAGTTGATTGCCTTATACCCCCAGCTTCTCTAGTGCGGCGAGCAGCACACAGGTGGCCACGCCATCCATGGCTGCCTCAACTTCTTCCTGCGGGGGCAGGGACGGAGCCAAGCGAATGTTGTGGTCCTTCTCGTCCTCGCCGTATGGGTACGCCGAACCAGCCTGGGTCAGGAGAATGCCGGCGTCACGGGCCAGCTCCCACACGCGGGTGGCGGTGCCCTCCATCACGTTGAGGGAGATGAAGTAGCCGCCCTTGGGGTGGGTCCAGTCCGCGATCTCATGGTGGGTGAGGTTCTTATCCAGGATGCGAAGAACCGCCTCGAACTTCGGCGCCAGCAGCGCAGCGTGGCGGCGCATAACCGCGCGCACGCCTTCGGCGGAACCGAAGAACTCGTAGTGCGCAAGCTGGTTGATCTTGTTCGGGCCAATGCCGCGGATACCGGCGTGCTCCAGGTACCACTCGAGGTTATCTTCGGAGGAACCGAAGAAGCTCACTCCGGAGCCAGCGAAGGTGATCTTCGACGACGAGGACATAGCCCAGAAGCGGTCCGGGTTTCCTTCCTGTTCCGCAATCTCCAAAATCGGCAGAACCTCCGGGAAGTCCTCGGTCAGTGTGTGCACGGCATAAGCGTTGTCCCACACGATGCGGAAGTCCGGTGCGCCGGTCTCCATCGCAGCGAGGCGGCGGGTCTTCTCTTCCGAGATGACGGCACCCGTGGGGTTGGAGAACATCGGCACAACCCACATGCCCTTAACCTGCGGGTCCTTGGCCAGCTCCTCGACTGCTTCGATGTCCGGGCCATCTTCTTCCATCGGCACCGAAATCAGCTCGAAGCCGAAGGACTCCGTGATGGCGAAGTGGCGGTCATATCCCGGGGTGGGGCAGATCCACTTGATGGTCTCTTCCTTGGACCACGGCTTCTCAGAGCTGTTGGTGCCGAAGGTGTAGGCCCACAGGATGAGGTCATACATGATGTTCAGGGAGGAAGAGTCCGCCGCAATGAGGAGCTCCGGATCCATGTTGGTGAGCTTGCCCCACAGATCGCGCAGCTCCTTGATGCCCTTCTGGTTGCCGTAGTTGCGCAGGTCATTACCCGCAGCATCGGTGTAGTGGCCGCGCCCCGGCAGAACGAGCAGATCGTTGGACAGATCAAGCTGCGCCTTGGACGGCTTACCGCGGGTCAAGTCAAGATCCAACCCCTCAGCCTTGAGGGCCTCGTAGTCCTTGCGCACCTGCGCGGCAAGCTCATCAAGCTCGGACTTTTCAAGATTAAGAAGAGACATCCGTCTTCCTTCCGGGACGTAGTGCGGACATATGGCAACCATACTAACGCCCCGTCACATCCCCCGTGTGAAAGCACACAAATAAAAAGGGGACCCCGCGCACCCGCCAGAGCCTCCTGACCCTTGCTGCATTCCTGCCCTGGGGGAGTTCAGAGGATGGACGCCACGCGGAATCCTGCGGTCTAGCCTAGCGCGCCTTGCTTGCCGACGCCAAACCGCTCCCCCACCACCCAGCTCCCCACTCCGCTTCCAAGCGCGCTTTCCGCCTCAAGCCACTACATCCTTAACTTTTTCGCCCTGACCTGGCGATTTTGCTTCATTAGGGGGCTCATGTAATGTTTTCCAGCGGAGGATTCGACTAGCGGCCTATGTCACACGCCTGGAACGCGTGCGGGAGTCACATCCCTCAGGGGTTCAAATCCCCTATCCTCCGCCACTGGGAAGTCCCCTGGATGTCATCATCCAGGGGACTTCTTCTTTATCCGAAGCCCCCGTTTCACCACGTATAGAACTCCGAAGCCCCCGTTTCACCACGTATAGAACTCCAAGATGTTTCCGTCTGGATCCGAAATGTAGGCGGAATAAGAACCCCATGGCATTTCCTTCGGTGAGGCAGAAGCCTCGCGATAGGAATCTGGAAGTTGACTCCAGTACTCGTCAACGTCCTCGACAGAAAACTGGATTACTGCTCCGCCGGGGGTTGCCGGACTAGTGTTAGTGGCTGAAGCAAAACCTGCAGAATCGAATACGCCAATTACGCTGTCATCAAACGACACTTCAAAATATCCTTCTCCAGCAGACAATGGCTTTACCTCGGAGTTCGGAAGTTGATGGTAAAACTCCCATGAGGCTTCGATATTGCGGGTCAAGATCGTCAAATGATCGAATCGCATGATTGGAATAACCTTTCTCGCTGGGCCAAAGATTTGTTGCGATTATTCCAAATCCCCTTTGCACATGTGCGGTGTTAGGAATCGAGGCTATTGGATTCTTCATGCGGTGGCTTGAAGCCTTCAAGCAAAGGACCCAAAGTAAAGGCACCATTTGCGGGGACTAGGATGGAAAACCCCAGGTGATTGCATGCGGAGTTTCGCATAAGGTGCCAGTACTTTGGTTCCTTTGCAGCTGACGGAGGCGCCTCATCGAACGCCCACAGCTGCACGCCCCTAATCGAACTCGGGAGCCGCGAAACCGTCTTCCTTGAGCCACTCCACATGCGGCGGGGTGTTCATGCCCCACTCGGTGCGGGCAAGCAAGAAGGCCTCGTCCACCTCGACCTCGTCATAGCCGCCATCGCGCAGGTACTGGCGGAAACCGTTGGGACCAGGTTCTTTGATCCACAGCCAGACGTAGTCTTCCAGGGTGTGGTCGCCCAAGATGTCTTCCATGCCTTCTGGCAGCAGCTCACGCCCGGCGCGCACGCGCTCCTCCAAGTCAGCGTCGAAGAAGTCGTAGAGATAATCCAGGCCGTCTTCCAGCTGGGCGTACTCATAGGCGTCCATTGATTCGCTCCTCTCGCCCTCATTCTTAGTCACGGATCAGCACTCCCCTCAACTGTGTTTCTTTGCGCCGAGGGACATCCGGTCGACGTCGGCAAGCACTTCGTCCACAATCATCGGGTTGAATTCCCTATCGCGGCGCAGGCGCAGCAACTCTTGTTGGGCACCGGCGAGGGCTGTTCGCCGCGCCGCGAGGGCCACCTCACGGGCCTCGATGGCCATACGCAGACGAGTCGTAGCGTCCTCGCCATCCTCATCCTCACCGAGGCGATCCTCAAACCATCGGGCGATATTCGCCGCAATGTCGGGGTCCAGTTCCTCATACTTCGCGCGCATCGCAGCGATACCGGCTTTGCGCGCGCGGGAGGTAATGGTCGCGCGCATTTTATCCGTGGCTGCCTGCGAATACGTAGTGAGGTCGAGCTGACGCATAAGCCACGGCAGCAACAAGCCGGGAATCACCATGGTCATGAGCAGCACCACGAGGGCGATAACGGTCAACTCGTTATAGAAGCTCAAACCACTTGGAACAGACAGAACCAGCGCAAGAGTCACCAAACCGCGCATGCCGGACCACGTCATAAGCAGCACTTCCTGCAGGCGCTGCGGCGCCAGGCGTGGCTTCCCGCGGCGCCTATTAATGAGATAGAAGGCGTACATCCACACCAAGCGCACGAGGAAGGCAACAACGGACAGGATGACGCCGATGATGACCGCATGCCAGAGGTCCGCACCCGCGGCGTCGATGGCGCTGAACACGGTCAAGCCAATGAGGCCGAAAGCCACACCCGTGAAAAGTAGCTCGACGGTCTCCCAGAATGACTGGCCGGAGAGGCGGTCCTCCGCCTGAATCGGCGCGCGGGAGTGCAGTTCCACCGCGGCAATCACCACCGCGATGACACCGGAGGCACCGAGCTCCTCCGCGGCGATATACACGGCAAAAGGAATCACCCACGTCAAGGCGTTGCGAGCGATAACCTCGTGAACCGCGCCGACGAACCACGAAGACACGCGCCCCACGACGAGCCCGAGAATGGTGGCCACCGCCGCGGAGTAGAGGAAACTCGTCACCGCTTCCCCGGCATGCATCTCACCCGAGCTCGTCACGGCTTCCAGGGCGAGGTGGAAGGCCACAATAGACGCGGCATCATTGAACAGGCCTTCGATCTGCAGCACGGAAATGATGCGCCGCGGAATACCGGCAGGTTCTGCCACGGCCTCGACGGCCACCGGATCTGGCGGGGCAATCGCGGCACCGATAAGGATGGCGGCAGCGAGCCCCAAGCCCGGCATGAATGCGCGAGCGGTGAATCCCACCGCCAGGGTCGTAGCTACCACGAGCAGCACGGACAGCGCCAGGATGGTCATCCACTGTTCACGAATGACGCCCCACGATGTTCTCCTTGCCAGCGCCCACAACAATGGCGGCAAGAAGATGGGAAGAATGAGGTCAGCGGGCACGGAGAATTCAAATGTGCCATTCGAGAAAGTGGCGTACACCGAAACCGCCACCGCCGTAAGAATAGTCAAAAGCGCCGGCCAGGGAAGTCCTATTTTGTCCCCTACCGCCTTGACGATGACGGTCAACAGCATCAGGCCAATAAGGACAAGCAAAACTTCCATGCTGAGCTTCTCTCTCCGTTAAATTTTTTGTTCTCAGACTACCGCTGTACAGCCGGCGAGGGAGAGGAGTTACACAGCACCGTCCCAAACGAAGGCCTCTCGCGGCAGCTTCTCCGGCTGAAACTGATGGCGCAGTTCCTCTACTGAGGAAGCCTCATATCCCAAGGAACGAGCCAAGAGCTTGACGACGTCCCCCGCATCCCTACCGTGCCCATCGAGCAGCTGACGCAGGGTCACCGCCCCATCGCGCTTGGACAAACGCACACCCTCAGCGTTGAGCACGAGCGGCACGTGGACGAACTCCGGCTCCGGATAGCCCAGCTTGTGCGCCAGGTAGGCCTGGCGCGGGGCCGAAGACAGTAGATCATCACCGCGCACGATCTGATCGACGCCTTGGAAGGCATCATCAACAACAACCGCCAGGTTATAGGCCCAGTCCATGCCCTGGTTCGGATCCGCCGGGGGCTGGCCGCCACGGCGCAGGATGAAGTCATCCACCTCCCCGGTGTACTCGCCGGCGAGGGCATCGTGGATGGTGAAGGAGGAGGCGTCGGCGCGCAGGCGTATGGCGGGCACGCGGTTTTGGGCGGCGAGTTCGGCACGCTTGGCGGCCCGCTGATCGTCGCTAAGCGCGCGGCAGGTACCCGGGTACTGTCCTGGGATGGCGTGTGGGGCACGGGAGGCTTCCTGGATGTCCTTGCGCGAGCAATAGCACTCATAGGTGGGAAGCTGCGCGAGCGCCTCCTCATAAGCCGCGTAGCGATCCTGTTGGTAGATAACTTCCCCGTCCCAGTCCAAGCCGAGCGCGGCGAGGTCCTCCAGCTGGCGCTGCGCCGACTCCCGCGAGGAGCGCTGCGTGTCAATGTCCTCCACGCGCATAAGAAAGCGGCGCCCGCTGCTCCTGGCGTAGAGCCAAGCCAGCAACGCCGTGCGGAGGTTACCCAGATGCAGATCGCCGGACGGGCTCGGGGCATAGCGCCCGGCGGGGCTGAGAGAATCCATGCCCACCAGTCTACGAGGAGGCCCGCGCGCGTCGGAGTCCTCTACTAGAATCTCCCCCATGGCTTCTGACGCGACGTATCCCCTGCTTGATTCTGCCGACGCCGAGCGTATGCTCGCTTATGCGCGTGCCCAGGCGCCGGGGCTTTCTCTTCCCACCGTTGAGTCCGCCCACATTGACAAGCAGATCGACCGCGTGCTGTCCAACGACACGTTCCAAGGCTGTGCGGAGGATGCCGTCCCTGCCGCCCACTACTTGGAGGCGCGGGAGACACTTCGCGTGGCTGCTGGCACCATCGAGAACATCGACGATTCCCTCACCATTGCCTCGATTGGAGCGCTGACCGGGCAGCCGTCTCTCGTAGCTACTGGCTATACGCGTGTGGCCCGCGCATGGTTGGATAACGACAACACCGAAGAAGCAGAGAGATTTGCGGCCAAGGCAGCAGCGGCTGGTGACGACACCGCGCTGGGCGAGATCGCCGCAGCTCGCACCGCGGCCAGCCACAAGGATTTCTCCGAGTCCGCCCCCGCTAGCGAGAATGCATCAATCAGCCCCGACAGCACGACGTCGCTCTCGGATCTGCAGGAACTTCTAGATTTCGCAAAGAACGGCGATGCAAAGGCGCATGCGGCCGACTTCGTGGCTGTCAACGACGCTGTGACCGGAGGCAAATTCGACGGAGCGGGTGCCACGATGGCCGCAATCCTTCAAGCCATCCTCGAATCGGCCGTGGGCGCACTCTGGGCATCCAACTCTGCCGCCGACTGTGAACGCGTGGCTGCGCAGTCCTTCACCATCCTCTCCAACGCACGCAGCGACGAAGATTACCAGCAGCTCCCAGCGCCCATGCTGGCCCGCTTCTACAGCGATGCCGCACAACACTCCCCTGACGATGTAGAGCAGCGCGTGGCCTGCTTTGCCGCCGCTGCCCGCGAGTACCAACGTTGCGGCGACCTCGACGGTGAGCTGCACGCCCTCCTCAAGACCGTGGCCCTCGATGTTCGCCACCGCGATCCGGAGGAGGCCTACGACATCCTGGCCTCACGCTATGTGGACTCCACGAAGCTCAAGAGCCTCCCCGTAGCCGCCAAGTGGACCGTTCTGTATTCCGAGAGCCTGCGCACGCAGGCTCAGGACATGTTTAAATCCACCCAGGTGTTGCTCGACTTCTTGGAGAAGCACCCCGCGTCCCAGGCCACCACGTCTTCGGAGCAAAACGCCATGGCGGAGGTAGCTGAGCTTCTTGGGGATCGCTACACCGCCGCCAACGCGGCAGACCGCGCGCGCAACATGTATCACTTTGCGTTTAACCTGTTTGCCGCAGCGGGCAATTCCCGCGCGCTCGAGGAGCTGCGCAAGAAGGCCTAGGTTTGTGGCGTTTGTCCACCGAACCACTGCCGGTTCGCCGGCAACCACAGCAGAACGATGACTGCCGCGGAGACGATCGACGCGGGCATCACCGAACTCAGTGGAATGAGCAATACCACGATGGCGCTGATAGCGGTCAAGGCAATCCGCGCCGACTGCTGCGCGTGCAGCACATAGGTCGTGATGACACACACGAGAAGGACCAGCACGCCCAGCAGCACGCCGAGCTCCGTGGAGAGCTGGTCCGTACGGCTTACCGCGGCCGGGCTGTTCTCAAAGGCAACGAGCCGGCAGATGTTGTATACCGCGTAGCTCGTGATGAAGACCTCCAGCACCGCTGAGACCTTCAGCGGCCACGGTGCCCACTGCGCCTTCATATCGGCGGCACGGCGGGTCTGGCGAACAGAATCGCTGACCTGTCCAAAGCGATAGTCCGGCGTGATCCCGGCAGACGGGCCAAGCGGTGGTGTTCCTGGGGACTGCGGGCTGCCGAAAGTCATGACACGTCCTGCACAAAAACTCCGCGGCGGCTGAGCAGCCAGCGGATGGGATCCAGCACACGATAGGGCGCAATGCCGCTGCGCGCCAGCTGGCGGCCGGTCGGGGCCTCCCCTAAGGCGGAGACCACGAAGAAGCTGCCATCGCGCGGAGCTGCCGAATAGAGCTTGTTGATCAGATCGTTGGCGCCCAAGAAGCGCAACAGCGATTCAGCTTCGAGGTGAACCATCCAACGGTCCGAATCGCGGAAATTCCACCCGGTGTCGCGGCGGAAGGCAGCACCGCGGTTGGCCATGAGCTTCTTCCACCGCACGTCATCCACCTGCTCCAGCTTCTGCACGGTATCGAACTTGGAAATGGTCACCGCGAGCGGCGGCGGGGTCTCCGTATCGAGCAAATCCAGCAGGTTATCCAGGACCCGCAAAGAGTCCGCGCCCAGCTCACCAATGTTCGGGATCAGACCGTGGATAAAATCCTGAATCTGCTGCACGCGGAGCGGATCGAAGAGGAAAATCACCAAGTCCGCATGGGAGAAGAACGCGAGGTTCTCGCGGTCCGCTTCGTTTTCCGGAGGGTTCTCCAGGTCCTCGCCCGCCACGTCGCGGAAGACCAGGTAATTCATGCGCTCGTGGCCCTGCTCATCCGGCCACTTACCGAGTTCAAAAATCAGCGGATCGCGCTGGTAGGCGTCGGTAGCCACCGCACTTGGTGTGGGGTCCATGGCACGCATCTCCTCAAAGAGCGGCCGCTCATAGACCTCCGCGTAGCGCTCGCGCGTGGATTCATCCGCCGCTTGGACGGAGCGATTGTGCTTGTGCGCCAGCTGCTTGAGCTGCTTGATCATCACTGCGGTGTAGAGCGACTTACCGGAGTTACGCGCACCGGCCATGGCCACGCAATGCGTCACGGCGTCGGTCCATCCCTGCGGCAGCTCGCGGTTGGTGTACGGGCTCACCGTCACACCATCCTCGAGCGGTTTAAAGGTCCACGGGCAACGTGCCTGGCTCATTAGTTCCTCTCTTTCAGCATGGCGGTGACGCGATCGGTCAGTTCCGAAAGCTCCGTGTTGGCGCCGGTATCGAGCTGCTTGACGACGTCCCCGTCGATCACCGCGTACGCCACATGAGCTGGGGTTCCGTTGATGTGCGCAAGCTCCAACTCCTGGCGCCCGATGGCGCTCGTGATGAGCACGACGGTGGGCACCTGGGTGTCCAGCATGGAGGCCACGGGGGAATCGGTGACGTAGATGGCAAGAGAGGCTGTGGAAGCCACCGTCGGCCCACGCCACGGGCGCTGGCCGACGCGCTCCGCTCCGTTATCAATAACGCCCGCGATGAAGCGCGTGAGCTCGTCTACCTTATGGGTCTCGATGCTGTCCTGGCCGTCGGTGGCGCGGAAGTGCCGGAAGGCATCGGAAAGCGCATCGATGTATTTGGCGGCCGCCTCAACGATCTTTGGGGTGACGTTGACCTGCATGGAGGCGGAGCCATCGACGACCACGGTAACGGCATCGAGGCCAGCGACGTCCAGCTCCGCGCGGCGCATCTTGGAGCGCACCTCGCGGGCGGAGTCGGTAATTCCGGCGCCCTCAGTGGTGCCGAATGCTTCCAGACGGTAGCTGCCGGATTCCGCGGTGACCTCGGCGAGGCGCTCAGCGGAGTCCTCGGCGGCGTCGATAAGCACGCGCGGGAACGTCACCGAGTCGCCCGCGTTGCTCACCGTCAGGCGCACCTCGCTGCGCAGGCCGAACGTCCCGCCCCGCTTGGGGCGCACGACGATGGTGGCGCGCTCAGGCAAGGAGTGCACCATGAGGGAGAGATCGTGGACGCGCACGGCGTCAACGCCCTCCCCCAGGATCGCCAGCTCCATCGAGGCGCCGCCGGTTCCCATCTCGAAGGCTTCGACGCGCAGGATGCCGTCTGAGCCGATGCGGCGGGACTCGCCGTCCCGCAGTGTGTATTTAGCCATGACGCTTCTTTCCTTCTCTTACCTTCCGTGGAATCCCGTGTTTCGCCCGTGCTCACCGAGAATGCTGGGAGGTACTCCTCGGTCTGACCACGCGGTGCGCTGTGCAAAGGGTGTTGGACCCGGTTGCTGCTGCATGGGGGCTGAGTGCTCCCCAAGCAAGCGCGCCGTAGCGTCCAGCAACATGGCGACGCGCCCCGTGGCATAGCGCTCGCAATGCTCCAGCGCGATGACTCCCGCAAAGTGCGTAGCGGTGAGGTATCCGATGCGCTCGAGCTCGCGGTTCTCCCAGGGCTGCAGAGCATCCTCTGCCAAGAGGTTGAAATCCCGCGGGAAGTAGAAAACCCAGGAGGCAACAATCGCGGACATCAGCAGCTTGTCCATCCCCTCACCCAAGGAGGATTTGTCGAGGTAGGCCAACTGGATTGAGCGACCACGGTTAATATCCAAGTGCTCGATCCACCAGCGCGGATCGAATTCCCTGAGCTTACGTTTTTCCTCCGCAGTAAGCCGAGGAGCGAAAGCATTCAACTCCCTTGAGCATGCATCGCAGCGCGAGACTTCCTCCGCTTCCACTTCAGTTTTTTCAATAGTTACTTCGCTAGGTTCAAAGGGATTCTCCATCTTCAAAGCCATATTCTGTGGACCCCTATTGTCTTTCGACAACCGCTCTAGCTCAGCTGTTTCGTGCTCTTCGAATGGAGACTGGTCGAGAATCAAATCGCGTTCTTGATTCGTCCACAGATTTTCATGGTCCGCAGGTGAATTCTGTAATTCACTCTCATATTGCCTTCGCATGGGATCAGGATGCCCTTGACTATTTTCGACAGACACTTGCTTAACCACCATTTTCTATCTCCGTTGAGTGTTGCCCGGAAACTTGAATCCCATTAGGCCAAAGGCTTCAGCGCCCTGTTCCCTGGAATTCGAGAAATGCGAGTTCTGTTGAAGGGCTTGGTTGCGGAATCCGTTTTCTCGCTGTGCCATCTTGACGACGACATCATTTAGCACTTCCGCGGCCAGACCTTGAGCATGCCGTTCTGATTTTTGTAGTGGAAATACTCCCGAAAAAAGGTCCACTGTGAGATTAACGATGTGTTCCAAATCAGAGCCACTCCACCTTCTTAGAGCATCAAAAGCAAGAAGGTTGAAATAGGGCGGGAAATAAAACGCCCAGGATGCCACGACCGCAGCCATTAGCCGTTTGTCTAAGCCACCAGACAAATCTCTCATATCCAAATACGCAAGCTGAATTGACCGACCAACGTTCGTACCAAGATGCTGAATCCACCAGTACGCATTGAAGTGCACTAAATTCTGGTACTCATCTCCGCTCAGCGATGGGACGAAGGCGTTTCCTCCATTGCTTACGGGGCGTGCGTTAGAAGCTACGTCTCTCCCATCAGTGTTTTGCACCTCCTGAGGATTAGCCGAACTATCTGCCGGGTTTTGCGCGATTTCTGAATCAACTGATGAGGCGCCTGCCTGAGCAAATGGGTTCTCCTGCGACGTGCTCGGCTCAGGCGCATCGAGGGGATTCGTCGGAATAGCCGCAGAGCCATGACCCGAGAGCGCAAAAGGTGAGGAGTCTGCAACAGGCGCTCCGAAATCAGCCGGATCCTTGCCCCAGGAATCATCAAAGCTCGGTGTGGTGGCCTGCTCGAGCGTGCTGCTGGCCGCAGCACCCAGCTCAGCCTGCTCCTCCTGTGGCTCCGGGGCCACAGCCTCAGCTTCTTCCGCAGCACGTGCTTCATAAGCGCTGACGTCTGGCAGGGCTTCATCAAGCGCAAACACGACTGGATTGCCGGGGATCGCTGTCTCCGCTAGACGCTGCTTCTCGCTGGGCGGTACCACTAGCATGGTGGATGTGCTCAGCGGGAACTCATTAATGGCAGCTGCCTTCTCAAACGTGGAGAACCCGAAACCGTCCTCTCCCACCTCGCGGGCGGTGGCGGCAATCCACAACGCAGCTTGGTTGTCGGGCGCTACGAGAATGACTAAGCCATTGCGAGAGTTCAACACCTTCGCCATGGCAGATACCAATGCGCGGTTGAAGGTTGGGTTCGGGTTTGGGCTCACCGCTTTGAACGGCGCGGGAAGCTTGTCCGGGTGGCGGAACTCCCCATCGAGGAATTCCTCCAGCAGCACATCCGAGTGCAGCGGGCCGCGCGCCGAGATCTCCTCCGGTATCTGCACCTTATCCACCTCATAGATGGAAAAGGGAGCTGGAACGTCAGGAGAAAACAGGACCGTCGCCGGTGCCGGTGGGGTTCCTGTGCGCGAAATCGACGTGTAGGTGAAGACGTTGCCGCCGCGGCCGGTCGCATCCAGCCCGGCAGGGACAGACACCATGGTGACCCACTTTTCAGCCTCAGGAGTCAACGCGAAAACCGCGGTACGGCGGACCAGCTCCGCGCGCTGCTGGGCGGAGGGAAAATCCGGGATCGTCGTGCCGTTGTTGAGCGATGTCGGTACGAAGGACACCAGCTCAGCCAGCTCCTCCTGGGTGATATCGCCGGCTTTCTGCCCTACTCCCCAGCCACCGGCGCGGCCGTTGGCGCGGGAGAATGATGCATAGCTAAAAGCGCCGCCCATACCTACTGGCCCCCTTGGTAGTACTGGTCCTGGCTGTAATCTAGACCGTAATTCTGCTGGTCATAGCTCTGCTGTTCATACTGTTGCTGACCGTAGTTCTGGTCATAGTGGGGAGTCTGATTCTGCATTGGTGGGTACAGCACCAGCCTGTAGGACACATCGCCTTCCACCACTACGGCTTTATCCAGTGCGCTCAGCGTGGGGGCGGGGTCGCTGTAGCTTTCGGAGAAACTGCTGAAGGCATCCTGCCCGCCGAAGCTATCGAAAGAACTATCAACGTGGCTGTCAAAGCCCTCAACCGCAAAGAGGCGGATAAAGCCCCCGCGCTGGACGTGCTCACCAATTGACACCGTGAAATCCGGATGCTGCCCACGCATCGGACCTAAACCATGAGCAACGTGCGTGGTGCTCTGCAGGTTGGTCTCCACGATGCCAAGCGCCTCGCCGTCTTCGGGGAAAAGCGGCAGACGGTCAGCACGGTAGACCACCTGGCAGGAGAACTGGCGCTTATCACCGTTACCCAAGCTCCAGAGGAACACCCGGACCTGGCCTTGGGAGTAATCGACCTCGAAGTCATACGTCACCGGGCGCAGACCCTCGTACTGAATCACACGTTCTTCTCCCTCGGTGCGCTTACCGGCGAAGACCGCATAGGGCCGCAGCCGCACGGTATCGCCGTGCTGATCCAGGTGCAGGCGGATGCCTCCCTGGAGGTCGTAGTCTTCCTCACGAATCTGATCGTGCTCGCGGTTGGTGGAGTACTCCACGGCGGTCGCGCCCTTCGGCCAGTCGAAAGTAACGAGCTGGCTATCCACGCGTTCAATCAGCCGGAACTGGTCATCCTCGATGGACTGCACGCGCTGCAACACCTTGGATTCACCGACCCAGGCATCAGCGTCGTTGAAGTTCACTGGGGTGATATAGACCTCGTACCAATCCGGCGGCCACGGCACCGTCGTGGTTTGGAAGGAGCCCGGCTCAGACACGCCGCGGGTCTCGCTGATAGCACTCGACAACGCACTTTCGACATACGTCTTCGGCACCGCCGACGTACGCAGATCCGCCTGCGGGGCGGTCGGCGTGAGATAGATCTTTACCTCACCGGTCTTGGGCGAATACCAGTCCACCTCAATGGAATCTTGGCCATAGTCACTGCGCCGCTCGCAGCGTGAAAGCTCCAGCTTTTCAAGCTCGCTAGCCAGCTTCACCGAACGCTGAACGGCAACCTCGTCCTGGCTCTGCTCGGTAGCGCCGTGAAACTCCGCTTGGCCCAGCAGGGAAATGACCACGGTCTGCCCGGCTTCCTGCACCGGAATGGTGGCCTTGCGCCCGCTGCTGTCCACGTCTTGTTCGAAGCGCGGTGACAGCTTTTCCTTCTCACTATCCCGGCACGCATAAACCATGGCGCTCGAGTGTCCCGGCAGCAGGTCCCAGGACACTTGGATAGCACCCTTGATAGTGGAAACCTGGACGTTGACCGGTGGGAAAACCACGCCGGTGTCTCCCATAAAGACCGGCTGGCTGTTGATGAGCTCACGAAGGTCCCGGCCCTTGT
>NZ_CAHJXS010000010.1:0-130924 GCF_903645345.1 Corynebacterium sp. Marseille-Q2823 | reverse complement strand
AGCTGTGATTCCACCCTGAAATTGTAGCCCGTCCGGGCCGACGCACCCCTCGGCCCGGTACCAACTACCCGGAACACGGCAGTACCGAGTCCCCAGAACACCGGTACCAAAAACTCGCATCTGACAGTGGCTTTTGAATCCTGGGTGACACCTTCAGGCGGGGTAAGAAAGGCAAATAGTTGTTCTGCGTGGATGAGTTTTTCTAACCGTTTTAGAGCCCTGCGGGCGTTGCGGTGGGATTTAATCTGCAATCACTGCAGGTAAGTAAAGAAACAATTCTTATAGGCTCAGTTTTGGTTGCGAGTGCTGTGGTTGTGGCAACTGTCAGTCCAGAGGCCAAGAAGCTTTTGGCTCAAAATGCACCAAAGGTATTATCCTCAACCGCCAAAATGTTACTTCCAGGTAAGAAATAGTCCCTATTTATAGATAGCTCCTGGCGGTTAATCCTGCCATCCTGGCTCTCGTCGAGCTGCAACTCTCGCATAGCGTGGTTGCTAAGGAGGTGTGCCCAATTGGATTACAAGTACCTACACACTTGATCGGCGCTGCACGTTTCAGGGCCCGGGTGTGCGGCGTCCTGTCTGAGGTCCGCGATAGTGTCGCGCAGCACGGAGAGCTGCGCGATCTGCTGCTCGATCTCAGCGAGGCGCACGTCAAGCAGGTCGCGCACGTGCTCGCAGGGCGCCTGGCCGCCGTCGCGGATGTCGAGGATCTGGCGGATCTGGGCGAGGGTCAGCCCGGCGGCCTGGCCCCGGTGGATGAACCCGACCCGACCCACGGCATCCTCGGCGTAGTCCCGATAGCCGGAGGTCAATCGCTCGGCCGGAGGGAGCAGCCCCGACTCCTCGTAGAACCGCAGGGTCTTGGTCGTGGTTCCGGTTGCTTCCGCAAGCTGTCCGATCCTCATGTTCGCCGATTCCCCTTCCAATGGCCACCACACTTGACCTTCCATTGTACTGGAAGGTTCACAATGGTTCCATAGGAACTTTTGAACCACAGGGAAGAGACATCTGGAATGACAAACGAAAAGTTCGATCTGGCGATTATTGGTTCCGGCGGCGGAGCGTTTGCGGCCGCGATCCGGGCCACCGGACTGGGCAAGCGCGTCGTGATGGTGGAGCGCGGCACCGTGGGCGGGACATGCGTGAACACGGGCTGCGTCCCGTCGAAGGCGCTCCTGGCTGCCGCGGAGGCCCGCCACGTGGCGTTGGATTCGGCCCGCTTCCCTGGGGTGGCGGCCTCGGCGGGCCCGGTGGACATGCCGGCCCTGATTCAGGGCAAGGCCGCGCTGGTTGAAAGTATGCGCACGGAGAAGTACGTCGATCTGGCCGCGGACTACGGGTGGACGATGATCTCGGGGGACGCGTCGTTCACCGGAACCCAGGACGCACCGCTGCTCCGGGTGATCTCCCCGGATGGTGCAGTGAGAACGATCGAGGCCGGGCACTACCTCGTGGCCACTGGCTCCGCACCCTACGTGCCGCCCGTTCCCGGACTGGCCGAGGCCGGGTACCTGACCTCGACGACGGCGATGGAACTGGACGAGGTGCCCGAATCAATGCTGATCCTGGGCGGAGGCTATGTTGCCCTGGAGATGGCACAGCTTTTCTCCCGGCTGGGCTCCCGGGTGACCATGCTGGTCCGTTCCCGGTTGGCCTCGCAGGAGGAACCGGAGGCATCCAAGGCGTTGGCGGGGGTGTTCGCCGACGAGGGGATCCGGGTGGTCCGGCGGGCCATGGCCGACTCCGTGGCCTCCGGCCCGGACGGGGTCTCGGTGACGGCAAACGTGGCCGGGGGCGAGGAGGTGTTCCGCGCTTCCCGCATCCTCGTGGCACTGGGCCGCCGCCCGGTGACCGAGGGACTGGACCTTGACGCCGTCGGGGTGAAGACCGGCGCATCCGGCGAGATCGTGGTCGATTCCCGCCTGGCCACGTCCAACCCGCGGGTTTGGGCCGCCGGGGACGCGACCGGCCATCGGGAGTTCGTTTACGTCGCAGCGGCCCACGGCGCCTTGGCCGTGGACAATGCGTTCACCGATGCCCTGGCCGAGGTCGACTACCGGCACCTGCCCCGGGTCACCTTCACCAGTCCCGCCATCGGGGCGGTCGGGATGACGGAAAAGGAAGCTGTCGCCGCGGGGATCAGCTGCGAGTGCCGGGTCCTCCCCCTGGAGTACGTGCCGCGAGCCGTGGTCAACCGCGACACCCGCGGCTTCATCAAGGTTGTCGCGGACCGCGACACCGGACGGATCCTGGGCCTCTCCGCGGTGGCCAAGGACGCCGGGGAAATCGCCGCCGCCGGCGTCTACATCCTCGAAGCGGGCATGACCACCGCGCAGGTCGCCGCCGCCTGGAGCCCCTACCTGACGATGGCCGAGGGCATCAGGATCGCCGCCAAGGCCTTCACCACCGACGTCTCCGAGCTCTCCTGCTGCGCCTGAGCTCCAAGCCCCCACTACCGAAGCAAAGGAATGCCCTGACCGCCACCGACCAGGCCCTCACCTATCTGTTGTCCCCCGCGCGCTCCGGAATAGACCCGGAATTGTTCGTGCCGCTGCTGCGGCTCCTGGCCGAGGGCGAGCCCGTCACGGTCGCCGAACTGGCCACCGCCAGTGGCCGGAGCGAAGACACGGTCCGGCAGGGACTGGCCGCCGTCCCGGACACCGAGTACGACGACGAGGGCCGCATCATCGGCCTGGCCCTGACGATGCGGCCCACCCCGCATCGCTTCATCCTGGCCGGGGAACAGCTCTACACCTGGTGCGCCCTGGACACCCTCTTCTTCCCGGCCCTGATCGGGAAGGCCGCAACCATTGAGTCGACCTCCCGGGGTAGCGGGACCCTCATCCGGGTGATGACGGGCGCGGACGGCACGGTGACCTCCGTGCAGCCGGCCACCGCCGTCGTGTCCATCACCAGCCACCCGGGCACGGTGCCAATGCTGGACGCTCGGTGCGAAAAGTTCTGGCGAGAGCGAATCGAAACAATTGGTCCCGGTGATCCGCTTATCCCGGCGCCGGGGGGGATGTGCACTTGCACTGGCGGACGGACAACGCCGTTAAGGGGCCCTTCCGGTTTTAGAGTGCGTTGATTTTGTCCTGTAGCTGTCCGGAGTGGATTAGGCATCGCAAGATGTAGTGGTTGAGGTTTTTGAATCCTAGGGCGATGCCGCGTAGGTGTTCGAGTCTGCCGTTGATTGCCTCGACGGGGCCGTTGGATGCGCCGATATCAAAGTAGGCGAGTGGCGTCTTTGCGCCTTCGCCACAGGGTGCGTCCTAGTTGGGCGAGCTCTTCTAGGCCTTGTGGTAATCCTTTACGTAGGGTGTGGATGATGCGTTCCATGAGCTTTTTGCCTTCCGATTTCTTCGGATGCGCGTACGCTGCGATCATGTCTTGGTAGAGCAGCCACGTTACTTCTAGGGCCACGTAGTCGTCATCGGTGGCCCACAACATTTCTAAGCGGTGCTTTTGCCGCTCGGTGAGATAGTTCGTCCTGGTCAACAGGGTGCGCCGATGCTTGTACAGCGGGTCATCTTTGCGTCCGCGGCGCCCGGTGGTCTCGCGTTGGAGTCTTTGTCGGCAACTGGTGAGTTTGTCGGCTGCTAGATGCACCACATGGAAAGGGTCCATGACTTTGTCAGCTTGTGGTAGTTGCTCCTCGACTGCGGTGGCATATCCGGTGAACCCATCCATTGTCACCACCTGTATCTGCTCCCGGAAGCTGGGGTCGCGCTCTTTAAGCCACCCGCTTCAGCACGTCTGCGGACCTGCCCGGTCGCATGTCTAACAAACGAGCAGGCCCACGCCCGTCCACCAGCGGGGTGAGGTCAACGAGTATGGTCACCAGGTTTGATGCCTGGCCTGGTTTTCTGGTGTGTTTCCATACATGTTCATCGACTCCGAGGACGCGAACCCCGTCTAGGTGACAGGGGTCGCCGTAGACAAGCTGGCGGCAGGCATCTAGTGCGACCTGGTTGACCAGGTCCCAGCCCACACCGAGTGCTTTGGCGGTAGCCGACACACTCATCCGGTCAATAGCAAGGCGTTGCAAGATCCAGCGGGTGACCCGGTCAGTGAGCTTGGCGCCGTCATCCGCGCAGGTTAAAGATTCTTGGAAGATCTTTCTCTTACATGAGGCGGCTGTGCACCGGAACCTGGGGACTTTTATGTGCAGCCTGGTGGGGAATCCGACGACGGGAAGATCGACGAGTCGACGGGTGATGTGGTCGCGTAACTTTCCTGACTGTCCGCAGTCCGGGCACGCGCCGATAACGGCTACTGGCGTGGCTTCAATGATGGTCAGTGGTCCGGCATCAGCGGCACCGGTGATGGCAAGTCCGATTTCCGCGGTACGGCAGATGGTGTCGGCGACGAGGTTTCCAGTAGGCTTCACAGTACGGGTTCCTGGTGGGTTTAGATGGTTGTGTAGGAACTTTCATCTTCACACCAGGGACCCCTACATGTTGTGGTGACCCGCTGAACCCGTCATGTTCTACCTCACCCCGCTACGCACCCCAAAACCGGAAGAGCCCGTTAAGGCATGTGCGGCGCTCTATAAGGACATTGGCGTTCAACTGGAAGATGAGGTTGTTTCTTCTATGAGATCACACGCCTGGCGCACGGTACTCAACAACCGAGCAATCGCTCGCGGAGTTCCCGCCGAGATTCGCAGCGCATTCTTTGGTCACACTGAGGCCATGAACGCCCGAAACTACATGGACCTTACCGACGTTTCGGCCATGCAGTCGGCACTTGAAGGTGGTGCACTAGATGGTGCACTAGAGGGATGATTCTGGATGATTCTAAATGGTTCTAAATGATCGAAAATGCCTCTAAACAGCATGGTCAGAATCGAATGACGCCTGTTAGGCTCGAATGTAATCCGATAACCCAGAGGTCGTCGGTTCGAATCCGGCCCCCGCTACCAACTTCCAAGCCCACCAGTCACTTTGGCTGGTGGGCTTCTTCGTTTTCGCCCTCACCAGGCCGGCCTTAAGCCCGAAATGCCGACTCGAGGGCTCGGCCCGACTTTCACCGTAAATAAGCCCCGAAATCTTTGGCCTTGCAGATTCGGGGCACTATTTACCGTGAACGACATTCGTCGCGAGCGTGGCTAGCGGTTGAGGCTCCTGATGACAACAACCAGAGCGATGACGAGGCCGAAAAGGACCAGAAGGCCGAGCCCTACCAAGAGGAAGGGGAAGCCGGAGAAGAGTGATGAGTCATCGTTGTCTTGCGCGCGGTTCTCCGTGTCTTCTTGATCTTCCTTTTCCGCTGGCGCAGAGGGCTTCTCGGTCTCGTGTTTGATTGGCGCGAAGGTTGGCTCCGGAACGGGATCGCCCACGGCGTCTGCAACGAGGTCATAGGTCAGCACGGGAAGCTGCGTATTTTCATCAATTTCCTGGTCGGTGAGGAGCTGCTCGTAGTTGACAGCGATATATTGCTCGCCGCCCTGCCATACCTTTTCAATTCCTAGACCTCCCGCACCATCGTTGTGCGAGCCGCCATAGCGGTTGGCAAAGAGGATGGGCGCGGGGTAACTGAAATCGATTGTGCCGTCTTTAATTACGACGGCGCGGGAACCCTCCAGATCAATTTTTGCGCGTGCTTCGTTGTAGCCGGTAAGAACGAGGGAGTCACCCGGCCCGTTGTTGTCAAAGTCATCGGCCTCTTCGACCATGGAGACCGTGCCGGCAACCTGTTGCCCGTGTTCGGCAGAAATGCGATAAAAGTGCGTTTCACCAGGCACAATCTGTGCGCGCACAGGCTGCTGTGGGGTGAGCTCAGCAGCGTTGGTGAACCACGTTCCGGGGGTAACCTCGGCGGGGTCACCGGACACCGTGACTGGGTCTACAGGGGTCTTTTCCTCGGCCGGGTCCGGTTGGCCCTCCATGTCCGGCTCACCAAAGCGGGTGATGGTCACTTCTGTGCTGAGCTCTTCATCCTGCTTCCAGTCGCCTGCCCGCTCGATAGTGAAGGCGAGTTCATCGGAATCGCATCCTTCTTCTCCGCCCTGGGTGCTATACAGGGTCGCTGTTTGGTATTGGTTCGGGCCGAGGTCATTAGCGGTAGCGGTGTCGAGCTCGCAGGATAGCTCGACTGAGTCAACACCTAAATGGTGTGATCCACCTTTTCGGAAGTTATTAATACTCGGCTTTTGTGTCGTGTTGGCGCTAATCACCACGTGCTCGCCTTCAGCAATGGGGGTGGTGAAGTAGGTGGTGGATTCAGCGGAGTGCCCTTTACCTTCCGTCGGTGGAAGGGTGGTGGAAAAGGCCTCTACGTCACGGCCTACCTTGGCCGGGGAACCTTCGGTTTCGCCGCCTTCGATCTCCTCTAGGTTGGACTCGTAGGCGTTGAAGGTGCGCGGGGCCGCACGGTTCAGCTCCTTGGCCAAGCTATCGGCGTCGGAGGCGTTGGCGTAGGTGCCGCCGGTGGCGTCGGCAATGCACTGCAGTTCCTGCTGAGCCTCGGGCTCAACGTTGAAGCCGACGGTGTTGATGACTAGGTCGATGCCCTGTTCCTTCAGTTCCTTCGCTACATCGCAGACTGGTGGCGGGGTACACGTGGCAACGCCGTCAGAAACCAAGATGATGCTGCGCTGGCCTTCCTTTGGGAGTTCAGCCGCGGCCTTGCGCAGGGACTCGCCGATGGGCGTAAAGCCGCGCGGTTGCAGGCCGTCCATGTGGGCGATCATCTTCTCAGAGTTGCCGGCCTCGGGTGGTGTGACCACGGTGATGTCCTGGCAACCAGCTGCCTCATCTTCGGGGGCCTCGCCGGTGTTGCCGCCGTAGGTGACAAGCCCCAGAGGGGCGTCGTCACCAGCCTCCGTGATGAAGGTGCGGGCGGCATCTTTGGCGGCATCAATGCGGGTCTGGCCGCCGGCATCGTTGGTGATCATGGAACCGGAGGAATCGAAGACCACCATGGTCGGAGCCATGGTGCTGGAAGAGGAACTGGGGGCATTCGTCTCTTCTTCAGCAGAGGCTACTGGAAAGAGACCTGATACAACGGCAAGAGCGGTTGTTCCAAGAACAGCGATCAACGCCGTTAACAGGGGCGTTAGAGAGAAGCGTGACGTGTTTTCCATGTGAGCCAAGCTACATTGAACGCCTGCGTGCCGCTTGCCTTCGAAAAGGCGGTGGGGAATATCCCCCGAGCTACCTGCATGATTCTTCTTTAAAATCGCCCCCATGACAGCAGAAGATGACTTTTATGCCCTGAAGTAATCCTTCGACAGTGTCCCCACGCGCCCGATCGTCGACTTTGCGGAAAGCTCCCGCCCAGATTCGCCTACCACCTCCAAGCTGTGCGGAACCCCGTACCTGCCAGAGCACGCGCCGTACCCCGAGTACGACGACGAGCCCATGTTCTTTATTGCCCAGTTCAATTTCGCTGAGTTTGAACCGCTTCCCGGTTTCCCTACCTCCGGCCTCCTTCAGCTTTTCGTACCCGGTGAGTACGGATGGGGAATGGAACTCTGTAACAAGTATGTGGCGACAGGTGAACGCACTTCCACGCCCTTCGCCCGATACCTCGAAGATCTGTCCGCCCCACACGTAGGCGAGGTGCCGGAGGAAGTAGAGGATTCAGGAGAGCACCCAGCGGAGGAACCGCTGGAGGCTACGACTATCGACGGGAAGCTGAGCGAGCTGAGCGTTACCGAAAACGCGCACGAGTTCGGCCGCACCGCCTTTTGGAACAACGACCTTAGGGCTCTCCTGCGGCGCGGCGAGGACCTGGTGGATGTTCACACATACGGCTGGGACATTATCACGCGGCGCGTTATCGACGGGGAAACCACAATCGAGGCGACCAAGCTCCCCGGCGACACTAAGGCCGGCCAGAAGGAAATGTTCGATGAGATTGTGGCCCGCGTTGAAGCCGAGGGGTTCAGCGTTGATCCCACCGCTGAGGAATCAGAGGAGCGCGTAAACCTCGAGGACGGGCAGTGCGAGGTTCGCCTCGGCGGCTACGCTACCTACTGGAACCCCAGCAAACTTCCTATTAGCGATGAACACATCGCACTCGCGACGGTGGATAATGGTGGCACATTCGAATGGGGTGATGGAGGAATCGGAAACTTCTACATCCACCCCGAGGATCTCGCCGCACGTAACTTCGACAAGGTTCTCTTCGACTGGGACTGCGGCTAAAGCGGCTGCCATCCCTATCGCTCATCCAGCGCCCGCAGATAAAACCACCGGATCAGTGCGCGCCGGGGAATATCGAGCAGCGGGCGCAGGAAGGTTAGGTGGGCGGGCTGGGAGGAGGCGTCGACAAGCAGCAGCGTGCGCCCATCCCGCAGGCGCTCCAGCGTAAAGGTTTCCTCGCCGCGCTCGATATGGCCGGGTAGGGTGCCGTAGGTAAAACCGCAGCGTCCCTCCTCGTGGAACACATCCACCACTCGGCAGCGAAACTCCCACGGCCCCAACCCGAGGCCGACCTCCGCGCCTTCTTCCACCGTGGCGTGGCTCGGGCGAACCCGAAAAAGACCGCTGCGCTGCAGGCCCCAGCGGAACAGTTTGTCTGCGGCAATATCGAAATCGGCGTCTATGACACGGGACATGTGTAGCTGCGGGAAGCCCTCAGCGGAGGAATAGGACAGTGGCTCAGGCATGGGGCTTAGCCTAGTCAAACGGCCTTTAGATGATGCTTGAGAAGAGTAAAATAGGGTGTATGCAGGAGAAACAGCAACGCCTTATCGTTCCCGATTTAGCGCGCGGCACGGCGCTGTTGGGGATTGCCATGGCGAACGCCGTGCAGAGCTGGGTTGTGAACGAGTGGTCCTTGGGGCCCAGCTCCACCGTGGGTGGTGTGCGCCCCAGCAGCACTTTAGACATTTTCTCCGCGGTGTTCACCGGCATGTTTGTACGTGTGCGAGGCCTGCCCATGTTCTGCATGCTGCTGGGATTCGGCATTGGTCTCATTGCTGCGAGCCTGCAGCGCAAGGGCTACACCACTACAGAATCACGGCGCGTACTCATCCGCCGCTACGGCCTGCTGGCGGTCTTTGGTCTGGCGCATGGCTTCGTGCTTTTCGACGGCGACATCATGCTGGTCTATGGCCTCATGGGCATCGCTCTGGCGTGGTGTTTTACGCTCTCGACGCGCACTCTGCGGCGCATTGCCTACTGGTTCTTTGGCGGCTATGCGGCTTTCGCCGGTTCGGGTGCATTGGGAGCCTATTTTGGTTACTTCAATCCTCTGCCCAGTTCGCGGCCGATGACCGGTGAACTTGTCACATTCGGCGACTATTTCGCCCGCAACCTGCGCGGTGAGGTTGCTGCCTTGGGGCAGGTCCCCATCGTCTTCGTGGGGCTAGTAGGCGCTTTGCTCATCGGGTACATCTGGGCGCGGGAGGGCGTGCTGGCCAACGTTTCTGCACACCGCCGCACTCTCATCACCTGGGTTGTCATTGCAGGCGCGGTTATCGTCTTTGTGGGGCTTCCGTGGGGTCTTACTGCCGCTGGCGTTTTACCAATCGAACTGGAACCAGTGTTCTTCATGCTGAACCAGGCTTGTGGCTTTCTTACTGGTCCTGGCATTCTGGCGGTATTGGCACTGCTCACGGAGAGACTCGACAACCGGGTCCCCGGGTGGGCCTATGCTTTCGTGGCGCTGGGCAAGCGCTCGATGTCGGGCTACATTGCGCAGTCGGTCTTCTTCATCATTCTGGTTACCCCAGCTGGCTTCGGGCTCGGTGCGGATGCTTCGGTGAGCGGCAAGCTTGGTATCGGTCTGCTGGTCTTTGTCCTGACGCTGCTTCTCGCTGCTCTGCTTGAGGCTTGGGGCAAACCTGGCCCGTTCGAGTGGGCGCATCGCCGGCTGGCGTACGGTCCAACGGGCCGCATCGAGCCTAAATCAGCACGTACACCGGCCTGATGTTGGTTTAAGCGGCTGATTCCTCACACAGGAGCCAACCGCAGAGCTCCTTTTGGGCGCGGTCGACGCCTCCGGGGTAGCTCTCCTCGAGCTCCAGCTTGACGTTATCAAAAATGCGCTCTGAGATAAGCTCCGCGCGTTCTCTGCTCAGCTTCCCCTGCAGTTCGTCGAGCGGCACCTTGAGTTCCGTATAGGGACTGGGACGGAAGTACCACGACCGCATGTCGTCCGAATAAACGACGATAATCGTCTTCGTCAACTGCGATTCCAGCACAACATTCCCAAACACCAGCGATGTCAGCGTCTTTGATTCCATGGCCGCGAGTGTAGACCGCTGATACCGGTTACGTTGTGCTGGAAAGAGAGAAGACCCAGAACCAACTAGTTCTGGGTCACCGGGGAATTGAGCGGCTAGCGGTGGAGGCGTGCGTTGTAGATCGAAACACCCTTGGAACCTGGGGAAACGATTCGGATACTGACGTACTCGAGACCGCTGATATTAATCGGGCCGGCACTGATGCTTTCGCCAGGCCTAACAACGTAGGTCTTTGCATACTCGTTCTCGGCTCTGCCAAGGTAGACCTTGATCACAGCCTGTTGTGCTGATGGGTCGCGCTTGACGTTTTCGTCCCAGGCGGCGTTGAAGGTCAGTGTCTTGTAGTTGTGCCTATCTAGAAAATCGCGGGCGACAGATGCATCGCCGTTTGCATTTGCGGTTGCACGAGCCGCGTTGCCTTGGATTGGTTTTCCAGCGACAGTGATTGATTTGACAAAATCAACCTTATAGCCACCGAGGAAGAAATCTGGGTCGATGAACTCGTCCCCGATTCGCTGCTCCGTTGCGGGTGGGGTGCTTGGCTTCGAGCTTCCTAGTGTGGAAGCGGCACCAGTGATGAGAGTACTGATTGCGATGATTGCAGCAACAAGTTGCGGCAAGGCCTGGATCATCCGATTGAGGTTGGGCATGACAGCTCCTTGAGAGAGAAGAGAATTTGCCAGTATGTGGCAGATTTATAATGCCCCCTGTGTGATTGCTGTGCAATAGCTTGGGGGATCAACTTTAAGGCTTGTTACCTGGGGGGCGTGAGTTTCATGATTTGCGGCCAGTTACGTTGAAAGGTCTATTTTCGAATCCCCCCGGGGGTGGGCTTTAGGCGGCGGCGACGGGCTGGATGGAAAGGTAATTCGCATCGCCCGCGCAGCCTTCGAGGCCTTCGGCGCGGATGAAAGCGCTGGCGGTTTCGCCGGGTGGGTACACACGCAAGCCGTCGGCTGTCTGGGGCTGGCAGGAAGCGGGGTCGAGGACGCCAACGTTGGTCATCTTGAGGCCCGCGCGGGCCGCCTGGCCGGGCTGAAGCGTGACGGTTGTTGCTTCCTTGCCGGTTTCGCGCACGGCGGCAGCGCCAAGCTGGGTGCCGTCGTCGTTGGCGACGGCGGAAACACCGGGGAAGCCGTGCAAGGTGCAGGGCTCGGAAGACGTATTGGTGAAGGTGATGTCCGCTAAAAGTGAACCGGCCGCGCCTTGCTCGTTGGCTAGGCCGATATCGAGCTGGGCCGTTGCGCAGGATTCGTTGCCAGCTGCGGCCGGGTCGGTGTTCTGAGTCGATTCAGCGTCGTCGCCTGCCGCAGGCTGGGAGTCCTCTGGAGCCGGAGCATCGACCGCGGACGATTGCGGAGCCGCGGGTGCTGGAGCACCGGATTCGGCGTCGGCGGCCTGGGTGGTTGTAGGGGAGACGTCGGAAAGCGTGGCGTCGGTGCTGTCATCGGTGGCGCAGCCGGCCAGCGCAAGGGCAAGAGAACCGGCGGCGAGAACGGGGAGTAGTCGCTGCGTAGTCATGGGGTGGAGTCTAAAGCTTGGGAGGCTAGAGTTCCTGCAAGGCGGGGAATACCCTCTCTTTGAGTAACGGGGCGACATCGACATCCGGGGCGGCCGGATCGACCCACGCCAGCTCAGCGATCTCCTTATCCGGGTGTGCCACGGAGATTTCTTCTTCGTAGACATAGACGTGTGCGTGGATGGTCTGTGGGGCGTCGTTGGCGGCCGGGGAGATGTAGGTGGCAAGCCGTCGCAGTTTGGACATATCGACCACGGCACGTATGGCCTCGTGAGCAATGAGCTGGGCCGCGCGGGCGGGATTGATCATGTCATCGATGGAGCCGAAAGGCAGGACGAATTCTGGGGTGGAGGTGATGCGGAGGACTAGCACGCGGCCGTGGGTATCACGTAGGACAACGGCGACAATTTCCTCAATGTCTGCAGCGGGTGAAGGAGAATTGGAGGTCTCAGACATGCCTCCATAGTAGCCGCCGGGCGGGAGGCGTGAAAGAAGAGAGGCACCAGAAACATGTCGTAATGTCGGTTGAACATCTCACACGTTAGAAACGGCCGCTTCGATGCGCGTGCCATCATGGGTAGGTCTTATAGACCAATACGAAGAAGTGAAAGAGGAATTGCTCAATGCGAAAAATTCCGCACCTTAAGAAAGTCCTCGTGGGCTCGGCTTTCGCAGGTGCGTTCTTCCTGGGTAACCCAGCGGCGGGTGCCCAGGAGCTCCCCACCATCCCGGAGATCGATTCGGCTGGTTTTGTTGACCAAGTGCGCGCGGACTTGAAGTCCGTTGGTATTGAGACCAAGCCTGTGGACGCAGCGCTGACCGACGCCGTCGACACCGCCGTCAACGGTGCCGCCGCAGCAGCATCGAAGGATGTGAACCAGGCGGTCGAAGGAGCCGTGAACTCTCCTGCGGTGCAGCGCGTCGCGGAGCAGGCGAACCTGCAGACGCAGCTGCCGGCCCCGTCCGAGCAGCAGGATTATGCCGGCGCTGATGCCATCACGGGTGAACCGCTGACGAACCCGACTCCCATCGGGTTGCTGGAGGAGGCCACGCAGCCGGAGTTCGTGCCCCAGGGCACTGATCCGAACTACGTGTGGAAGAACGACCTGTTCTCCAAGATTGCGGCCGGTAAACCGCACGCGGACTATGTTCTGCACCGGGTACCCGGCTCCTTCTACGATGCACCCCAGATTCCCGAGGAATCTAATGTTGCGATGACTGAAGGAAAGTCGCTGTATGGCCCGGGTACCCCGCTGTACATCCGTGAGGACACCATGTGCACGCTGACGGCTGCTGGCATGGATGCTGAAGGTCGCAAGGTCGGCATTACCGCCGGTCACTGCGGCAACGTGGGTGATCCGGTGTCGTCGGCGGACTCCTGGCAGGTAGGTCCCACTGGCACCGTGGTGTCCAAGAACGCGCAGCTGGACTACTCGCTCATCGAGTTCGGCTCCCAGGCAGAGGTGACCCGCAGCTACAACGGTGTGACCGCGTACGGGATCGGTGGGTCCACCCAGCCGGGTGACATCACCTGCAAGCGCGGCGTGGCTACCGGCCGCACCTGTGGCATGACCTTCCAGCACAGCCAGAAAATCACCATCAACCAGGTGTGCGCCATGGTTGGAGATTCCGGTGCGCCGGTCTTCCACAATGGCCGCATTGTCGGATCGGTATCCCGCGGTCTGATTCCGGGGCTGCCGTCCTGCCGCACCCCGTGGCAGGGTGCACTGCACAACCCGACGGTCGTGTCCAACACCGATGCCATCATCGCGGATTTGAACCGCCGCGAGGGCGTGGGTTCCGGATTCACGATTCCGGAGAACTAGAAGTACGTTTCTAACATTTAAGGCCCCAGATCGTTAAAGATCTGGGGCCTTATTTGATCGAAATGACCTGCGGAGTGCGGTTCGCAGTTCGGCGCTAGGCTGCGGCACCGGCGTGCGGCGCCGCACGGCGCTAGGAGAGGGCGCTGAGGGCGGCGTCGTGAAGCTTGCCGTTGGAGGCCAGCGCTGAGCCGCCGTGGGGCCGCCCGCGGACGTTGGTGAAGCCGCCTCGTCACGAAAACCCCGAACCTGCGCGATCGACGGCGCTGCCCAGGCAGTAGTTCCAGAAGTCGCCGTAGCCGCGCAAACGCCAGACCTTGTCCGTGAATGAGATGAAAGCGTCGCGGTTCGGCTGCCACCCAGACAAGGAGCTCATGGACAGGGAGGCATCCTCCAGTTTGGAGACCTCGGAAACGCGTAGGCGCTTCGGTTCGCCACCGAAGACGCGGTAGGCGCCGCCGCCCTTGGCTGCGTACCAGCGGCGGCGCAGGGCGGGGGCGGAGACGACGGAGACCACCGGCTCGCCGTCTTCCAGTAGCGCGATGAGGGTGGCCCAGACGGGAACGCCGCGGACGAAGTTTTTCGTGCCGTCGATAGGGTCGATAACCCACTGGCGGCCCTCGAAGCAGGCCTCGCCACCAAACTCTTCACCCAGCACCTCATCGCGCGGGCGCGAGCGTTTCAGCGCCTCGCGGATGGCCTTTTCGCAGGCCAGGTCGGCGTCGGAGACCGGGGTCATGTCCGGCTTTTCCTTGACGGACAGGTCCGCAGCCTCAAAGCGGTGCATCGTGATGGCGTCCGCGTGGCCTGCCATCTCCAGTGCCAGGCCGAGGTCTTCTTTGTACTTACCCACGAAGCCATTCCTCCATCTGATCAACTACCTGTTTATTACCCGCGATACACCATTCCACACCGCCGGCCTCAACCTTGCGCGCCGCGCCGCCCGCGGCCAGCACTAGCGCCTGGCCGGGATACCAATCCCAATCCTTAACTGAGTGCTGCATCCAGGCACCCCACGTGCCATCCGCCACGCAGGAGAGATCCACGGAACCCGCCCCCAGCATGCGCACGGTGGCAAAGTGTGGTGCCACCTTCTCCCACGCGGCGGCGATGTTCGGGTCGGTCATGGACGTAGGGTGCAGGTACGTCGACAAGCACAGTTTCTCGGCGGGGGCATCGCTGAGCTTGGCGACGTCCTTGCCGTCCAAGCTCGTGGTGTGGTCGCGGCCGCCGAACCAGGTATAACCCATGGCGGGGCGGTGGACGGCGCCGAGGACGACCCCATCAGCGTCGCGACACGCAGTCATCGGCGGCAGTGTAGTGCCGTCGACGGGTCGATACGTGCCGACTCGACTGCGTTCGCCCCTCCCGATCGTACTCGCACGCAGGCTCAAGCGCCGGCAGGCTCGGCGCGAAACGCGTCTGACGTTCGGAGAGGCTTTTGCTCGATGTCTACTCCCTGCTCGCGCAGGCGCCAGGCCAGGCGGCCGGCGTTATAGACAAGCGCCTGGGCAAGGTGGGCGTCGGTATCGTCCGCGTGGGCAACGATGAAGGTCTTGATGATGGCATCGATCATCTCGGTGAGGCTTGGCTGGTCACTCATGCCGCCTATTGTCGCGCTAAACGCGGCCGATGGCTAATCAGGGAGAAAGAATAAGTAGAGTAGGGGGCTATGCGTCCGGAACAAACAGCACGACTTGAGGAACTCAGCGCCACCTTGACCTCCATTGAAAAGGTGATGGACCCGGAGGCGGTGTCCGAGCGCGTGCGCGAACTCGAGGCCCAGGCGGGGGACCCGTCGCTGTGGGACGACCCCGACCATGCGCAGAAGGTGACCTCGGAGCTGTCGGCGCAACAGGCAAAGCTACGCAAGTTGAAGTCCCTGCGCGGGCGGATTGAGGATCTGCCGGTGATGGCGGAGCTGGCCGAAGAGGAGGGCGATGAGGCCTCCCAGGAACTCGTCGATACAGAGCTGAAGGAGCTCGGTGCCGCCATCGAATCGCTTGAGGTGACCACCATGCTCTCGGGTGAGTACGACCAGCGCGAGGCGGTCATCAACATCCGCTCCGGCGCCGGTGGCGTGGATGCCGCGGACTGGGCGGAGATGCTCATGCGCATGTACACGCGCTGGGCGGAGAAGAACGGCCACAAGGTCGATGTCTACGACATTTCCTATGCCGAAGAAGCGGGCATTAAGTCCGCCACCTTCGTGGTGCACGGCGAATACATGTATGGCCAGCTTTCCGTGGAGCAGGGTGCGCACCGCCTTGTGCGCATCTCGCCGTTTGATAACCAGGGGCGCCGCCAGACCTCCTTCGCGGAGGTCGAGGTGCTGCCGGTGGTGGAGCAGACCGATTCCATCGAGGTACCAGATTCGGAGGTGCGCGTGGACGTCTATCGTTCTTCGGGCCCGGGCGGGCAGTCGGTCAATACGACGGACTCCGCGGTGCGCCTGACGCACATCCCGACGGGCATCGTGGTGACCTGTCAGAACGAGAAGTCCCAGATCCAGAACAAGGCCTCTGCCATGCGCGTGCTGCAGGCGAAGCTGCTGGAGCGCAAGCGCCAGGAGGAGCGCGCGGAGCTCGATGCCCTAGGCGCGGGTGGCAATGCCTCCTGGGGTAATCAGATGCGCTCTTATGTGCTGCACCCGTACCAGATGGTCAAGGATCTGCGCACGAACTATGAAGTGGGAGACCCTTCGAAGGTATTGGATGGGGATATCGATGGCTTCCTGGAATCCGGGATCCGGTGGCGCATGGCGCAGCAGGAGTCCTAGGCCCGAGTAACAAATGTTGCTAATGTGGCTTAAGTGATCACTTTCGAGAATGTGTCCAAGGTCTATTCGACCTCCACGAGGCCCGCGCTGGACAAGGTGTCCTTTGAGATCGAAGACGGAGAATTCGTCTTCCTCATCGGCCCCTCCGGCTCCGGTAAGTCAACCTTCCTCCAGCTCATGGTGCGCGAGACCAATGTCAGCTCGGGGGATATTTATTTCGGGGACTTCCACGTCAACGCGTTGAAGGGGCGCGAGGTCAATAGGCTGCGTCAGTCCATCGGCTACGTCTTCCAAGACTTCCGCCTTCTGCCCAAGCTCAATGTCTACGACAATGTCGCTTTTGCCCTCGAGGTCATTGGTAAGCGCAAGACGCGGATTGCCAAGCAGGTCCCCGAGGTCCTCGACATGGTCGGCCTGGGAGCCAAGCAGCACCGCATGCCGCATGAGCTCTCCGGAGGTGAGCAACAGCGCGTGGCGATCGCGAGGGCTTTTGTCAACCGTCCCAAGCTGCTGCTTGCCGACGAACCCACGGGCAATCTCGATCCCTCCACTGCCGCGGAGATCATGTCGTTGCTCACCAAGATCAACCGCCGAGGAACCACCGTGGTGATGTCGACGCATAACGCGCGTGCGGTCAACGAGGCCCGCCAGCGTGTGATTGAGCTGCACAACGGCATGCTCGTGCGCGATGAGAAGAACGCGATGTATGGGGAGGCGGTCTAAGTGAATCTGGGCTTTGTTTTTAGAGAGGCCTTCAAGGGGCTCGGTCGCAACATCACCATGACTATCGCCATGGTGATTACCACGGCCATTTCGGTGGCCTTGGTGGTGGCCGGTGTTCTGGTCACGCAGATGACCAATGAGACGAAGGATATTTACCTCGAGCGCGTCGAGGTCATGGTCCAGCTTAACGAAGATATTTCCGCCAACGATCCGGAGTGCAAGGACTCTGCCTGCGCGGGGCTAAGGAAGAAGCTGGAAGCGGATGAGGATATTGAGTCTGTCAACTACCGCAACCGTGAGGACTCTTACCAGCGATTTGTGGAGCTGTTCAAGGAGACCGATCCGGTCATGGTTGAAGAAACCTCCCCAGATGCGTTGCCAGCGGCCTTCCATGTGCGGCTGAAGGACCCGACGGATACCGCGCCCATCGACGCCATCGCGTCGGATCCTGCCGTCAGCGACATCATCGACCAGCAGGAGGAGGTACGCAGCGCCGCCGGCAACCTCGACGCCATCCGGAATGCCACGTTTGTCGTTGCCGCTGTCATGGCGCTGGCCGCCATCATGCTGATTGCGAACATGGTGCAGATTGCCGCCTACCAGCGCCAGCGGGAAACCGCGATTATGCGCATGGTCGGTGCCTCGCGGTGGATTACCCACGCGCCCTTCATCCTGGAGGCGGTCCTTGGCGCTGTGGGTGGCGTTATCCTCGCCGGGGTCGGCGTCATCGTGGGAAAGAACACTGTGATCGATCCCGCGCTGAAGGACTTGTACCACAACCAGCTGTTGGCCCCGGTGACCTCTGGGGACGTCTGGACGGCGCTGCCCATCGTGGGGTTGGTGGCAATCCTGTGCGCTGCGCTGACCGCGCAGGTAACCATGCGCGCTTATGTGCGGACATAGGCTCTGAGCAACGATGTGGATTTTGCCTGGCTGTAGCGTAATATAGTCCGAACTATGGCGAAGAAGGCAAAGAAGAAAAAGGCGGCCGTCGATAATAACTCGACTCTGGCCACCAACCGACGTGCCCGCCACGACTACACCATCCTCGACACCCTGGAATGCGGCATGGTGCTCGTGGGCACCGAGATTAAGTCGATGCGCGAAGGCAAAATCTCACTGGCGGATGCCTTCGCCACCATCGACGACGGTGAGGTTTATATCCGCAATCTCCATATCCCGGAGTATTCCCAGGGTACGTGGACGAATCACTCACCGAAGCGCACGCGCAAGCTGCTGCTGCACCGCCGGGAGATTGACAAGCTTATGGGCCAGGTGCGCGACGGCAATAAGACGCTGATTCCGCTCAAGGTGTACCTGAAGAATGGCCGCGCCAAGTGTGAGCTCGGCTTGGCCAAGGGTAAGCAGGACTACGACAAGCGCGAGGCGATTAAGCGCCGCGACCAGGACCGCGAGATTACCCGCGAGCTTGGACGCCGCGTAAAGGGGATTAACGCCTAAGCTGGAAGCCATGATTTATACGGCCAAGGTTCATGACGTTATTCACGGTGACGAGGAGCTGCGTGGGGAAGCGGTGCTCGTCGATAAGCTCTGGCCCCGTGGCGTGGCCAAGGAGCGTCTATCCTATGACCACTGGTTCAAGGACGTGGCGCCCAGCGCGGAGCTGCGGAAGTGGTGGGGGCATGATGCCGACGCCTTCGAAGAGTTTGCCCGGCGCTACCGTGCGGAGCTCGACGAGAACGACAGTGAGGAGTTGGCGCGCTTGCACCAACTAGCGGAGGACGGCGACGTCACCCTGCTCTTCGCCGCCAAGGACCGCGAGGTTAACCACGCGACTGTGTTGAAGGCGTGGTTGGAGGAGAGTTAGGCCAAAAGGCTCCACACGGTTGCTCCCACGGCGATAAGGCCCGTGAAGACGACGAAGACGTTGCTGGGGCGGCCTCGGAATTGCTTGAGAGCGTCGATGTGGTGGATGGCATACATCGGCAACAGGTAGAGGATCGAGGCGATGAAGGGGCCGCCGATGGCCTCAATGAGGCCCAGGATCGACGGATCGATAATGGCCACGATCCATGCACAGACAAAGATGATGCCGTGCATGACGGAGTTGAGCTGCTTTTCCGATAGCTTCGCCGTGGCGCGCGGGGCGGCGCTGCGCAGCAGGAAGTTACCGCCCTCGGTAGCGCCCAGCACGTGCCCGAAGTAGGAGGAGATGATGGCAATCATCGCGATGATGGGGGAGAGGAAAGCCAAGACCGGAACGCCGGTGACGTTGGCCAGGTAGGACAGGACCGGCAAATTCTGTTCGCGGGCTTCTGCTAGGCCGTCTGCACCAAGCGTGAGAGTGCAGGACCATACGAAAAACATGGTGAACACAGTGAGCAGAATCGCGGTCAGTGCCAGCGCGCGCGAGGCGTTCTCGGAGCTCTTCTCGCGGCCGTGCGCGGCGACCATAGCCAAGGAGAACTGGGAAATCGCCGGTGAATGGTTAAAAGAGAAGACCAGCACGGGGGTGATGAGGGCGACAGCGCCGACGATGCGCCAATCACTGTTGCCCACCTCCATGAAGGAAGCGACGTCCCAGCGCGGGATGAGGTAGATGGATAGCGCGCCTAGGCAGAAGATCAGCGGGTAGACCAAGAACTGCGTCACGGCGAGCACGATGCGTTGGCCAAAGGCGAAGACGATGGTCATGATGCCAACGAGAAGGAATGCCAACAGTGGGCGTGGAAATGTCGGTCCGTTCAGTTGGTTGACGATGAAGCTGTTGACCGTGTTGGTGATCGACACGCCATAAATCAGGACGATGGGGAAAATCGCGCAGAAATAAACCACCGAAATGATAAAGCCTGCGCGTTTGCCGAAGTAGTCGGTCACAACGGCTGTGATGTCCTCGCCCTGGCGCGGCGATGCACAAATCATTCGGGCTAGGCCGCGGTGAGAGAAGTACGTCATCGGGCCAATCAAAAGCGTAGCCACGAGGAGGGGCCAGAAGCCGAAGCTGCCGGCGTTGATGGGGAGGAAAAGAATGCCGGCGCCTACGGCGGTGCCGAAGAGCGAGATGGCCCACTCGGTGTTGCTTGCTGGGCGTTTAGCGTCTTCCGGGGAACTGGTGGTTTCGGTATGTGTGCTCACTTTGCAGCCTTTAACAAAGTAGGAGTATCGGACTCACACACCTTAACAGCGATTAAGATGACGCTAATCACAAGGGGGTGCTTATGAAAGCTATACCTCACGTGGCCTGCGGTGGAGCTTGCGGGAATAGGGGCGGGTGCAGTAGCGTTGAACAAACCGTAGGGCGCGTCAAGGCGCGTTCTGCCTAGCTTTCACAGCAATGTGTAATCGAGGGGTCGACTTGGTTTCGACTTCGTACATTGAGCCAGGGGAAGCGTGCCGGTGCAGGCTAGAGACCACCGTTAAGCGTCGTAGCAACCAATAAACGCAGAGAAGAACTCTCAGCGTGACTACGCCCTCGCTGCCTAATTCCAGCGACGCGTGTCTGTCAGCCTAGGTTTGGTTCCTGACCTAGATCCTGGCATCGACTAGGGAACTTGCCTGACCGGTTTGTTGTTCGGCCGGTTGGGGACTTCTAGAGCAACTGGGCCCATCATCCGGAGCGAGTTTGCCCGAGCCGGAGGGCCGAGTAGAGATCCTGTGCAGACTGCGCACGGAGAAGCCCTGGCGAGGTGACGAAGGACCCGGGTTCAATTCCCGGCGGCTCCACAGATAGCATTTCCCCTGGTGAGCGTTCACTGGGGGATTTGCTGTATCTGTGCAGGTCATTGGCATGATACTGTGTTGCCACAGGTGGCCACGAGTTGCCACTAAATGACTCTGATTAGGGAAAGATTAGGGAATGAATAGGGAACGTTTCCCTAGTCCCTAGTCCCTAGTCCCTCGTTGTGGAAGGTGTGGCAATGGCACGGAGGAAGGCTGAGCGCACGCGCCGGGCATTCGGCAAGGTGTCGGTTAAGGGCAAGCGCGTCTATGCGGAATACACCGGGCCGGATGGTGCGTTTCACCGCCCTGGGCATTCCTTCCCCTCAAAGATTGATGCGGAAGGTTGGCTAGCGGAGGAATCCTTAGCTGAGGGAGGAACTAAACCCAGGGCGCTTCATTCTGAGTGGAACGATGAGCGGATCTCCAGTCTCCGGATCCTCGATCACCCGTGCCCGCAGATCAAAAGCCTGCTGCAGCAGCTCTGCGGTGATGATATCGGCGGGTGCGCCGGAAGCTATTACCTGGCCTTCCTTCATAACCACAAGGTAATCGGAGTAGCGCACCGCCAGGTTTAGATCGTGCAGCACCATTACTACGGTTCTTCCTAGTTTCTGACGCAGGCTATCGACAAGTTCGAGGATGTCCACGGAGGTAGCCAGGTCAAGGTAAGTGGTCGGCTCGTCTAGGAAGAGGATGTCGGTGTTTTGCGCTAGCACCATGGAGATCCACGCCCGCTGGCGCTGGCCTCCGGAAAGCTCATCCAACGTACGGCTCGCAAGATCTGCAGAACCGGTCTGGCTTAGAGCCGCGAAGACTGCTTCCTCGTCGGTAGAGGACCACTGCCGGAACCATGCTTGGTGCGGGTGCCGACCGCGGGCTACCAGATCGGAGACCAACAGGCCTTCAGGTGCTACGGGTGATTGGGGCAACACTGCCAGTTTTCGGGCGACGTCCTTGCGCTTGATGGCCGAGATATCTTGTCCATTTACATATACGGTCCCTGTATCGAGGTCGAGCAGTCCGGACATGGCACGCAGCAAGGTCGATTTACCGCACCCGTTGGGCCCCACGATAGTGGTGATTTTTCCCGCTGGGAACGTGGCGTTGAGATCGCGGATGATGGTGCGCTGGCCGTAGCCTACCGTGACCGAGGAAGCGACCACGCTACTGGTGGTATTCGGTTGGTCTGCGCTTGACTGAGGTATGGGGGAGGTCATGCGTCTGTGCTCCTAGTGCGTTGAACGAGTAGGTAAATGAGGAAGATACCGCCCAGCGCGGAGGTGACAATACCCACCGGAAGTTCCACCGGCAGAATAGTTTGGGTCACGATGTCCGCACCTAGTAACAGTACTGCGCCGGTAAGAGCCGACGCCGCAAGCGGGGGACTGGGTACGCCGCACATCCGAAGGGCTACTTGAGGCGCTACAAAGGCGATGAATCCGATGGGGCCGGCAGCGGAAACAGCTACCGCAGCTAGCGCTACGGCCAACGCCAGCATTGCCACCTGCACGCCGTTGACTCGCTGGCCCAGCGCTCGGGCTAGATCGGGTCCCAGAGTGGTGGCCAGCGTTTGGTGGGAGATCCAAGCCAGCAACGGGGCGCATACAATCACAAGGGCGACCATGGGGATGGTGGTATTCCACTCCGACTTGGCCAGGGACCCGGTGAGCCAGAACTGTGCCTGGCTGGCATCCCGCAGTTCCGCGCGGACCATGAGGAAATTGATGTAGGAACTTAGCAGCGCGGTAATGATGATGCCCACGAGTACGAGGCGGTAGGAATCCGCGTGGCGCCGCCAAGCCAACGCCCAGATAGCCGTGGTGCTCAGTATCGCGCCCAGAAACGCGGCCAAGGGAATCCCAATTCCAGCGAGCCAGCCGGCGAAGCCGCTGCCGCCACCGCCGAGCACGATGACCGTTACGGCCATGGCAGAGGCGCCCGTGGTGATGCCGAGGATATCGGGGCTGGCCAACGCGTTCCGGGTGACCGTCTGGGTTAGCGCTCCAGAAAGTCCCAGTGCGCAGCCGACCGCGATGGCTGTGGCTACTCGAGGCATGCGCCACTCGAGGACCACGAGTTTTTCCACGCGGGATCCTTCCCCATGAAAGATCACCTGTAGTACTCGGGGGACGGAAATAGGGTAGTCGCCCAGTCCGATGGAGAGTGCTCCTAAAAAGACAATGAGCGCTGTGGCGATAAGACACACCAGCACCACCCGCGGGCGCCAGAGAAAGGAGATTGGCCCAGCTCGGAATGGCACCCTGCCCGGCATCTGCCACGAAGTGCTTTGTTTATCCTGTACAGCCTTGTTATGTCGTATCACAGCGTCATCACCTTTTTCCGAGAGATTAAGGCGAGGAAGAACGGCGCGCCAACGAAGGCCAATACGATGCCCACTTGGAGCTCCCCGGGGCGGGCGATGAGGCGGCCCACTACGTCCGCACACAGCAACAGTGCCGCGCCGGCCAGTGCAGAGTAAGGCAAAATCCACTTGTAATCTGGGCCTGTGAGAGCCCGGACAATGTGGGGCACTACCAGACCAATGAAGCCCAGCGGGCCCGCTGCAGCCGTGGCCGCCCCGGCCAGCAGTGCGATGATGCCCATGCCGCCAAGTCTTGCGGCCGCGGTGTTGATGCCGAGTCCTGCGGCCACGTCGTCGCCTAAGTTCAAGATGTTCAACTGTGGGCCGGTGGCAAACGCCAGGATCAGTCCCAGCACTATAAACGGCAGGATGCCTAGTGCAATGTTCATATCCCGACCGGCAAGGGAACCGACGGTCCAAAAGCGCATTCGATCCAGGTTATTGTCATTGGTGAGAACGAATGCGCTGGTAATGGCGCTTAATACCGCCGACAGTGCGGCTCCGCCCAGTACTAAGGTCAAAGGGTCCACTGCTGCTTTGCCTGCGGAGGCTAGGCCGAAGACTAGTGCAGTGGCTGCGATCGCGCCGAGGAAGGCTACTACTGCGGTGGCCCACGGGGCGGTGATGCCAAACAGAGCGAAGCTGACCACAACGCTCAGGGCCGCGCCGGAGCTGACACCTAGGATTCCCGGATCTGCCAGGGGATTGCGGGTATGGCCCTGAATGAGAGCACCGGCCACTCCCAGTGCCGCCCCCACCATAATGGCCAGCAGGGTGCGCGGTAGCCGCAGCTCGGCTACTACGCGTTGATTGGTTGGAACTTCGTCTTGGGAGCCGCTCGCCCCTGGGAGATCCCGCAGCGCGGCCCACACATCCTCCGCAGGAATGGAACGGGCACCGTACAGCAAACTGCAGATCGTGCCGCCGAGGACCAGTAGGAACAGTACCCCTAGGCCCAGTAGGCGGGTAGTGCGCACACTCATAGCGTGGCCTCCAATCCCTGCAGTGGCTGCCAGCCCGCACCTAGCTGCAGGCGACCACATAACCGAGCCTGTTGGCCTGCCCACTGCTGCTTTCCGATGTCCGTGAAGTAGGCCCTAAAGAGTGCCCAGTAGGCGCTGGAGCTTCGGTAGTCTGGCCCGGACAAAACCATGAGGAGCTCCGAGTCCAGGTCCAAGGGTGCTGTGACCCGATGGCCCAAGAAGGACGAGAGACGCTCATGACCGGTCATCTCTGCCATATCGATCACGATGGGAAATCCTAAGTTGTGGGGGCGGGAGAGGTGCGTAACGGTGAATTCGTCCCAGTGCGGTTGACAAAATTCCATATATCCCGACGTGCCCACAGGATCGTTCCTCCGCGATCGGGTACTTGCCACCTCTGGAAGGGGAGGGGAGCTTCGGCCGAGTTGTGGCTCAGACTTTTGCTGGGGGTGGTTGTCAATCATGGGAAAACATATTACCACTTAAAGTAAGGTAAGCCTTCATTTACTTAAGGGGCGTTCAAAATAAGTTGCTGGAGATTAGGGATTGGCGTAAATGCGGCTACGCCGCTGGCGTCGGCATTCGGCATAACGACAGAATCGAGGGCGATACTCCGCGTATCGAAAAGACGATCCAGAACTTATCGTGACCGTGTCCTCGGACATTGATGAAAATGCATGCAAGTAGCTGTCTGATATCGCCCCTGTCGTTGTGCGAAAGGGTGAAGGTATACTCCTTTAGGTAGGTAATAACTATAGATCAATAACTAGAATAAACTATTGCAACGTGGCATAGGTAATGCTAACCTAACTTAAAAGTTACCTTCGGGTCTACCGAAAATTCTGATGAAAAGAGCTGAAAGGTAGCTTGAGGAAACCGACTTTAAGGATAAAGGATGTCAGTAAAAAGAGGTGCGCGGTCATTCATTGCTGCCGCTATCTGTGCCGGATTAGTTCTGTCGGGCTGCTCGTCGAACGATTCAATCGATGAAGCGGCAACAACCTCCGAGGTTGCAGAATACGTGACCATTGAGCACGCACGGGGAACGGACACGTATCCGGTCAACCCGCAAAACGTGGTTGCCGTAGGAACGGCCGTTGATAACCTGCTGGAACTTGGAATTAAACCAGCTGCCGTTGTGCAGCATAGAATAGACAAGAACTCGCCTTGGCGCGAGGCCAAGCTCGATGGCGTCAAGGTGATCGATCAGACAGACTTCAAGACTCTGCCCCAGGAACAAATCGCGGCAATCGAACCCGACTTCATCGTTGGCGACTACTGGACAATTTCCGAGGCTCATTACAAGGAATTGTCTGCAATCGCACCGACTCTCGGCGGAATCTCCGATAAGGGTGAGGGAATTGGCTGGGAATCTCAGCTAGAAGCTTTGGGCAAGATCTTCAATAAGGAATCCGAAGCGAAGAAAGCTATTGAAGAGGATCAGAAGCGTTTCTCCGACGCAAAGGAAAAATTGCCTAACCTCTCCGGTAAAACCGGCGTTGTTTCCCAGTTCGCCCAAGGCTCCTTTGGCGCCGTTGCTGACCCTGAGGATCCGGGTGCTTCCTTCATCTACGATCTGGGCATGAAGTTCCCGGACAAGCTGACGGACGGATCCGTCCCAGCTAATAATAGTGGCCGCGTCACGCTTTCCCCGGAAAATGTTTCCTACCTAGCCGCTGATTTCATGGTTATTTATAACCGCGACGGCTCAATCGAAGAGGTTGAAAATATTCCGGGATACAAAGATTTGCCACAGGTGAAAGCCGATGCGACTCTCGCTGGTGATTCAGCCGTCGTCGCCGGACTTAACAACCCGACGAGCTTGAGTCGAGCTTGGGTATTGGATAAGACGATGCCGACGCTGGAAAAGGTTGGAAAGTAGTCAAGGCCCGCACAACCCTGATACCTGCTAGAAGGGGCTCACTTCGTTGCAGCAGGTAGTCATGAACGCCTTCCGATTTATCGGAAGGCGTTGTTTTAGGTGATGAAGTCCAAGGAAGTGGTGAGTTCGTTCTTGCCTCTCCGGCAACGAAATAAAAATCAACTTGACCAAAAGGAATGGTTAAAACTATGCCCAGAAACAGTCGAGGTAGAGAAATTTATCCAATCTCTTACCGGGAATTATATGTGCAAAATGTCGAAGATATATCGCCATGCATGCGGCGCATTACGCTCAGCGGAGAGCAACTCCAGGAGCACAAACACGATGGTTTTTCCGTTCCTGCATTATTAAGCAATGGTTTTGATGACGACGTTCGGCTGATCTTCCCGGATCCGGAAACTGGAGAAAGGCCGCACCCAATCGCCCAAAAAGATGGCAACCTACTGTGGCCAGAAGCTGTCAAAAATCTATTCCGGACATACACGGTCCGCCACTTTGACGCTGCTAACCAGCGGTTAGCAATAGATTTCGCGCGCCACGGTGAGGGCCTAGCAGAAAACTGGTCACAGAACGCTCGAATAGGTGACGCCATTTTTGTGGCAGGTCCGAAGTCTTGTGCACAGTTACCTACGCATACCGATTGGCTATTTTTGGCAGGAGATGAGACTGCGCTCCCGGCAATTGGCCGCTGCGTAGAATCACTCCCGTGCGGGCACCCTGCGATTGCGGTGATAGAGGTTCCTACGAGCGCTGATATTCAGAGCTTAGACATTTCCGATTCAGTACAGGTCCACTGGGCGGTACGCGAACGGGGTGAGGACTTCGTGGAAAAGACTAGGGCGCTTTTTGAAGCTACTTCTCCTTCATTATTGCCTGATGGCGAAGGATACGTATGGGCGGCAGGGGAAGCTTCTCGGCTAAAACCGCTGCGCCGTTTGTTTAAAGCTTCCGGAATTACCCCTGAGCATCAAGAAGTCACGGGCTACTGGCGGCGTACTAACCCGAAACACGGCAAAGGAAACGCATCGAGCAGTAGTAATAGTGTTTTGCATAATATCCATGATTTAGCTGAGTTGAACTCGGCCTTTGCGCTTCGCACTGCAGTACGTTTAGGACTATTTCAAGAAATCGATGCGGGTGCCAACACAGTCCCTGCCCTTGCTGTTGCGGCAGAACTTCACGAGGAGGCTTTGGGAAGATTTGTCCGTTACTTGGCCGCTCTTCAACTCGTCGAAATCAGCGGGGACGCCCTCACGTTGACTGCAATGGGAATGGAACTGGCGGACCCAGATTCAAATGCGGTGCGCTGGTTAAGCGGGCCTGCGCATCTTGAGGCGATGGCGCTGATGCGACTTGAGCACAGTCTTCGTACCGGTGAGTCAGCACCTCAAGGGGAAAAGGGATTGCCGTGGTCAGAGTATGTTAGCCGTGACCCACAACTCGTGGCCGAACGCTTTGAGCAAAAGAATGTGAGCGCTGGGTGGACTGCTCCTTCGGCAGCTAAGGCACTACAGCAGTATTTAGATGAAACCGCTCGCGTTCTCATCATTGGCCAGGGAGGCGCGGTATATGCAGATGAAATACTCCGACGATGGGAGCATGCCCAGAGCCGTATTATCAGTGATGCTTCCTCGGAAGCGGTGCTACAGGAAATCGCAGTAACCTCTCGTGCACGATGCGAGACGAATGGCGAGGGAAGCGGTTTTTATCCCACTGAAGTGGACTATGTGTGGGCAACTGATGTAGTTTTCATCGATCCCTGGGGTGTCTTTGGTAGCGAGGAAGTAGCTCACCAATTAAACCGTGCAATAAGTAAGGATACGTTCCGGCGGGTTTATATCTTTACCGAGGTTATCGATACGGTAGGCGGAGATGAGCATTCCTATGAAGAGGACATGGTGAGGCTTTCCATGTTCGGCACCAAGATACCGACTCAGGAAGACATCAACGCTGCTGTCGCTGACAACGGCGCTTTTATTGCCTCCACCACGGCTGTTGGCTGGGGTAAACGCCTTTTCGTTCTTGAGGCAGAGGCGAAATCCTAAAGAGGAACTGCTGAGGTTCCCCTCGTGTAGTCGACACCCTGGCTGAGGTCAAAGAAAAATGCCGAAGGAACCACGGTGTCTATGCTGCGGTTCATGCCGGATAAAAGCCGCTGCTGTCCCTGTGAAAGAGAAACCGAGGGCAGCAGCGGCTAAAGCGTAGAGCGTGGCGGCTTAGAGCCCGAAGTACTCGCGCAGATCGGCGGCGATGGCATCGAGGCGATCGGCGTCGGGGGACTCGAGGTAGCACTTGAGCTTGGGCTCAGTGCCGGAGGGGCGGACGATGACGCGGTCATCGTTGTCGGTGAAGAACTTCGAGCCTTGGGCGAACTTTTCCACCTTGGTTATAGGGGAGCCAGCAAGCTCGGTCGGTGGGTTCGCGGAGACCTTCTCCATTGCTTGAGCAATGAGGCTCAAGTCTTCTACGCGGAAGGTCAACGGCTGCGTGTGCAGTGCGCCAACCGTGGCGTAGATTTCTTCCAAGCGGCCTAGCAAGCTAGTTCCAGCGGCCTTGCATTCAGCGGCAAGGCTGGCAAGTACGACGGAAGTAGAAATGCCGTCTTTGTCGCTGACCGCGGCGGGATCGGGGCAAAAGCCAATGGCCTCTTCATAGCCGAAGGATAGCTCTGGGGTGCGGGCGATCCATTTGAAACCGGTAAGCGTTTCCTTATGGCCGAGACCGTAGTGCGCGGCGATGCGCCCGAGCAGGCGGGAGGAGACCAGGGAATTGGCGAAGTTACCGGTAGCGCCGCGGCGAGCAAGGTAATCGCCCAGGAGGGCACCGGTTTCGTCGCCGCTTAGTTGGCTCCAAGAGTTTTCCGCCGTGGGGACGGCGGCGGCGCAGCGATCGGCATCTGGGTCATAAGCGATAAGGATATCGGCATCGATCTCCTCAGCGTGCTTGATTCCAAGGTCTAAGGCGCCGGGTTCTTCCGGGTTGGGGAAGGACACCGTAGGGAAGTCAGGGTCGGGTTCGGCCTGCTCGGGCACCAGCGAGACGCGGAAGCCACAGCGGGAAAGCAGTTCCTTGCCGAGCTCGGCCCCCACGCCGTGCATGGCGGTCAGCGCGATGGTGATATCGGTACTGTCACCGACTAGCTGGGCGGCGCGGTCGAGATAGTCCTCGCGGGTATCGACGTCCTCGATGCGCTCAGAAGAAAGCGCAACCTCGTCGGCATAGGGAGCCGCAGCGATAGCGGCGGCAATTCCGGAGTCTGCCGGAGAAATAAGCTGCACGCCCTCGCCTGGGCCGGTGGCGATGCGGCCGCCCAAGTACACCTTGTAGCCGTTATCGGCTGGAGGGTTGTGGGAGGCGGTGACCATAATGCCGGCATCTGCGCCCAAGGAGCGAACCGTAAAAGCCGTCAGTGGGGTCGGGTTCTGTGCAGGCAGAACCAGGGCCTTACCGCCGGCGGCGGAGATGACCTGGGCGGCATCGCGCTGGAACTGCGCGGAACCGTGGCGGGCATCGCAGCCAATGACGACGACCGGGGCATCGACCTGCTGGTTGAGCCAGGTGATAAGCCCGTAGGTGGTGCGGATGACCACGGCGCGGTTCATACGGGATTCGCCCGCCCCCACGGCGGCGCGCAGGCCCGCGGTACCGAAGTTCAAGGGGCCAGCGAAGGCCGCGGCGAGTTCTTCGGAATTGCCTTCCTCGATCCACGTCAGTACCTGGCGGGCGGTGTCCGCATCCGGATCGTGTTCGGCCCAGGTGCGGGCGTAGTCGACATCGAAGTTCGTGTGTGCGGGCATCGCTTAAAGCTCCTCGAGGATCTTGGCGGAGGAAGACAGCCCCAGGCGGGTAGCGCCGGCTTCGATCATTGCCAGTGCATCCTTGCCGCTGCGGATGCCGCCGGATGCCTTAACGCCGAGAGCGTCGCCTACGGTCTCGCGCATGAGCGTGACCGCGTGGGTGGACGCACCGCCGGCGGGGTGGAAACCGGTGGAAGTCTTGACAAAGTCCGCCTGGGCGGCTGCGGCGGCCTTGCAGGCGAGGACAATGGCGTCGTCGGAAAGCGCGGCAGACTCGATGATGACCTTGAGCACCTTGCCAGGGATGGCATCGCGCACGGCCTGGATTTCGGCCTGCAGATCCTCGGCGCGGCCCTCGATGGCCAGGGGGATATTGATGACCATGTCCACCTCTTCGGCGCCATCAGCAACCGCGCGGGCTGCCTCAGCGGCCTTAATCTCCGGCTTTACGGCACCGGAGGGAAAGCCCACGACGGTGGCGATGTGCATGGATTCTGGAACCTCGATGGGCAGGGCGGACGGGGAAACGCAGACGGAGTAGGTGCCCAGCTCGGCCGCCTCATTGACCAAGGCGCGGAACTGCTCCGGGGTGGCCTCCGGCTTGAGCAGGGTATGGTCGATGATGGAAGCAACGTCGGTGCGGGAAGTCATAATTGTTCTCCTGAGCGGGTTAGGCGGGGATTCGGAACGGGCCATCTTGAGGTCAGAGACGACGTACAGGGCAATACCGATGGCGGCGACTGCCGCGAGGATCCACAGCACGGTGTTATAGCTGGTGAGGTCCTGCAGCTTTGCCGTATAGGCAATGCCCAGTGGGATGGCGATATTGATGGTCAGGTTATAAAAGCCAATCGCGATGCCGGACTTGGTGGCGGTGATATTGCGCAGTGCGGTATTGACCAGCGGGGCGTACATCAGCGCAAAGCCGGAGGCAAAGGCCACGATGGCCAGGATGAGTACGGCGACGTGAAGCTGCACGAAGAGCGCGGCCGCCACCAGCGCGCCGGCGACAAGGGCGAAAGCGGTGTAGATGGTGGCGCGAGAGGACAAAACGCCACCGATCTTGCCGGAGAAAATACCAATGAGGATGGCGCAAATATAGCCCGGGATCATCAGCAGGGAGGCCTTATCGATGTTCATGCCGTGCAGGTCATGTGCGGCAAATGGCAGCAGGAAAATGAAGCCCATCTGGGTGGAGTAGACGAAGAAGACCATGAGGATGGTCCACACATAGCGGCCGTTAGTAAAGAACTCCGGGGTGACCACGGGGTGCTTGGCGTGGCCGATGTGGATGATGAAGCCTACGACGCCCCGGTGGTGGCACCCTTATTCTTGTAGAGGCGTTGGCCGCATAGAGTGTGGATTACTCCGTGTGGTTCGATGTGGTGAATGAGGTGCCGCAAGCGTGGCGTGCCGGTACTCCGGCGTGCCGGGTTGGTGGTGGTTTGTGGGGTGGTCATGGTTGCCTTTCCTGGTGCTATTAGGGAAGGATTAGGGAATTTTCCCGTCCTTGTTTCTTGAATTGCGCCTGTGACCTGCTGTGTTGTGGTGTGGGGGTTCAGTCCCCGGCGGCTCCACCGGAAAGCCCCAGCTAGATAACGTTCTAGCTGGGGCTTCTTCTCGTTTTGTATCCCTGGCCTGCAGTAATGGCGCATGTCCGGACCTGACCCCTGTTTGGTAGACACCTGATATCCAGCCCGGTTGGGTTGGGAAGAAAGGTAATCTACCACCATGCCTAGGTACTCCGAACAGTTCAAACGTGATGCTGTGGCCCTCTACGAAAACAATGAGGACCTCTCACTTCACGCGGCTTCAGCAGAGCTTGGTGTCAATCGATCCTCACTTTATTCCTGGCTTAAGCAGTACGGCACCGGCAAACGCGCCCGCACGAAGACCCTGCGTGACAACGCCCAGGCGACGACTGATTCTGAACGGATCCGCCAGCTAGAAAAAGAAAACGCAAAGCTGCGCGAAGAACGCGACATCCTGCGTAAGGCCGCGAAGTATTTTGCCGAAGAGACACGCTGGTAATCCGCTTCCAGTTTGTCTATGACCACCGAACCGAATACTCGGTCAAGCGGATGTGCCACGTGTTAAAGCTCAATCGCTCCTCGTTCTACAAATGGGTCAACACCCGCGAAAAACGCAGGTTAAAGACGTGTTCCGATGCCCTTCTTGGTGCGAGAATCAAGACCATCTTCGATGATGAGCACGGGCTTTATGGTGCTAAACGCATCGCTGCAAGCCTCAACGACGATACGGACTTTCCTCCGATCAATCACAAGAAGGTCGCACGCATCATGAAATCCATGGGGCTGAAAGGCTTTAGTAAACGGCGTCGGTGCATCACCACCAGGCGCAAGCCTGGCCATCGAGTCATGCCAGATTTAGTAGGCCGCAAATTCACAGCTGACAGGCCGAACCACGTCTATGTAGGCGACATAACGTACCTGCCGTGTAAGGGCGGCAAGAACATGTACCTGGCCACGGTCATCGACGTCTACTCGCGCAAACTCGTCGGCCATGCACTAGCCGATCACATGCGGGTATCGCTGGTTATCGAAGCTTTATCTCATGCCAGAAAAGTCCGCGGAAGCCTTAAAGGGGCAATTTTCCATTCCGATCATGGCAGTGTGTACACCTCACAAGCATTTAGAGAGCACTGCGCTGTACTTGGTGTTCGCCAATCCATGGGAGCAGTGGGTACAAGTGCCGATAATGCCCTGGCAGAATCGTTTAACGCCAGTCTCAAGCGTGAAGTTCTGCGTGATCGGAAAGTGTTTGACAATCCCATCATCTGCCGCCAAGAAGTCTTCCGATGGTGCATGCGCTACAACACGCGCAGACGGCACTCCTGGTGCAATCTTCTAGCCCCCGATGCCTTCGAAGCACTCACATCAGCTACACTGACTCAAGCAGCATAGCTAACCCCCGACGTGTCTACTTTCCGGGGGTCAGGCCCTCCGGTGCGTGCAGGTAGGGCCACCCGTGTCCCGCATTAGTCCCACAAAACACCCCACTAGTCCCACACCAGTCCCACAAAAGCCCCCCAATCAAGCCCCGACGGCTCCACAAATAGCATGAGTGTTCACCGAGGGGAATGCTGTATCGAGACCGTTTTGGTGGCTAAGCTTGGGTAACAGCTGTCTGGCGGGAAGCGTCAGGGGGTTCTGAATAGAGAAAGAAGCGTGAAACCGCTAGCAGGCTTTCTTGAGTTCCTTTAAAGGGGGTAGAAGTGATTGCTTTCGCTGGGACTATCACAGCCGTGCTAGGGCTGAATGTTGTGGCGAATGAAACTGGTGCGAATGCCGTGGGGTTCGTAATTACAGCTATTCTCTTGGGATTCGGGCTCGCTCCCTTTGTTGGGGATTCTCTGGAGCGCCACATTCCGGTTTCGCTGTGGCGGCGGATGTCATTCTCTCGCGTTGCTAGCCGTCGGTGGGGTGTCGAGCTATTCAATGCTGTGCTCACGCGAAGCGGATGGAACGGCATGATTTTGGCGATGCGCAGAGAAGAGTCTGCCAAGCGTGAAGGGGCGACCCCTCTTCGTCCCATGCGAGCGTCGGCAGCCGGTCATGCGTGGGGATTGTTGCTCCATATATGTAGCGCTGGATGGTGCGCTGCGGCAGACGGATTGTTAGCGGCTACAGTTCTTCTTGTTGTCGGGGTTGTGGGCCATCTGTATCCGGTTTTGCTTCAATTACGTGTGCTCACGGATGCTCGGGGGAGGTTCAATATCGGTGTCGTTGCAGCCTGCTTTAGGATGGCCGCATGGATACCGAAACTCTCCGCATCACGGTCGTCTTGTTTGAGGGCTTTGAGCTTCTCGACGTCTTCGGGCCCGTCCAGCTGCTTCAAGCGGTGCCTGATGTCGCCGTTGTTTTCGCAGGGTCGGATAGTGGGCCAGTTGCTAGCTCGCAGGGCGTGGAAGTAGTGCCGACAATCTCTTATGGGCAGATTGAGCCGGCCGACGTTCTCCTCGTCCCGGGAGGAAAGGGGACCCGGAAGCTCGTGGAAGACGAATCTTTTCTGACGTGGCTTCGTGAGGTGGGTGCGCAAGCGCCGGTGGTTGCCTCCGTGTGTACGGGTTCTGCGGTCCTGGCGGCGGCCGGGCTCTTGGAGGGCTACGCCGCAACAAGCAATAAGCGTGCCTATAGCTGGGCCACGTCCTTCGGGGGCGATGTGTCCTGGCGGCCGGAGGCGCGGTGGGTGCACGACCGCAATCGATGGACCTCCTCAGGCGTGGCGGCGGGGATGGATATGACTGTCGCGCTTATTGCGCACCTCGTATCAGACAGTGCTGCCATCAATGCTGCCAACTTTGCGGAATATGATGCGCACCGCGACAGCGAGTGGGATCCTTTCGCGCGGCTAAATGGACTGGTGTCTTAAAGCCCTGGTAGATGGGGGTAGCTGGTGGGGTGGACGTAGTACCGCTGCACGAAAAGTGTGACGCGGAGCGACGCTTGGTGTTACTCAAGTTACAAACGCATGGTAGCCTTTCCCCAACAGTGTGACGTGGAGCACTGGGACTGACCCCTACGACAGGAGTACCCATGAACAGCCCATCCAATGCAGTGCCACAAGGCGGCGCTGGTACCACGGAGAAGTCGAAAGTAAATCCCGCCAAGGCTGAGCAAAAATCGAGCCAACAGTCCAGCGGGGGGATGCTGGATAAGTTCCTCAATGGTGTCGAATACATTGGCAACAAGCTGCCAGAACCCTTCACCATCTTCCTGATTCTTTTCCTCATTACCGGTGTTCTCTCCACCATCATGGCGAAGATGGGCGTCGAGATTAAGGTGCCCGGATCGGATGAGATCCAGCCGGTCAAAGGTTTGTTCACCGGTGAGGGGCTGACGTGGTTCACCACGACAATGGGTGAGAACTACATCAACTTCCCGCCGCTGGTAACGGTGCTGCCTATCATGCTGGCGGTGGGTGTGGCGGAGCGCTCCGGAATGCTCTCGGCACTCATCCGTAAGCTCTTCGGTTCGGCGAAGCCGTGGCTACTGCCCTATGCAGTCGGCGTTATCGGCGTGACCGCCTCCGTCATGGCGGATGCCGCCTTCGTTATCGTCCCGCCGCTGGCCGCGATGGTCTTCAAGGCTGCGGGCCGTCATCCGGTGGCGGGTCTGATCGGCGGCTTCGCCGCCGTGGGTGCTGGTTATTCCACTTCCTTGGTGCCCACCTCGCTGGATGCACTTTTCGCCGGTATTACCACCGCGGTCATGGAGACCCTGCCGAATACCGAGTTCGCTCCGGTTAACGCCATGTCGAACTACTACTTCAATGTGGCCTCTTCCATCGTGCTGGGTGTGCTGGCCGGCTTCATCATCGATAAGGTCATCGAGCCGCGCATGTGGAAGCAGGAGGTTCCCACCGAAGAAGACATTGATCCCGAGGATGCCGCCGAGCGCGGCGACCGCGATGAAAACGGCGAGGAGCTCACCGCTGAGCTGCGCCCAGCCGAGTCCAAGGGCCTCATCTGGTCCGGTGTGGCCACGGTCATCCTCACCGCCATCATTCTCTTTGCAGTCCTTCTGCCAGAATCGCCGTGGCGCAATGAAGAGGGTGGCTTCTTGCCCAAGTCCCCGCTGCTGAATTCCATCGTCTTTATCGTGTTCGCCTACTTCTTGGTGCTCGGCGTTGTCTACGGCAAGGTAGTCGGCACGGTCAAGGGGATCACCGACGTTGTGAACATGATGATCGGTGCTCTCAAAGACATGATGAGCTTCCTTATTCTGGCCTTTATCCTGGGCCAGTTCGTGGCACTCTTTGCCTGGACCGGTATCGGCACCTTCACCGCAGTGAAGGGCGCGGCCTTCCTTGAATCCATCGGGCTTACCGGTTTCCCAGCTATTTTCGCCTTCATCGCACTCGCGTCCTGCCTGAACCTGTTGATTATTTCCGGTTCCTCCATGTGGACGCTCATGGCGGCAGTTTTCGTTCCGATGTTTGCTCTGCTGGGCTATGAGCCGGCCTTCATCCAAGGCGCATTCCGCGTCGGCGATTCCGCAACCCAGATCATCACCCCGCTGAACCCGTACATGATTGTCATGCTTGGCTTCCTCCAGCGTTATGAACGCGAGGCGGGCCTGGGAACCCTGATGTCGCGCCTCGTGCCCTTCGTGGTCCCATTCTTTACGGCTTGGGCGATCTTGCTGGCCATCTGGTTCTATGTGGACCTTCCGCTGGGACCGGGCAACAACGTCATGATTGGTTAAGCGCATGAACCAACGCAACAATCCATCGACAGCGTATTTGGAAGCGATGGAGGAGGGCGTCGCCAAGCGCGTGGCGTCTGCAGCACCACCGGAAAAACAGGGAGAGGACTACCCAGGCCAAGCGAAGCTCTGGGACGCGGCGGCCGCGCGGGCTGAGGCCTTGCGGGAGAAGGCCGCGCACATCGTCGCGGACCTGCACGCTCACCCTGAAACGGCCTTCGAAGAACATCGTTCCATGGCGGTACTCGCGGACATCGTTGAAGAGCACGGCTTCTCCACGTGTCGCGGGGTCTACGGCGTGGAGACCGCCTTCGAAGCTTCCTGGCAGAGTGCAGATTTTGACCCTGAACGGCATCCCACTGTGGCCATCCTGGCGGAATACGATGCCCTGCCTCAGATTGGGCACGCGTGCGGGCATAACGTCATCGCCGCAGCGGGCGTTACTGGATTCTTGGCGGCTACTGCCGTGTTGGACGACGCCCCTCCCGTGTCCGGCCGCATCCTCCTCCAAGGGACCCCAGCGGAGGAGGGGCATTCCGGCAAGGAATACATGATCCGCGGCGGCAGCCTCGAAGGAGTCGATGCCGCGGTGATGATCCATGGCTTTGGTTATGACATCGGCGCGCACGCCTGGGTGGGCCGCCGCATTCTGCACGTTACTTTTCGCGGCGTCGCCGCGCATGCGAGCTCCCAGCCCTTTATGGGGCGCAACGCGCTCGACGCTGCGAGCCTGGCTTACCAGGGGATTGGGCTTATGCGCCAGCAAATGCCGCCCTCGGATCGCGTGCACGCCATCATGGGCGGTGGCGATCGGCCTTCCATTATCCCGAGCGCGGCGGAAATGACTATTTACGTGCGCTCGTTGGGGACGCGCACACTCATGGATCTGTCCGCCAGGGTGGAAGACATCGTCCGGGGCGCTGCACTCATGGCCGGTGTTGAGGTGGAGCTTGATTGGGATGAGCATCCGATGACTCTGCCCGTGCGCAACAACGCGGCGCTGGTGGAGCGGTGGTCGGCCACGCAGGCGCGCCGCGGACGCACCGCGCTGCCCGCTGGGACGGTGCCGGATACGGTGGCTGCCTCGACTGACTTTGGCAATGTCTCTCACCTCGTGCCCGGTCTGCATCCGATGGTGAAGGTATCGCCAACTGACGTGGCCCTGCACACGGAGGACTTTGCGCGCTGGGCTGCCACGCCGCAGGCGGTAGATGCGGCCGTTGATTCGGCGGCGGGTTTGGCACAGGTTGCCCTCGACTTCTTGGCGGATCCGAATTTCCGCCGCGCGGTGCGGGAGGATTTTGATAGGGAAGGGCCAGTGTCGGTGAGTGATCTCATCGCGGAGAAGGGGGAAGGCTAAGCGTAAATATTTTGTTCTAAAAGGCATGTCACGGGGTGGCAGGTGGTGGTCTGCTACCCCCATCATGAATTAGGAAACATCAGCATGCTTGAAAGGTAAGCTTTACTTGAGTTAGGTTAGACGCTGCCCTTATTTGCCAACTGTGGTTAGCCACACCTAATATGCAAGGAAGCTATGTTTAACCTTTCTCGCCGTGCCGCGGGCACGACCGCCGCTAAATTTGCCGCTACTCTCTCGGTGGCAGCGCTTGCCCTCACTGGCTGCTCTTCCAGTCAGTCTGAGGAGACCGCTGAGCCGACCGAATCCGCGGCGGCAGGCGCGTCCACCATCACCGTGGAAGATAATTTCGGTTCAAAGGAAGTCACCCTGCCGGTGGAGAACCCTGCGGTGACGGATAACCGCGCTTTTTCTGTCCTGGCGCAGTGGGATATCGACCTTGCTGCCGCGCCGCTGCCGCTGGTCCCGAAGTCCCTGCGTGATACCTACAACAAGGACACCGTCGAGGTTGACCTGGGATCCCACAAGGAGCCGGACCTTGAAGGTCTGGTAGCTGCAGAGCCGGACGTCGTGTGGAATGGCCAGCGCTTCGAGCAGTACCAAGAGGACATCGAGAAGCTGCTCGAGGACGTCCCGGTGCTTGATTTCGAGCCGCGTGATGACGAAGATTTCTTCGACGAGCTCAAGCGCCACACTGAGGCCCTGGGCCAGGTTTTCGGCCACGAAGAGGATGCCGCTAAGCTCATCGAGGATTTCGACGCCGCTGCTGAGCGTGCTAAGAAGGCCTACAACCCAGAGCAGAAGGTCATGGCTGTGAACACCTCTGGCGGCGAAATCGGCTACATCGCTCCCGGTATCGGGCGCGTGTATGGCCCGGTCTTTGAGCTGCTTGGCCTGACCCCGGCCCTGGAGGTGTCCAACGCCTCCGATGACCACGAGGGTGACGACATCTCCGTTGAGGCCATTGCCGAGTCCAACCCGGATTGGATCCTCGTTATGGACCGTGACTCCGCTATCTCCAAGGAAGGCCAGGATGTCACGCCGGGCGAGAAGCTGGTCAAGGACAACGCGGCGCTCAAGAACGTAACCGCTGTAAAGGAAGGCAACGTTTACGTGGCGCCGAATGACACCTACGTTGATGAGTCCATCATTACCTACACCGAGATCTTGAACGCGCTTGCCGACGCCTTCGAGAAGGCCAACGCCTAAACAACCCTCGGCAGTGAAGGAGGAGGCTAAACCGTGACGGTGAAGAGCAACACTGCGGCCGAGCGCCCAGCTGTCGGTTCGCGCAATTCCCGCGGACCTGTGCTGACCTGGAAGCTAGGCCTCGGCGTGCTCGGTGTCATCGCGTTGCTCCTCCTTTCCCTCATGGTGGGGGAATACAGCATCCTCGATAATGAGGACGGCTGGTCGATGTTCTTCACCACCCGCATACCGCGTACCGTGGCGCTCGTCTTGGCGGGCGCCGCGATGGCAATGAGCGGTTTGGTCATGCAGCTGCTGACCCAAAACCGCTTCGTGGAACCCACGACGACGGGAACCACCGAGTGGGCCGGACTGGGCCTGCTCTTTTCTCTAATCCTTTTCCCGCACTCATCCGTGCTGGTGAAGATGGTTATCTCGGTGGTTTTTGCGTTCGTGGGAACCATGGTGTTTTTCGCGTTCCTGCGCCGTGTGGCGCTGCGCTCCTCACTCATCGTGCCGATTATCGGCATTATGCTGGGCGCTGTCGTTAGCGCAGTATCTTCCTACGTGGCGCTGGCCACGGATACCTTGCAGCAGCTCGGAATCTGGTTCATGGGATCCTTTACCTCTGTCTATGAGGGGCAATACGAGGTCCTATGGATCGTCCTGCTGGTTTTGCTGGCTGTGTATTTCTATGCTGACAAACTCACCGTCGCTGGGCTAGGGGAGGACATTGCCACCAATATTGGCCTGAACTACAAGCGGATGATTCTGTTGGGAACCGGGCTTATCGCGGTGGCGACGGGTGTAGTCACCGTCGTCGTTGGCTCCCTGCCGTTCCTTGGGCTCATCGTTCCCAACGTAGTGAGCATGTTGCGCGGCGATGACCTGCGCTCTAACCTCCCGTGGGTCTGCCTGCTCGGCATCGCCACGGTGACCTTGTGTGACCTCATTGGCCGCACCATTATCTCCCCGTTTGAGATGCCCGTATCAGTCATTCTGGGTGTTGTCGGTGCTATCGTATTCGTCGTCTTGATCGTGAGGTCGACCAAGTGAGTGTAAGTATCTCTATCCCTAAGACGAAGGAACCTGTGCAAACGTCACGTGCCCGGCGAAACGTGGGCAGCTTCCAGTCTGCTGCTGCGGCACGAAAGTACTGGATCATCCTCGCCGCCTTGATTGTTGCCGGTTTGGCCTTCGCCTTCGGGCTTTTGGCCTACGACAACCCCATGGATTTTGGCACCCGCAAGTGGTGGCTCATTGCGCGTCGCCGCGCGGATGCGGTGACCGCCATGGCGATCGTCGCCGTATGCCAGGCCGTGGCCACGGTGGCTTTCCATACGGTGACGAATAACCGGATTCTCACCCCCTCCATCATGGGGTTTGAATCCCTGTACGTCGCGATTAATACAGCCACCATCTTTTTCCTTGGTGCCTCCGGCCTAACTCAGGCCCGCAACATGGGAACCTTCCTTGTACAGCTTGTTCTCATGGTGGGCCTATCCCTCGTGCTGTACTCCTGGCTGCTGACCAGCCGCCGCAACAACATGCATGCGATGTTGCTCGTTGGCATCATTATCGGTGGAGGCCTGGGCTCGCTCTCGACGTTTATGCAGCGCATGCTCACGCCCAGTGAATTCGACGTGCTCACTGCGCGGCTCTTTGGTTCCGTTAACAACGCGGAGAGTGAGTACTATCCCATCGCAGTACCGTTGGTCCTCGCGGTGACACTGCTGATATTCCTGAACTCCCGCCAGCTCAACGTGCTAGCGCTCGGGCGCGATGCCGCAACGAACCTTGGCGTTAACCACAAGGTCAATGCAATCTACACGTTGATTTTGGTCTCCATTCTGATGGCGACGAGCACCGCGCTTGTAGGGCCTATGACCTTCCTTGGCTTCCTCGTGGCCACCTTGGCTTACCAGGCGGCGGAGACGTATGACCACCGCTTTTTATTCCCAATGGCGGTTGCCACGGCCTTTGCTGTGCTCACCGGCGCCTACTTCCTCATGCAGCACGTCTTCTACGCGCAGGGCGTGGTCTCCATCATTATTGAGCTAGTAGGCGGCAGCGTCTTCCTTCTGGTCATTCTGCGAAAGGGCAAGCTGTGATCAAGCTTTCCAATGTTTCGAAGTCCTACTCCGGCGAGACCAACATCGGTCCAATCGATTTGGAGATCCCCTCCGGCGGTATTACCGCGCTGATTGGGCCGAATGGCGCAGGCAAGTCCACGATGCTGACGATGATTGGCCGGCTTCTCGACGTCGACGAGGGCACCATCGAGGTCGCCGGTTACGACGTGTCCTCCACGAAATCGCAGGACTTGGCGAAGATCCTCTCTATCCTGCGCCAGGAGAACCACTTCATTACCAAGCTGACCGTGCGCCAGCTGGTGAGCTTCGGCCGTTTCCCTTACTCGAAGGGGCGTCTGACTGCGGAGGATGAAGAGATAGTCTCGCGCTACATTGACTTCTTCCACTTGGGTGAATTGGAGAGCCGTTACCTTGACGAGCTCTCCGGCGGCCAGCGCCAGCGCGCCTACGTGGCGATGGTGCTCTGCCAGGAGACGGACTACGTGCTTCTCGACGAGCCCCTCAACAACCTCGACATCTCACACTCCGTGGAGATGATGAAGCACCTGCGAAAGGCCGCTAAGGAATTTGGCCGGACGATCATCATCGTTCTCCATGACATCAACTTCGCTGCTCGTTATGCCGACCATATTTGTGCGGCCAAGGATGGAAGCATCGTTTCTTTCGGCAGTCCGGAGGAGATCATGCGCGATGAGATTCTCACGCCCATCTTCGAAACCCCCATCACTGTTATCGATGGCCCGGACGGGCTGTTGGCCTGTTACCACTAGCTATTAGCAGTCAGGTGGACTGCCCGATAGCCAGAAAACTGCCCCAGGACGAGCATCAAAAGATGCGTCTTCCTGGGGATTTGTTGTTTGTTGGGGGTGTGCGTATATTTATCGAGGTCGCCGCGAGGTAGCCGGGAGGTTAACTGGTGGTAGATGTTCGGGCAATGTTTGTTCGGCGGGTTTGACTTTGGTTGAGCTTGTTGGGTAGGGTTGTTCGGGCCGCCGCAAGAGGGTTAACGTTTGGTTAATTTTTGTTGTGGTGTGCGGATGATGTTTGAGAACTCAATAGTGTGCCAATGTACTTTTTGTGTTGGTTGATTTTTATTGTTCTGGCCGTGATGCGTTGTATGTGTGTTGCGGTTGGTGTATGCCGGATGGCGCTTTTCCTTTAAGCGGCGTCATTGTAAATAATATTAAGTTGTTTGGGCATATTGATTTAAATCTTCTAACTAGGCCAGCTCCCTTTTTTGCCCCGTCGGGTTGGGGGTTGGTTGGATTTTTTCTTTATGTAATTTTTGGATAGCCAGTCCGTGTGGTGTGTGCGTGATGTGTGCGCATCATGCGGTGTGGTTTGTCTGTTTGTTAGGTTTGGGCTTTTCACGGCCTTTTTTGTGGAGAGTTTGATCCTGGCTCAGGACGAACGCTGGCGGCGTGCTTAACACATGCAAGTCGAACGGAAAGGCCAGTGCTTGCACTGGTACTCGAGTGGCGAACGGGTGAGTAACACGTGGGTGATCTGCCTTGCACTCTGGGATAAGCTTGGGAAACTGGGTCTAATACCGGATATGAACCGTCTTTAGTGTGGTGGTTGGAAAGTTTTTTCGGTGCAAGATGAGCTCGCGGCCTATCAGCTTGTTGGTGGGGTAATGGCCTACCAAGGCGTCGACGGGTAGCCGGCCTGAGAGGGTGTACGGCCACATTGGGACTGAGATACGGCCCAGACTCCTACGGGAGGCAGCAGTGGGGAATATTGCACAATGGGCGGAAGCCTGATGCAGCGACGCCGCGTGGGGGATGACGGCCTTCGGGTTGTAAACTCCTTTCGACAGGGACGAAGCTTTTTGTGACGGTACCTGTATAAGAAGCACCGGCTAACTACGTGCCAGCAGCCGCGGTAATACGTAGGGTGCGAGCGTTGTCCGGAATTACTGGGCGTAAAGAGCTCGTAGGTGGTTTGTCGCGTCGTCTGTGAAATTCCGGGGCTTAACTTCGGGCGTGCAGGCGATACGGGCATAACTTGAGTGCTGTAGGGGAGACTGGAATTCCTGGTGTAGCGGTGAAATGCGCAGATATCAGGAGGAACACCGATGGCGAAGGCAGGTCTCTGGGCAGTTACTGACGCTGAGGAGCGAAAGCATGGGTAGCAAACAGGATTAGATACCCTGGTAGTCCATGCCGTAAACGGTGGGCGCTAGGTGTAGGGGGCTTCCACGTCTTCTGTGCCGTAGCTAACGCATTAAGCGCCCCGCCTGGGGAGTACGGCCGCAAGGCTAAAACTCAAAGGAATTGACGGGGGCCCGCACAAGCGGCGGAGCATGTGGATTAATTCGATGCAACGCGAAGAACCTTACCTGGGCTTGACATACACTAGATTGCTGCAGAGATGTAGTGTCCCTTGTGGCTGGTGTACAGGTGGTGCATGGTTGTCGTCAGCTCGTGTCGTGAGATGTTGGGTTAAGTCCCGCAACGAGCGCAACCCTTGTCTTATGTTGCCAGCATTTGGTTGGGGACTCATGAGAGACTGCCGGGGTTAACTCGGAGGAAGGTGGGGATGACGTCAAATCATCATGCCCCTTATGTCCAGGGCTTCACACATGCTACAATGGTCGGTACAACGCGCAGCGACACTGTGAGGTGGAGCGAATCGCTGAAAGCCGGCCTTAGTTCGGATTGGGGTCTGCAACTCGACCCCATGAAGTCGGAGTCGCTAGTAATCGCAGATCAGCAACGCTGCGGTGAATACGTTCCCGGGCCTTGTACACACCGCCCGTCACGTCATGAAAGTTGGTAACACCCGAAGCCAGTGGCCTAAACTTGTTAGGGAGCTGTCGAAGGTGGGATCGGCGATTGGGACGAAGTCGTAACAAGGTACCCGTACCGGAAGGTGCGGGTGGATCACCTCCTTTCTAAGGAGCATATTTTTTGGCACCAGTTGGTGTCTTTTAGCCGCACTTTTGTTGTGTGGCTGGTGGTTGAGTGAACAAACGTTTTACTGCCACCGCATAATAATCGGGTGGAGATACATCTTAACTGGGATGATGGATTAGCTAACGCGTTGAAGAGTACTTGGTGCATTGTTGGGTGTCTGGGGCATTGTTCCCTGGTTGTAACCCGCACGAGTTTCAGCAGTCAGGTTGGATGACTTCTTGGTTGTTTAAGTTGTGTGGGGTGTTGTGTGAGAACTGTATAGTGGACGCGAGCATTAAACCATGTGCTTGTTACTGTCACTTTTTGTGTGGTGGCAATGTGTGTGGTTTGTGTGATTTCTTTGTTCTTTTTGTGTTTTGTGTGTTCACACCAGCATGATTTTGCTGCTGCCATGTTTGTGGTGGTGGTTGTTGTGTTGGTTGTGTGTTCGTTATTTAGGGCGCATGGTGGATGCCTTGGCATGCTGAGCCGATGAAGGACGTGTAAGGCTGCGTTAAGCCTCGGGGAGTTGTCAATAAAGCGTTGATCCGAGGATGTCCGAATGGGGAAACCTGGCACCTGTTATGGGGTGTTACCCTTCAGTGAATTCATAGCTGTTGTGGGGGTTTACGCGGGGAAGTGAAACATCTCAGTACCCGTAGGAGAAGAAAATAAATAATGATTCTGCTAGTAGTGGCGAACGAACGTGGATGAGGCTAAACCGTGTGCATGTGATACTTGGTAGGGGTTGTGTGTGCGGTGTTGTGGGCCCCAGCGTGCGGTGACTACCATCATCGTGCTTGTGTGTTGTTGTTAGGTGAAGTGGTGTGGAAACGCCTACCGTAGAGGGTGATAGTCCCGTAGTTGAAGGCTTCAATGTGCAAGTTGTTGGGTTGCCCGAGTAGCAGCGGGCTCGTGGAATCTGCTGTGAATCTGCCGGGACCACCCGGTAAGCCTAAATACTCAGTGTGACCGATAGTGTATTAGTACCGTGAGGGAATGGTGAAAAGTACCCCGGGAGGGGAGTGAAATAGTTCCTGAAACCATGTGCTTACAATCCGTCAGAGCACTTTTTATTGTGTGATGGCGTGCCTTTTGAAGAATGAGCCTGCGAGTCAGCGGCATGTCGCGAGGTTAACCCGTGTGGGGTAGCCGTAGGGAAACCGAATCCTAATGGGGTGTTTTAGTGGCATGTCCTGGACCCGAAGCGGGGTGATCTACCCATGGCCAGTGTGAAGCAGTAGTAAGATGCTGTGGAGGCGCGAACCCACGTAGGTTGAAAACTGCGGGGATGAGTTGTGGGTAGGGGTGAAAGGCCAATCAAACTCCGTGATAGCTGGTTCTCCCCGAAATGCATTTAGGTGCAGCGTCGCATTAGCTTGGTGGAGGTAGAGCTACTGGTTGGTTGAGCGGGACTACAATCTTAGCAATGTCAGCCAAACTCCGAATGCCATCAATTGTGTTGTGCGGCAGTGAGACTGTGGGGGATAAGCTTCATAGTCGAGAGGGAAACAGCCCAGATCGCCGGTTAAGGCCCCTAAGGGTGTGCTAAGTGGAAAAGGATGTGGGATCGCGAAGACAGCCAGGAGGTTGGCTTAGAAGCAGCCATCCTTGAAAGAGTGCGTAATAGCTCACTGGTCGAGTGGTCCTGCGCCGACAATGTAGTGGGGCTCAAGCACACCGCCGAAGCCGCGGCAAACTTTTTGTTTGGGTAGGGGAGCGTCGTGCATGTGTTGAAGCGTTACCGTAAGGAGGCGTGGAGTGTGTGCGAGTGAGAATGCAGGCATGAGTAACGAATTGGAAGGTGAGAATCCTTCCCGCCGGATGACTAAGGGTTCCTGGGTCAAGTTCGTCTTCCCAGGGTGAGTCGGGACCTAAGGCGAGGCCGACAGGCGTAGTCGATGGACAACCAGTTGATATTCTGGTACCCGTATATCCGCGCCCATGATAAAGCACTGATACTAACCACCGCGGATACGAATTGTGCACTCTTTGAGTGTGTGGTTTGTTGATGTCGTGGGGCCTGATGTGTGGTTCAAGTGATGGGGTGACACAGTGTAGTAGCCATGCCGCTTAGTGGATTGTTGGTGTAAGCGTGTGAGGTGGTGTGTAGGCAAATCCGCACACCGTGTAAGCCTGAGGCGTGATGCGTAGCCCTTGTTGGGGTGAAGTTGGTGATCTAGTACTGTCGAGAAAAGCCTCTAGCGATGTGGATGTATGGCCCGTACCCTAAACCGACACAGGTGGTCAGGTTGAAAATACTAAGGCGTTCGGGTGAACTGTGGTTAAGGAACTCGGCAAAATGCCCCCGTAACTTCGGGAGAAGGGGAACCACACGACTTAAACACTCCTTGCGAGTGTGGTGGGTTGTGGGGTCGCAGAGAATAGAGGGAAGCGACTGTTTATCAAAAACACAGGTCCATGCGAAGACGTTAAGTTGATGTATATGGACTGACGCCTGCCCGGTGCTGGAAGGTTAAGAGGACCGGTTAGTCACCTTTGGTGGCGAAGCTGAGAATTTAAGCCCCAGTAAACGGCGGTGGTAACTATAACCATCCTAAGGTAGCGAAATTCCTTGTCGGGTAAGTTCCGACCTGCACGAATGGCGTAACGACTTCTCTGCTGTCTCAACCACAGGCCCGGTGAAATTGCACTACGAGTAAAGATGCTCGTTACGCGCGGCAGGACGAAAAGACCCCGGGACCTTCACTATAGCTTGGTATTGGTGTTCGGTTCGGTTTGTGTAGGATAGGTGGGAGACTATGAAGCGGCCACGCTAGTGGTTGTGGAGTCGTTGTTGAAATACCACTCTGATCGGATTGGATGTCTAACCTTGGCCCATGATCTGGGTTGGGGACAGTGCCTGGTGGGTAGTTTAACTGGGGCGGTTGCCTCCCAAAATGTAACGGAGGCGCCCAAAGGTTCCCTCAGCCTGGTTGGCAATCAGGTGGTGAGTGTAAGTGCACAAGGGAGCTTGACTGTGAGACAGACATGTCGAACAGGGACGAAAGTCGGGACTAGTGATCCGGCACCTACTTGTGGATGTGGTGTCGCTCAACGGATAAAAGGTACCCCGGGGATAACAGGCTGATCTTCCCCAAGAGTCCATATCGACGGGATGGTTTGGCACCTCGATGTCGGCTCGTCGCATCCTGGGGCTGGAGTAGGTCCCAAGGGTTGGGGTGTTCGCCCATTAAAGCGGCACGCGGGCTGGGGTCAGAACGTCGTGAGACAGTTCGGTCTCTATCCGCCCCGCGCGTTGAAACTTGAAGAAGGCTGTCCCTAGGACGAGAGGACCGGGACGGACGTACCTCTAGTGTGCCAGTTGTTCCGCCAGGAGCATGGCTGGTTGGCTACGTACGGAAGGGATAACCGCTGAAAGCATCTAAGCGGGAAGCCTGTTTTAAGATGAGGTTTCATTTAAGGTCCCCCAAAGACGATGGGGTTGATAGGCCAGACCTGGAAGCACTGTAAAGTGTGGAGGCTACTGGTACTAATAGACCAAAACAAACACACACACCCCCTTTGTGGAGTGTGTTGACAACAAACACAACAGTTAATTAATCACACTGTCGCTTGCGTCCACTACACAGTATCTGACACAACACCAGCAACCAGCCGTTGCTCCGTGTGTTTGTCGGTGGCCTATAGCAGCAGGGAAACGCCCGGTCCCATTCCGAACCCGGAAGCTAAGCCTGCTAACGCTGATGGTACTGCAACCGGGAGGTTGTGGGAGAGTAAGAAACCGCCGACACCAAACAACAAACCATAACTCAATACACCAAGCCTGAGGTTACCCTCGTTTAGTGGACACCCTATTTGTACGGATCTTGTGTCCGTAAGAGAGGATGTTCATTGTGAGTCAACAGCGCAAGAAGTACACGCCTGAGTACCGGCGTGAGGCCGCGAACCTGGTAATCGAGTCAGAGCGCCCGATTGCCCATGTGGCTAAAGAGATTGGTGTTTCCGCCGGGCTTTTAGGCCGGTGGGTCAAACTCGAGCGTGAACGCCGAGGAGCCTCAGATGGGATGAGCGAGGCTGACCTCCGAGCTGAGAATGCTCGTCTGCGCCGAGAGCTGGCTGAAGCAAAGATGGATAATGAGTTTTTGTCAAAAGCGACGGCCTTCTTCGCTGCGAAGCAACGCGAGCAGAAAAGTTCGAATTGATGCGGCAGGAGAAGGCGAACTACAGCATCAAGCGCATGGCACGGCTATTAAAAGTGTCTCGGTCTGGATACTACAAATGGGCCCATGTGCAGCAGAAACGACTATCCGGAAAGGATGATCGTGTTGCATTTTACGATGATGTTGACCGAAAGATTCATCAGATTTGGAAAGACTCTGATGAGGTTTATGGTGCTCCGCGGATCACCGCAGAGCTTGCCGAGCGCTACCGCATTTCGCTTAACCGTAAGACTGTGGCGAAGCGGATGCGCATGATGGGCATTGAAGGGATTTCACCGCGTGCGTTTGTTCCGGTGACAACGATTCAATCCAAGCGTAAGTCAACTGGGCCTGACCCCCGGAAAGTAGACACGTCGGGGGTTAGCTATGCTGCTTGAGTCAGTGTAGCTGATGTGAGTGCTTCGAAGGCATCGGGGGCTAGAAGATTGCACCAGGAGTGCCGTCTGCGCGTGTTGTAGCGCATGCACCATCGGAAGACTTCTTGGCGGCAGATGATGGGATTGTCAAAGACTTTCCGATCACGCAGAACTTCACGCTTGAGACTGGCGTTAAACGATTCTGCCAGGGCATTATCGGCACTTGTACCCACTGCTCCCATGGATTGGCGAACACCAAGTACAGCGCAGTGCTCTCTAAATGCTTGTGAGGTGTACACACTGCCATGATCGGAATGGAAAATTGCCCCTTTAAGGCTTCCGCGGACTTTTCTGGCATGAGATAAAGCTTCGATAACCAGCGATACCCGCATGTGATCGGCTAGTGCATGGCCGACGAGTTTGCGCGAGTAGACGTCGATGACCGTGGCCAGGTACATGTTCTTGCCGCCCTTACACGGCAGGTACGTAATGTCGCCTACATAGACGTGGTTCGGCCTGTCAGCTGTGAATTTGCGGCCTACTAAATCTGGCATGACTCGACGTCCAGGCTTGCGCCTGGTGGTGATGCACCGACGCCGTTTACTAAAGCCTTTCAGCCCCATGGATTTCATGATGCGTGCGACCTTCTTGTGATTGATCGGAGGAAAGTCCGTATCGTCGTTGAGGCTTGCAGCGATGCGTTTAGCACCATAAAGCCCGTGCTCATCATCGAAGATAGTCTTGATTCTCGCACCAAGAAGGGCATCGGAACACGTCTTTAACCTGCGTTTTTCGCGGGTGTTGACCCATTTGTAGAACGAGGAGCGATTGAGCTTTAACACGTGGCACATCCGCTTGACCGAGTACTCGGTTCGGTAGTCATAGACAAACTGGAAGCGGATTACCAGCGTGTCTCTTCGGCAAAATACTTCGCGGCCTTACGCAGGATGTCACGTTCTTCACGAAGCTTAGAGACTTCTTTTTCTAGCTGGCGGATCCGTTCAGAATCAGTCGTCGCCTGGGCGTTGTCACGCAGGGTCTTCGTGCGGGCGCGTTTGCCGGTGCCGTACTGCTTAAGCCAGGAATAAAGTGAGGATCGATTGACTCCAAGCTCTGCTGAAGCCGCGTGAAGTGAGAGGTCCTCATTGTTTTCGTAGAGGGCCACAGCATCACGTTTGAACTGTTCGGAGTACCTAGGCATGGTGGTAGATTACCTTTCTTCCCAGCCCAACCGGGCTGGATATCAGGTGTCTACCAAACAGGGGTCAGGTCCACTCTTCCTGACCTGGTCAAGCGCATGTTTGATACTGGTGAGCTGAATCGGGTGTGGATGTCGGATATTACCTACTTGCGCACCGGTGAGGGCTGGTTGTATTTGTGCGCGGTCCGCGATGGTCATTCCCGCAGGGTGCTGGGTTGGGCTATGGATAGTGTTCAAGACACACACCTGGTTGAACGGGCCCTGCGGATGGCGCATACGCTGCGCGGTGACGTTCCTGATGGGCTGGTGTTTCACGCTGACCGTGGAACGCAATTCACTAGCGAGAAGCTCTGGGAGGTCTGCCGCAGACTAGGCATTGCCCAGTCTGTGGGGCGTACTGGTGTGTGCTTCGATAACGCGATGGCCGAGTCGTTCTGGTCGACGCTAAAGACTGAATTCTACGACCGTAAGCGATGGCCTACCCGTGATGCTGCACGCAAGGCTGTTGCCTACTGGATTGAAGTCGTCTACAACCGTCGGCGCCGGCACTCTGCACTCGGAATGGTCAGCCCCGTCGACTTCGAGAACCACGCCGGCGCAATCAACAGCAGAAAAGAAATAGCTGCCTAACCCCTAGGTAGCTCCACTACGTGTCCACGATTTGCGGGCAACCCCAAGCCCGTCACCGTTGAGTGGTTGCTCAACGGTGACGGGCTTCTTCATCGTTTTCGCACTCTACCTAAAAGTGCAAACCTGAAAACACAGACCTGCGTGCTGCACATCCACGTCTGCGCTTATAGACCGCAACGGATCCCCGCACCGTTCATACGCGCTATTTGTCCCAGGTGAAGCGTCCAGGGTCACTGACATCAATCCTTAGGTAGCGCCTTTTGCGACCGCCCAGTCGGACCCCTACCGGATATATATGCAGGGCCTTGAAATGCTGTCCTGCATCGCGCTGGTCGATGTAGTATCATGCGGCATCGCCAATCAGGCAGCCACAACCGCGAGTATGGAAGCGGAGAACCGGTTTCCTGGCGCCACATCACTCCACAATGGAAAGGGTGATGCTTTCAGGGGCTAGCGGATGAGACCAGCATGGACCTGTATAACAATGCCCAAGGTCGATTTCTTGGATCTGCTTTCGCAAGTAGTGGCGACGAAGCTTCTGCTCTGAACCAGTGCGCCCTCTGGGCTAGCATTGGACTGCTACCTACACTTTCCTAGGATAGGCACGAGAAGGGAGTTATGTTAATGAGACGCATGATGGCGCGGATAGGGTTCACTAGTATTGTCTCCCTATTACTCTCCTCTTGTAGTTTTGATGACCCATTGGCTTCTCATCTCGCGTCCCTAGGACGATCGGGACATGCGATCCCCGTTACTGAGTCCATCACACTGGAGGAACTCTACGGACCAGAGTGGACTGAGTTTTCGCTCGTGTGCCCATACACTCCGTATCAAACAGTCAAAGAAACACTTATGGCTGATGATCCCCCTGTTCCAGAACACGGCTTCTCCGATCACGAAAACTTCCTCTTTCTTAGAGGAAAAGGCGACAGCGAACAATGGGTGAGGTTCTCTCGAGAGGCTCTCGATCTGTGTTCTCCATCAAGTCCGTCTTCTTTAATCATGGAGTCAACGTCAGTTGCTCTCAGTTTTTCTCTGGATAGTCCGGGTAGTGCTTGGATTCTAACCGGCTTGAACAAGTAGTCATATGGGCTCGCTGCCCGTTGAATCCAAGAAGCTGCAGTACACCCTGGACTGGTCAGATGCGGCCAAGATTGACTGGGACACCATCATATTGTTTGGCTGCGGCATGACCTTCGGCGCCATGCTGGGCAGCTCCGGTCTAGCAGAAACTATCGGTTCCGGACTCAACAATATGTTGGGCGTATCTAGTGCCCTGGTCATCACTGCCATGGCGGTGTTGCTGGCCATCCTCATCTCTGAGACCACAAGTAATACCGCGGCAGCGGCTGTCACTATGCCCGTTGTTGTTCCACTCGCCATGACTGCGGGAGTAGACCCTGTTATCCCGGCGATGGCCGCTACCTTCGGCGCATCCTTTGGCTTCATGCTTCCAATTTTCACGCCGCATAATGCCATCGTTTACGGCTCCGGCTGCGTTTCCATCGCGCGTATGATCCGCACAGGCATCAGCTTCGACATAATCGGCGGCGCGCTGATTATCTTCTTTCTCCCAACTGTTGCCGCCTTGGTAGGCATCGGATAGGGGATGAAAAAGACGTAGCCCTCGGCCGCCGTTATGACGGGCCGGGGGCTAGCGCTGCAGGAAGGGGTCTTCAATCGGCGCTATCGCTCAACGTTCAACTTGGCACTCAACCGATCAATCCGAGCCCTTGTGCACTCGATGCCGCCATGTAGACTCCCACAATTGCCGCGATCCACAGCAACGTCACTTTCGCCTCATACTCCAGCCGACGGATGGCGCGCTCCAGACGAGGAAAAATAGCCGGCCCCGCTGCGCCTGCAATGGCAGCCATAAGAGTTGCCGGTAGGACCATGATGATGCAGTAACCCGCAATAAGCGCGACCTTGCCGCTAAACCCGAAAGACATAGACTGGATAATTCCCATTGCGCCCAGGTAAGGCAACATAGTCGCAGCCTCGACGACGGCAGCACCTAGCGCAAGCCCCACCATGCCGGTCGCACTCAGTGACGCGCCCCGTGCAAGGCGAGAAGCCCGACTCTTCGACACCTCGCCGTTGGCGGTCTGCGTGGCCGCGGGCTTTTTGGGGTTTGGCGAGAATGCACCGAAGATGAAAAGCCCCGCGCCTAGAACAAGCGTCACCCACCGGAACCAATCAGTCTCGCTTACGCCAGAAAGTCTCGATACTGCAGCATCGAACCCTAATAGAAGCGCAATGCCAAGGCCGCAGTAGGCCGTGGCGATCGTAGCGAGATAGGTGCCCAATAGGCCTAAACGTACTCGTTGCCAGATAACAATCAGGGCGATAGGAATGACAAGGGTACCTGCACTCAAACTATCTACGAGTGCAAGGCCGGCAAGGGGAAGGAAGTCTGACATGGAATTCTCCAGTAGTCGGGTGTTCGAGGGGAGGTTGACCTTAGCTTCGCGAAAGGCCTTAATCCCGATTAATACGTTCGTATTAATCATGCGGTTGGTACGATTGTATGAGGCGCATTGCGCGAGTGCAACTACACTCATGAATGGCTCATCGCAAATGAGCTACGCAAGATTGGAGCTCCATGTCCGTTGATCGCAACACACCCATCACCGGCACCGCCGCAGTAATCGCTGATGCTGCCATTCGAGTGATGGTCAGCCAGGGCCTCGATGCCCTGAGCGTGCGCAATGTCGCCACTGAGGCTGGCGTCGCACCTGGGACTGTCCAGTACCAGATGGGTAAACGGGACGACATCATCGCGAAAGCTTTTGTCAGGTCGTTGCAGCGCCAGGAGTCGCGGGCCCTTACACAAACCGATGCGACGGATTTTCACGCGGCCTTCCAGGGTCGCCTTGCTGAACTTTTGCCAGTTGGACCTGTCCAGCGCGAAGATTCCGCTGTGTGGGTCATAGTGGGAGCTGCTGCCTCGACGCGCGAATGGTTGGCTGACTTATACGACGCCGAGGTGACGAAGTTTCGGGCGCGGGTGTCTGAAGGTCTCGAAGCAGCGCAACGCTTCGGAAAGCTGGCCCGAGGGCTGTCGCCTGAGCAAGGTGCTCGTCTTGTCACTGCACTGGTCAACGGGCTGACGATCGACTACCTCAATGCTCCTGTGGACTCGGCGAAGCAGTTGTTGGCAGACCTTGCTTCGGGACTCGCGCTGATTGTGGAACCAGGTTCTCCTAAAGACTAGGACGGTACTAGGGCTGGAGGTACAGCATGCCCCTTCATGCTCAGGAAGTCCTCCAACCCATGTCAGTGCGGAGGCACTGTGCCAGTCCCCGGCGAGTGGATGTCAATCGACGGGTGGGAGTACGAGTATCTCGCAAACGGCATCCATGTGTCCGGCGTGCCTGGATACTTCGGCCAGTAGATGGGACAACACCCAGTCGACAGTGGGGTGCCTGCCGTCCTCGTCAGCTTGGGATGCAGGCTCTCCCGGTGGATACGTTGCAAGCAAAGACAAGGCATCCTTCCACTCCTGTTGAAGGGCATCGACGAAGAGCTCGACCGTGACATCGGGATCCGCGTTCCAGTCTTCATGTGGAGAGTCATCAGTCCACGGGACCGGAAGATCAGCGCCTACCACGACATTTGCGATCCAAAACCGGATGGCGTACCGCTGATGGTTCAGAAGCCCCGCAACGGTCCAGTGACTACGAAGGGGAACATGTGTCACGCCTGAGCAATCTACCTGAACGGCCATGTCTTTTCAGGGTTGCCTTTCGCAAGAACTTGGAGGAAAACGCAGGGTGGTGCAATGTAGGGGCTGAGCAGGCATGTGCAGGAGCCTGCATTCTTAGGACTCTGCAGTTAGGCGGCGTACGGCTTCCCGTATCACCTCGGGGCGCTTGCAAAAGGCGAAGCGCACCTTGTACTTCCACGGCTCGGGATTGTCCGTGAAGGCCGCCAGCGGGATGGCAGCCACGCCCTTCGTTTCGGGCAGCTGCATGCAGAAGTCCACGCCGGTCATGCCGGTGGAGGAAATATCGGCAACCACGAAGTAGGTGCCGCCGGTGTCATGGACGTGGAACCCTAACTGTTCAAGACCTTCCACGAGGATGCTGCGGCACTCTGCAAGCTCATCCACCATGCTGTCCAGCCATTCCTGTTCATAGCGCAGGGCATGGGCCACGGCCGGCTGGAAGGGCGTGGTGGAGACAAAGGTGGTGAATTGCTTCGCTTTGATGACGCCGTCGAGAAGCGTGGGTTCTGCGATAGCCCAACCGGTCTTCCACCCGGTGCAGTTGAAGGACTTGGCGGCTGAAGTCACCGTAACGGTGCGGGAGGCCATCCCCGGCAGGGAGGCGATGGAGACGTGCTCGGCGGTGCCGAAGGTGAGGTTCTCGTAGACCTCGTCAGCCAACACGAGGAGGTTCTTCTCCGCGCAGAGTTCGGCGAGCTCGGTGAGTGTCCCACGGGAAAAGACCGAGCCGGTCGGGTTGTGCGGGGTATTGACGATGACCATGGCGGTCTTGTGCGTCACGGCCGCGCGTACCGCAGCAACGTCGATGTCCCAACTGTTGCCGGATTCCTTCAAGGGGACGGGGATGCGGGTGGCGTCGGCAAGCGCGATGGCAGCGGCGTAGGCATCGTAGTAGGGCTCAAGGACAATGACCTCGTGGCCGGGCTCCACCAGACCGAGCACCGTGGCTGTAATCGCTTCGGTAGCACCCGCGGTGACCACGACGTGGTCCTGAGGGACGGAGTGGGTTTCGGCGATGGCGCTGAGCAGCTCCGGAACGCCGCGCAGGGGAGCGTACTGGTTGTTACCGCCGGCGATGTTTTCCTGGGCAATCTCCAGCATGCGCTGCGGGCCATCGCTATCAGGAAAACCCTGTCCCAGATTCACCGCGTCATTCTCCACGGCAAGCGCGGTCATGGTGGCGAAGATGGTCTCGCCGAATTCTTCAAGCCTGTGAACAGTCATTTAGAGCACCAGCAGATCGTATTTCGTAGCTTTCACATCGGTTAGACGCTTACGGGCGCGCTCGAGGCGCTGCCACTGATCCTCTGGAATGGACTTGCGGGCAATCGTCACTGTCTCCGCGTCCGGGGTGCCCCAGGCAATCGGCATCGGGGTGATCTGTTGCCAGTGTTCTTTATCGCTGCTGCTGCGCTGGCCGGAGACCGCGGCCACCGGAACCTTGGTTCCCACGGTGCGCTTAATGCCCGGGATATTGGTGACTGTGCGCAAGCACGCGCCCCACCGCGGCGGTGCCTTCGGGTCAACATTGGTGTTCACCAAGGCCATGAGGACTATGTCGCGCTCATTGACCTCCGCGACGACCGCGGGGGCAAGCGGATAGGAGTCGTAGAGCTCCTGGGCCGAGCCAACCTTGCGCGAAGCCAAGACACCGATGACGGCGCAAAAGATGCCAAAGAGTGCCATGCCTACCGCCAGCGTGATGCGCCAGACGGCCTCCATGCCGAAGTAGACGGCAATCGCAGCGATTATAAGCACGAGGCCCATGACGAGGCCGGAGTTGCGCAGGCGCGAGGAATCACGGAGGAGCTCGTTGTTCTTCTTGGCAAAGTCTTCGTTGACTGCAAACTTGAAAATCTTCATCAGCTCACAAGTCTACTTCGTCCACCAGCCGGTAGGCATAACCTTGCTCGGCCAAAAAGCGCTGGCGGTGCATGGCGTATTCCGCGTCGATCGATTCGCGCGCCACCAACGTGTAAAAGGTTGCTTCCTGGCCATCCTTCTTAGGACGCAGCAGGCGGCCCAAACGCTGGGCCTCCTCCTGACGGGAGCCGAAGGTACCGGAGACCTGGATGGCCAAGGCAGCCTCGGGAAGGTCGATAGAAAAGTTCGCCACCTTGGACACCACGAGCGTGGCGAGCTCCCCTTCGCGGAATTGCTGGAAAAGCTTCTCACGTTTGGAGGTGGAGGTCTTGCCGTCGATAACCGGTGCGTCTAGGTGCTCACCGAGCTCCTCCAGCTGGTCCACGTAGGCGCCGATGATGAGCGCCTGCTGACCTTCATGTTTCTTCAGCAGCTTGTCGACGGCCCGCAGCTTCGCGCTTGCCGAAGCCGCAATCCTGTACCTCTCCCGCGCCTGTGCCGTGGCATAGAGCAGGCGTTCCTCCTGCGTCATGTCGACGCGCACCTCGACGCAGTCCGCGGTGGCGATATAGCCGGCGGATTCCAGCTCCTTCCACGGCGCGTCGTAGCGCTTGGGCCCGATGAGCGAGAAGACATCGCCCTCGCGGCCGTCCTCGCGGATCAACGTGGCGGTCAGCCCTAGGCGGCGGCGTGATTGGAGGTCGGAGGTCATGCGGAAGACCGGGGCGGGCAAGAGGTGGACTTCGTCGTAGATGATAAGGCCCCAGTCGTGGGAATCGAAGAGCTCGAGTGCCCGGTATTCACCTTTGGTCTTGCGGGTGACCACCTGGTAGGTGGCGATGGTAATCGGCTTGATTTCCTTCTTCTCACCCGAGTACTCACCAATTTCCTCCGGCGTGAGGCTGGTGCGGCGCAGTAGTTCATCGCGCCACTGGCGCCCGGCCACGGTGTTGGTCACGAGGATAAGCGTGGTGGCCTGTGCTTTGGCCATGGCGGCAGCACCCACGATGGTTTTGCCCGCGCCACAGGGCAGGACCACAATGCCGGAGCCACCGGACCAAAAAGAATCGGCGGCATACTGCTGATAATCGCGTAAGCTCCAGTCCACTTCCTTTGTGCTCAGCGCGATGGGGTGGGATTCACCATCGACGTAGCCGGCGCGGTCATCGGCGGGCCAGCTGGCCTTTAGCAGCTCCTGCTTGAGCCGCCCGCGCGCGGAAGGCGGCACGGCGATGGTGTTGTCATCAATGCGCGGGCCCAGAAGTTCGCTGACCTTCTTGGTGCGCGTGAGTTCCTCCAGGACGACAGGCTCGTCCGATTCGAGGATGAGGCCGTGGGCCGGATGTGCCAGCAGGCGCACGCGGCCGTAGCGCGACATGGTTTCGGCGACGTCGATCAGCAGCGCCTGGGGCACCGGGAAGCGGGAGTAGTTCTCCAGAACGTCCACGACCTGCTCGGCATCGTGCCCGGCGGCGCGCGCATTCCACAGGGCCAGTGGGGTGATTCGGTAGGTGTGGATGTGCTCGGGCGCGCGCTCCAGCTCAGCAAAAGGCGCGAGCGCTGCGCGGGCCTCGTCGGCTTGCGGGTGATCGACTTCCAAAAGGACGGTCTTGTCCGATTGGACGATGAGCGGTCCGGGCATATCTGGGGCCTTTCTACTCTGTGCGTCAGGGAAGGACTTAATCTCTGTCGGCGAAGCGGACGGAGGAAATGCGGTGAACCGGAAAGCGCACGGGTTTGCCCGCTGTCCCCAGGGCATCAATGTAGCCGCCTTCGACCGACAGTGGTTTTACAGTCACGGTGCGGATTTCGCCGCTTTTATCGGCATAAGAAATCACGATATCGGCGTGGAAGCGCGCGGCGGCGCGGGCGAGCGTGAGGGGATCCGGCTCCTCTTCCTTCTGCGCGCTGGGATTCTGTGCTGATTGCCGCAGGACCTGCACGGCGTCATCCACCGAGGCCGGCTCGCGCTTGCGGAGCTTCGTGCGGGGCGTGGGCAAAAGGTAAGGCTCGGGGGCGACGGCCAGGGGGGCGCCGGATTCATCCTCCGCAGTGGGGGAGAGGCCCTTAGCGCGCAGCTTTTCCAGAAGCTCGCCCACGCGCAGCTGCGATACCGCCACGGTGGGCGCGAGCAGGCGCAGGCCGGGGACTGAGGCAGCGGCGAGCTCTAAGAGTGCGGGATCCTCACTGCGCAAATAGGACAGTGCAGGTCCACTGCGGAGGGTTCCATGGCGCTTGGCGACGTCCCCGATGGCAAACCCCAACGCCTGTGGCACGCCCGTCGGGGAGTGCGCTTCCAAGAAGTCGGTCATTTCCTGCGCGGTGAGCCCCTGGTCCATGCCGCGGCGGATGGTGGCCTCGCTGATGCGGTACACGCTGGCCAGGCCTGGGGATTCGAGGTCCGCCAGGGATGCCAGGGGGCGGTGCGTGGTTGGCTCGAGGGGACCGGGCACGAGGACGGTGAGGTCTTGCTGGATGATAAATTCGCTGACCGTTTCGGGAACGAGGCTGGTGGCCGCGGCAGAATCACCCAGCACGCGCGTGGCCTTGCCCAGTGCTATGGCACCGATCCATTCGGCTTCGGCGCGCAGCTTCTCAATGGTCACCGTGCGCGTGTGGCTGGCAAAAAGTGGGGAGCGAAACCGCAGGTCTTCCCAGAACTCTTCGTCGTTCAGCGCGACTGCGGAGTGTGCATAGACGCCGAGGACGAAGGCTCGAAAGCGCGGCAGACGGCGCACGAGGCTGTCCTCCGCGAGCACTCGGGAGTCGCTCCAACTGGCCCAGGTGGAGGTGCGCCAGGCGTCGAGAAGAATGCGCCACTTCTCCCCGAGATTAGCCTCGAGCCAGTCCTGGGAGCCAGTGGTAGCTGCGAGGAAATGCCCCTCCAAGCCATCCGGTTCGCCGCGGTGGAGAAGCCTAGCGTGGTGGCCCAAGCAGATAAGTCGCGCGACCTCTTCCTTATCCATGTCGAGGTCCTTGGCCAGTTGGTTGAGGGGACGAACGCCCACCGAAGAGTCCTTCAGTAGTGCTACCGGATGGCTTCCGAGTAACTCGATAAGCCTTTCCATGCCGCGCACGGCTTCCAGGCCTGCCGCCGCGCCGGCGTCATCCGCCTTGGTATCCGGATCCGGTGTGCCGGCGCGCCCCGAAGGGGTGGTGGGAATGGGCGGGGTGTTGTCACCAGCCAACAGGCGGGCCAGTGAGTGCGGAAGGCGCACCGAGTGCGCGCTGATACGCTCCAGAAAACCTTTGGCCAGCAGGCGCTTGGCGGGATCCTCGGAATTGATGTCCGGCTCGGTGTCGGTGGTGTAGCCCATGCCGTCGCTAGTGCTTAAGGCATCGAGGACTCGGCGCTCTTCGGGAGCAAGCGTGGCTAGGTCCTTCTCATCGAACTCGACTTGGTTGCGCAGCGACCATCCGGTGGGAAGCGAGCCCATGACGGCGGTGACGATGCGCACCTGCGGGGCATCGCCGAAGACTAAGCCGCGCTCCTTGAGCTGCTTCGTGATTGTCGGGTTGGTGTCCTCCACCATGCCGACCTCGCCGCCGCGGTGGGCGATGTCTTCTAAGACAGCCAGTTGTTCGGCGTTGCTGGCTGCCAAGGCATCCGCAACGTGCATCGGAAGTGTCAGGCGCGTGGCCAGCGCGTCGAAATCCTTTGGTGCTGGCGAGAGGACATCGCTGCGGTTGCTCAGTAAGGCGCGCAAGTCCTCACCGGGTAAGCGGCTGAGCCAGTCGCGGTAGCTCTCAGTGACGCGGGCGCGGTTGGAGGGGGTGGTCATAATGGCGATCAAGCTTAGTACTTAGTAGGTGGGGGAGAGATGGGGCCCTCGTTGGGTCAATAAGTTACTTTTTGCCGCGGGGTTTGGAATAATAAGGAGCATGTCGAACGAGAACAAAGGCTTCGTATCCCCGGCTTGGCCGAAGAACAGCCCCCGCGAGCACGCTATTACTGAACTTACTGCACCTTTTGCTGGCGCTTCCAGCCCGTACGGTGACGACCTGATTCTGCCGATGCCGGCAGAAAAGCTCAACTACGTTCACCCGTACACCCGCATTAACCACTAATCGGCTGCGCGGATAACCGCGCATGCTCTTAGTGGTGGGGCCGCGCTGTGCGCGGCTCGCCCAGCCCCTCCGAGAATGTTCTCCTCGGTGGGGCTATACGTGTTTGTGCCGAATTCTGTTGTGCCGACGTTAGTCGGCACGGGCTTGGGCCTTAAAACCGTCGAGCAGCGTATCGATGAGCCCGGTCCGCAACTCCGAAAGGAATTCGGTTTCTATTGGCGCGCTGGGCAGTGGGCGGGTGAGAAGCCCGATGCCGATGCTGGCGATGCGGTGCATAATATCGCGCCAAGTAGTCTCCGGATTCTCATTAAATCCTTCATTGCTATTGTGGGGATTCTCGTCGTCATCGGCCTCACGCTGTGGGCCTTTTGAGCGCCCACCTGTGCATCGGGTCCGGCTGGTGTTCCGGTTGTCATTTCGGCGCCGGAGCCCATGGTGGAAGGCATCGCGCAGAAGACTGAAGGTGCGGCCGGAGATGAGGTCCCGGAGATCGTCGTGAAGCAGAATGGGGAAGAAGTGCGTGATGCGGTGCTGCAGCGCGAAGCTGTTAGCGGGCTGGTTATCTCCCCGCAGGGCGTACGTGCGTTCACTGCGGCGGGAAATCGCGCCGACGTGACGATGATTGATGGCCTCGCTGGTGGCCAGCTCGAGGCACGAGGAATGACCGTGGAGAAGCAGGAGCTGGCGCCGACGACCACGGAAGACCCGCAGGACAGCGGAATCGCGGTGCTATGCTTACCGCTGGCCTCATAGGGTTGATGGGTGGTGTGGGTATCGGCATTGGCGGAGTACTGACCATCTTCCTGGCGAATCCGTTGTCGGGCTTGGCGACCGGACCGTGGCTACTGCTGGCCGGATGGTCGACGCTGGGGCAGTGGATGCCCATCGGTGCGACGGGCTACCTAGTCCATTCGTTAACCTTCTTTGATGGTCAAGGCGCTGGGAGGGCATGGTGGGCCCTGAGTCTGTGGATTGTTGTCGGCCTAGCGTTGCTGGCTTTCGACAGGTCGCGTACTAAGTGAAGAACCCAATTGAGATTGAGAATGAGGTTCTTCTCTTTAGCGCTCGCTTTGGAAATACAATCAGTCGGAATGCTCTTCCAGCCAATCCAAGGCGACGTCAATTCCCGTCCAAGCAAGAGCAGTGGCGCCATCTGAAAGCGTTTGATTAGCGACTTCGCCTACGCATGCATCGGCGAAAGCCTCTTGGTGGTTTAACACAGGATACGAACCCACACCGATATAAGGGTGTATTGCCCTAGTTATATGGGAAACGTTTGCAAAATCAGTTGAGGCTTGACTCATTAATGTTTCAGGCCCATCTGTACGCAAGTCACGGCCAAGGAGAAGGGCATTTTTCTCGTAGTATCCGAGACCAGCCTCATCAGTAACGAAGTCGGAATATGGTTTCGACTCATCGATGATAGAGACTTCGCAGCCGGTAGCAAGAGCCCCTGCTTTGAAACAGTTAATAACCTTTTGAGATGTAGCGTCCAGTTCCTCCATCGTTGACGCTCGTACGTACCAGCGCCCTTGTGTGCGGTGAGGAATAGCGTTTGGAGCATCACCACCTTTAGTGACAATCCCGTGTACACGCACAGTTGGAGGGAGCTGCTGTCGTAGTAAACCGATGGCAACTTCTGAGATTGTGAAAGCATCCGCAGCGTTTACGCCTTGGGTGGGGTAGGAAGCCGCATGTGAAGCATGGCCAGTAAAGTTTACTTCCCAATGCAGAACGGCGAACGGCTTAGCCCTTACTACATCAACAGGGGCGGGATGTGACATCATCGCAAAGCGCAGCCCATCGAAAGCACCGCGATCTAGCATCTCAACCTTCCCGCCCTTTCCTTCTTCTGCTGGAGTTCCAAAAATCTCCACTGAGAGATCCAGTTCTTCCGCAACCTTGGAAAGAGCAATACCAGCACCGAGAGACATTGCGGCAATCAGATTATGGCCGCAGGCGTGCCCAATACCTGGCAGTGCATCGTATTCCGCCATGATCCCAATTCGCTTAGAACCGGCCCCTTTCACTGCATGAAATGCCGTAGGTATTCCTACGTAATTCTCTTCAACATCAAAGCCGCGTGAACGTAAGAAGTTTGCACATCGTTTAGATGACTCAACCTCCTCCCAGGCGATCTCGGGATTTTCATGGAGCCATTCAGAAAGCTCGATGAGAGAACTCAACTCCTTGTGGACAGCTTTGCGCGCCTTCTCTTTATACTTATTCATCGCCAGGCACCCCATAGGAGGGAGCGGTGTGCGGTGATTTTCCGCGCGTCACGTAGTCATCGCGTTGGGGCATCCAAATTTCAAGTAGCTTCTCAAGTTCAGCAATCGGCGAATCAGACCAGTCCACCCGCAGGTCAGTTTCTATCCACCCAGCGTCACGAACGACGCCTAAACCAGCAGACTGAACTGGGCCAGCTTCACCACCGGCTTCCAGGCCAGCGACCATCGTTTCAAGCAAACGGTGCTCAAGTTCACCGCTAGTGCTTTCAAATCGGCGAAGCATCGCGTCGATAACCTTTTGCGATGCGAGCATATTTCCAGCAATTACACAGTTATCGCCGACAACCTGGTTGTGCGTACCGAGCGTGTGGACTCCAGAGTGAGAGAAACCTGGACCCTTCGCTGGAAGAATCGTAATTTGTCGGTAATCCAGCGTGGAGTCATTCTCCTTGAGCCAGTCAAACGCCTCTTGAGCTGTACTGCCATTTTCGAGTCGCCCCAAAATCGCCGGACCGAACCGTGGATCGGTGATGTTTTGGGATGACACCGCACCGATTCCGCTACGAAGGTTAAGGCAGCGAGCAGCGACTGCGGGTGAAGAAGACGAAACAGCTTGGCCAATGGCACCTGAGCTGTCGCGAGCAATGATTGAAAAAGTCATAAGCCTTCCAATGCTTGGGGAGCCTTATACGGATGGACAGTGAGAAGTGTCGACACCGCTGTAGGGCTCAGAATGGTTATCGAAATCTAGTTGTTATCTAGAACGGCCGTCGCATCAATTTCGACGAGCCATTCCGGGCGAGCCAATGCATCAACTACAAGTCCTGTAGAAACGGGGTACACGCCCTTAAGCCACCTACCCATTACGTTGTAAACAGCTTCGCGGTAGCGAATGTCTGTCAGATAGACGGTGACCTTTACGATGTTCTCGAGGCTTCCGCCTGCTTCTTTCATAAGCATGTCGATGTTTGCCATTGCCTTTTCGGCCTGTGCCTCGACGTCACCGATGCCGACAGATTCGCGAGTGTCTAGATCTTGGCCAATCTGGCCACGGAGGAAGACAATGTTATTAGCGACCACTGCTTGGCAAAGATCATTGGAGAGATTTTGTTCTGGATATGTGTCCTTCGTGTTGAAGGGACGGATACGAGTGAACTTCATGGTGAGTCCTTTCGGTAGTTGGAATGATGAACGTGAGGGACTCAGTCTTCGGGGTGACGGTAATCGCGGTAGTTGCGCTGAATGTTGATTTGATCTGCGACAAACTTGGCGTCGTGCCAGCAGCCCCAAATAAACGACGAGCCACGACGTGACTGCCACGGCAGTCCGACGAAGTAAACACCGTGCGCAGTAGAGACTCCACGGTTGTGAATCGGAGTACCTTGGCTATCGACAGCGTTTTCTACGTCAAGCCAGTTGTAATCTCTCCCATATCCGGTGGCCCAAAGGATGCTATTTACACCATTGGCCTTCAGTTCGAGCTCTTGTAGCGGATTTACTACGCATTCAGGATCAGGTCCCAAAGTGTGGGCCTCGGGTTCTTCGGGGAGATCTAGCCCATTCTGTTCAATGAATGCGTCTGCCTCTCGAAGGAGTGAGAGATAGTTTTCGTCTCCCTCATGGATATTGCGTGCGAGGTCTGCAGCAAATTTCATGCGACCGTTTTCATACGGTCCGGCGCGTCCTACGAGCGTGATTCCTTTAGCTGCGAGGTCTCGGAAATCCACGGTGTGACCGCCCTTGGCGCCGGTAACTGAGATAGTGACATGTTCAGCGCCTTCTGCTGGTGTTGCCATATCCCACTTATCTAAGACTCCGAGCCAGTAGACAAAATCGCGGTTTCGATACCGACGAGGAGGACGATCGTGAGGACCTACGGCAAGGTAGACCTCCCGGCCCGCGTCGCGGAGCTCGTCTGCAATCTGAACACCGGAAGACCCCGCACCAACAACGAGTACCCCGCCTTCGGGAAGATCCCCTGGGTTGTGGTAGTCGGATGAGTGGATTTGGAAGATTTCTTCTTGTGGGACTACGGCAGGGATTACGGGGACCTGAAATGCTCCAGTGGCGGCAACGACAAAGTCACAGTCATACGTGTCCTCGGAAGTTTCCACACTGAATCCGTGACCGCCATCCTTGCGAGTCACTTTACTGACGGTTATTCCCTCCTTAACCGGTAGATCGAAAAGCTTGGTGTATTTCACCATGTAGTCAGCGACTTCTTCTTTAGGGACGAAGCGTTCTTGGTCTCCCTCGAACTTCAACCCTGGGAAACGATCGTGCCAAGCGGGGCCATTTGCAACGAGAGAGTCCCACCGTTCCGAGCGCCAGCGAGATGCGATTCTGTCTCGCTCAAGGACGATGTGGTCGATCCCGTGGGAGCGAAGATGTTCGCTAGTTGCAATACCAGCTTGTCCAGCGCCGATAATGACGACTTCCTTTTTGATGTGAGGCATACAAAACTCCAAATGTAGGAAAACTGAGGCTGAATCACGGTCGTAAAGGTAAAGTACGGCACACTGTCCGGAAAGTGTGATCCAGATATCAACAGTCTGTTGTGGGGGTGCGAGTTAAAGCAAGTACCTTCTACGTACAAAGATCATCAATTATTCTGATAATGGGCATGACCTGTATTTTTGCGGTGGAGAGTGCTGTTTTGGGTATTTGATGGGTAAAGGAGCAGACAGTGGCAAAGACTGAATCGGCGATAACACTGACGCAAATGCGTTACTTTGTGCGGGTGGCTGAGCTGAGCTCGATGAGCGCAGCTGCAGATGAGCTTTTTGTAGCTCCGTCCGCTGTGTCAATGGCTATCTCGCAGCTTGAGCAGGCTGTTGGATGTCAGCTTCTGATGCGACGTCGTTCAAAGGGGGTTGCCCTTACGGATCAGGGGCGAATTTTCTATCCGCATTGCCTAAGGATTCTAACGGGGGTTAAGGACGCGGTTGATAGTGTGCGGACGGGCGCTCTGGGAGGACGGTTGACGGCTGGATGCTTTACGACTCTTGCGCAGTTTTGGATCCCAGATATCGTAGAAGGAATTCATGCGAGCCACCCAGGGGTGGACGTCGATATTCGGGAATGTGATGCGGACCAGTTGGAGGAAGCATTGTCACAGCGGAAAATTGAGGCTGCGCTTGCATATGACTTCGATTATGGCCGAGAGATTGAATTTGTCCCAATGGGCACAGCACCTCTTTATGCAGTTTTTGGAGATGGTCACCGGTTCGCTCATGCGGAAAAGGTGGAATTGCGCTCGTTGGCGTCTGATCCCCTAGTGCTATTGGACTTGGGGAAATCCTCAAACTATTTCTTGTCTGCGTTTCGTGAAGCAGGGGTTGAACCGCTGGTGAGTTATAGATTCGAGAGCTTTGAGATTGTTAGATCTATGGTTGCAAGGGGTTATGGGTATTCCGTGCTTAATCAGTCGCCGGTGCATGACCTGACTAACGAAGGACTGCATTTGAATCGTGTGCCGATAGTTGGGGCGGGAAGGCGGCAGTAATTAAGCGAGGAGAATCTGTGCTAAGGGCGGAATTATTTGTTGACACCGTGCGATTGTTGCTGCAAGAGCGTCGATAGTTGCACTACGAAGTGCTCGGAGGGCTAAGTGCCCCGGTGGGCCTCTAGGCTATTTGGCGAAATGGTATTAAGAAAAGTGAAGGGGGTATCAAAAAATACCGATAGACTAAGCGTCGGAGTTGTCATACTGTGATCCGCAATACGCGCCAGTGTAAGTTGCATCACGTTGAAAATATAAATGGCGTCGTGTCACTCAGAAATTCAATTGTGGTGTCCAACATGTATCTGGCGGTATGCTCACACAAAGGATTGGATAATGACGAACTCAATAGATCAAAGAAAGGCTGCGTCACCTCAAGAACTACGGCGCAACACCATTGCCGGTGCAATCGGTGTCCTCGTCCACTGGTTCGACTGGGCAGTTTATGCCTATCTGGCGACTACGATTTCCCACGTATTTTTTCCCTCCGACGATGAAACGGCCAGCCTTCTCTCTGTATTTGCGGTCTTCGCGGTTGCTTTCTTCGTTCGGCCTCTTGGCTCCGTGATATTTGGTCATATTGGCGACACAGTCGGGCGAAAGAAAACCCTCTCATTTGTCATCATTACGATGGCTGTGGGAACCCTCATGATCGGACTAATTCCATCCCATGAAACTATCGGTATCTGGGCTCCGATCTTGTTGATTGTCGCCCGGGTGATTCAAGGTATCGCGGCTGGAGGAGAATTCGGTTCTGCCGCATCGTTCCTTTCTGAATACTCGCCGCGCGAAAAACGTGGTTTTGGAACCTCGTGGATTGAATTTGGCTCTGTTATGGGATTCCTTTTGGCTTCTATCGTGGTGGCCGGAATGCACTTGACGCTTTCCGATGAAGCAATTATGGCTTGGGGATGGCGAGTTCCATTCTTGCTGACTGTCCCTCTGGCAGCAGTAGGCCTTTGGATCAGACTGAAAATTGAAGACACGCCAGAATTTCAAACACTGCAAGAGGAGGATATTGTTCCTGAGGCTCCTCTGAAAGAGGTATTTCAGAAAAACTCCAAGCAGTTTTTTCAAACAATTGGTATTGAGATTTTCATGAATTGTACGTTCTATGTGGTCATGGTTTATCTCATCACTTACCAAGAGGCAGTTGCAGGCATTGAACCTGGTGTGGCTTCCATATTGTCTGCGGTCGCTTCGATTGTTGCCGCGGCTATGATTCCACTAGCTGGAATTTGGTCCGACAAAATCGGACGAAAACCCGTAATGTTTACCGCTGCAGGATTGCTTAGCGTATTGGCGTTCCCAATGTTTTTGCTTATGAAGCAGGGGACTGCGCTGGCAGGGTTTATCGCTACCTTTGGGCTTGCGGCATCTCTTGCTCTTATTCTTGGTACCCATTCGGCAACTGTATCCGAGCTTTTCCCGACACGTACCCGACAATCAGGCTTATCGATGGCTTACTCAATTGCTGGAGCTTTCTTTGCCGGCACCCTTCCGTACCTGAATACGTGGCTCATCGATGCCACTGGTAACGACATGATTCCGGCATACACGTTAATTGTGGTCGCGATAATCGGCGTGATTACTCTGCTTACAATTCCTGAGACGAAAGGTATTGCTCTCTTGCACGAATCGGACCTGGCTGGCGCAAAGAGGAATAAAAAAGAGGCTCTTCTAGGAGAATGAGCTTTTAATGATACATCTCGCCCCTAAGCGGGTGTGATTATACTTCTGGTAGAAGATTGCCACGATTGCAAGGTGACAGCATTTACGCACCCTGCAATTTTGGCGTTGGAAGAAAGGTATTCGTTGGGTATTTCCTTTCGACAGCTCGAGTACTTTGACGCCGTCGCTGAAACTGGCAGTGTGACTGCGGCTGCTTCAAAACTATTTGTCTCGCAGTCGGCGATTTCGAGCGCAATCGGTGAGCTAGAGTCAAGCCTTAATGTCTCTTTGTTTATACGTCATCCTCGTGGGTTGTCTCTAAGTGCGGATGGTCTCGTAATTCTGAGACATGCAAAGGCCGCACTCGGTGTTGTCAGTGAAATCCAAAATGTTGCACGCCACTTGGGACAGGAGATTTCGGGGTCTATTCGTCTCGGCTGCTATTCAACAATCGCGCCGCGTCTAGTTCCTCCTCTTGTAGAACTTTTGGAATCAAAGTATCCAGAATTGCGGTTATCTTTTGAAACAGGAGATCGTTCCAAGCTTATCGATGGCCTGCGGCGCGGAAACTTCGATGTCATCGTGATTTACGATTACAGTTTTGAGCAGGGGCTGAACGAAGTTGGAACGATTACTCAGCTAACGGCGGTTAAACCGTATGCCTTACTGCCTTCTGAACACCCTCTGGCAGGTTCCCCTTCTGTTTGGTTGGAGCAGTTGGTCGAGGACCGATTTATCCTTTTCGAATTGAAGCCAGCAGCACAGTATTTTCTGTCCTTGTTCGAGAAAGCCAAGTTAAAGCCAAAAGTTTGGTTTCGGACCGGAAGCAATGAAGTTATTCGAGGTATGGTGGCCCGCGGCCTGGGATATTCCTTATTGACTCAATATTCGGAACACAGTTTTTCGCATGACGGGAATGCTTATGTTCAAAAGCAGCTTTCGAATGATTTTGAGGCGCTGCCTATCGTAGCGGTCACTTTGAAAGGGGGAGAACAGCGGGCAAAAGTCGATGTATTTCTTTCGTTGCTTAAGGATCTCTATTGAGGATTCAATCCCAGTAATATGGGGTTGCGGCTTTCATTGTTTGCCAATTTTGCCGTGCATGAACGGACTAGGTGCGACTCCAAAAGTGCGGTCGAAAACGCTGGAAAATATAGAAAGTTGGCCACCAAAGTAGCTTCTCATTCTGTATCCGGAGGCTAAGAATCTTCGCCGAATTGATATGCCTTAGCTAGGTAACTTTGCTCGACGAGATTAGCTGGGCCCTTTTCCAAACGGGGTGATGCAAGAAGCGGGCGCCAAATGGCGCCCGCTTCAAAAAACTGACCCCCTTGTAGGGGGCGTTTCCGTCTCTGGAACGAGTAAACGGAAGGGGCCTGTTTACTTCCTGTTGAGGCGACCCCTCCATTTGTGTGCCGTACAAGCACAGCGCGCTAATTAGCGCGCAGCCAGAACCTGTGCCAGCGGGTCGATGACGTGGCGGTTAGCGGAGTAGAAGGCGTTGAAGTCGTGGCGGTTAGCCTTGTACTGCTCGGTGAAGGAGGCCGGGATGGTCAGGCCGTACTGGGTAGCGGTGTCCTCGATGAGGGTGTAGAGAGCGTCAACAGCCAGCTCGTCGGTGGGCTCCTCGGCAGCTTCCTGGACAACCTTCGGTGCCTCAGCCGGTGCCTGCGGTGCGGTCTCTTCCTTTACCTGAGTAGCGGCCGGCGCCGGGGCAGCGTTCACGTTGCGCGGGGTCGGTGCGGAGTTTAGGCCCAGGCTAGCGGAGCAAGCCGGCCATGCGCCCCAGCCCTGCTGTGCCAGGGTGCGCTCAGCAACAGCGATCTGCTGCTCGCGGGTGGCCAGGTTAGCGGTCGGGGCGAACTCGCCGCCACCGAAGGCCTGCCAGGTCTGTGCGCTAAACTGCAGACCGCCGTGGTAGCCGTTGCCGGTGTTGATGGCCCAGTTGCCGCCGGACTCGCACTGAGCGAGGCGGTCCCAATCGGAATCCGGTGCGGCGGCAGCGTTCGGAGCCATGATGGCTGCGGCGGCGCCGACGGCAACGGTGGAAGCGGCAAACTTGGTGGCGATGGACTTGTTCTTAGCGGAGTGGCGTCCCATTAAAGTATTCCTTCTCTAGGTTGTTCTTGCTTTCTCGCGCCCAGATGATGCCCAGTCCGGCATGTAGTTTTGCAATTGATGTTCACGTTCATGCACATCATGTATGGCCGCCGTGTGGAAGCCCGGACTGTGTCTGGGGCGAGACTTCCACGGCCGGCGGCCGAAGTGCCTGTGGGAAAGAGTAGCGGTTTATAACGAATCAGTCACGTTAAATGGCTCAAAACGGTAACGGAAGCGGGGATTCCCCTACGTTTCCCCTGTTCGCGACGTGAATGTTAGCTATGTCACACTTGTAACGGGTGTGGTGGTTGGGGCGATGCTTATTTCTGGTTTCTTTGGTGGGGTGCGTGGAGGTTAAGATGTATCTCTTTATAAGTTCCACGGATAGTTCCTCCGCGCGGCAGCTTAAGTCTCAACCACGCTTCGCCGCGCCTCCTTACCCCAGAAGACCGGAGCCTATCGGCAGGCACGTGATACGGCCTAAGCTTTGGGAGAGGAGAGACGGAAAGAAAGTGAGTGAAGAACCATGCCTATCGGCAAAGTGAAGTGGTATGACGCGGACAAGGGCTTCGGCTTTGTCAGCAACCCCGGCGATGAAGACGTCTATGTTGGCCGAAACGTGCTGCCCAAGGGCGTCGATGAGCTGTACCCAGGCCAGCGCATCGAGTTCGATTTCGCCGCTGGTCGCCGTGGCCCACAGGCGCTGCGCGTGAAGGTCCTTGATGCTCCGCGCCGCCGCACCCCGGCCCGCAAGCCGGAGGAGCTATCGAGCATGCTTTCCGACGTCATGACGCTCCTCGAAACCCAAGTGCAGCCGGTGCTCAGCCAGGGCCGCTACCCGGAGCGCAAGACTGGCCGCCAGGTGGCGGAGATTCTGCGTGCTATTGCAAAGGACTTGGATAGCTAGGGCCTAAAGTTTTTAGGCCGATGGCTCGAAAGTGCCCTAGCTGACGAAAGTTAGGCTGATTTTTCAATGATCAGCCGTAAGTTTGGCAGCTAGGGCACTTTTGCGATCGTGGGGCAGGGGGCGCGGCTACTTGTCCGCGGGGGCCTCGGCGTCGCCCGTGGCCTTGGATTCCTTGAGCTCTTCGTCGGTCATGGTGGATAGCGACCACACCGTGTGCATCGGTGTCTCCTCACCATTGGCATCGTGGCCAATCATGAGGGTGGAGATTTCCACCACCATTAGCTGTGGGCGCTCGCCGGTGGAAGCCTCAATCGGCGGGACAGAGCCGGGGATCTCCAGCGAGGTGGTTTCGTTGGCGCCGTGCGCAGTGCTGTCGTTGGCGGCCGGGTCATCGTAAATGGAGAGCACCGACCACTCGTGGTTATAGATGGCGTCGGGGATCTCCAGCTTCAGGGTGTCATCGGGGCCCACCGTGAGGTTGGGAACCTCGCCCTCTTCGCAGTCGGCGCCCGGCTCGCAGACGCTATAGGGCGCGACCTCAATCGTTTCACCGCCCACCGTAGCCGTGATGGTGACGTCCTGCGGGTCGGGGCCCGGGCGATCATTCCACCACTTCTGAAACATCACCACCGCAACGACGATGACTGCCACGGCGATAATGAGCGCCAGAAACTGCAGCAGTGATTTCTTCCTTGCTTGCTTCACGGTAGCCATGGCTGAAAATCCTACTCGAAGCGCACCCTGTACAGCTCATCCCAGAGCTTGCCGGTGATCCAGAACTCGTCGGTGCCCGGGATATGGGCGATTCCGTTGAGTACGGCATTGGGATCCGCAGAAGGGACATGATTGAGGTTCGCGGTGTCAATCACCGCGGTGACCACGCCGGACGCGGGGTCGATGCGCAGGATATCCTCGCTCATCCAGACATTGGCATAGACCACACCATCGACGCACTCGAGTTCGTTGAGGTTATCCACCGGCGAGCCGTCGAGGGTGACCTCGGTGCGCGGGCCGCGCTCCTCAAAAGTCTGTGGGTCCAGGTGTCGCAGCATCGCGGAGCCATCGGACATGATGAGTTCGGAACCCGCGTTGCACAGGCCCCAGCCCTCGCCGTCGTAATGAGCGCGCTGTAGTTCTTTAAAGGTGGTGGAGTCCCGCAGGAAGGCAGTGCCGGCTTTCCACGTCAGCTGCCAGATACCGACATCGGTCTGCGTGATGCCCTCGCCGAAGAAGGAGTCCTCGAGAGCGACTTCCTCCGACGGGGTCGCTGCGCCCGGGGTTAGGCGCATCAATCGGGACTTGCCGTTGAGCCCAGTGCCGATGAGCAGGTGACCGTCACGGTCGACCTCGAGGCCTTGGGTAAAGGTGTCCGGTGGCAGGGGCGCGGTGTCCAGGACGGTGACGCCGAGGCGCTCTGGGGAGCGTGCGCTTGGCGACGTCCCATCGCTGCCCGCCGCTGTCGTCGTAGATGAGGATGCGTGCTCGTCTGCAGCTTGGGAGGAACAGGAGGCCAGCGGTGCGAGCAGCACGGCGGCGGATAAAGCTGTGGCGAGCGCGCGGGAGGCGCGGGGGAAGTGCGGGAAAGCCATGACTGTCATTGTGCATGATACTCGGGCGTGTGATTAATAATGGGAGGGTGACTCGCAAGAAAAAGATGCATTCCCCGCTTCTCGATTCGACGGCTGTCGACCTGGCGCGCCGAGCCGTGGAGGAGGTAGGTGAGGGGGACGTCGGTAAGCACCGCGGCGTTGCCGGTGTGGGCCGCAACGTGGCCACCCACCGTTTTGAGGCCCACGTTCCGGGATATCCGGGATGGGAGTGGCATGCCGTCGTCGCCTGCGCCGAAGGATCGCGCACGCCGACCGTGAACGAGGTTGCACTCGTCCCCGGCGGCCAAGCTCTCCAAGCCCCGGAGTGGGTGCCCTATTCCGAGCGCCTGCGCCCGGGGGACTTGGGTCCGGGTGACCTCATGCCGCCGGCGCCTGACGATGACAGGCTGGATGATGGGAAACTCTCCGAGGCTGGCCTCAAGGAGGCCAAGGAGCGCTGGCGCACGAAGTACGGGCCGAATACGGAGATGGCGGCGCAGGCCCAACTGCAGTGCAAAACCTGTGCGTTCTACCTCGAACTGCTGCCCAATTTCGGCGTCTGTGCCAATGAATACTCGGCGGATGGAAAAGTGGTGCACGCCACCTACGGGTGCGGCGCGCATTCCGGCACGACCGTCCGTGAAGAGGGATCGGAGCAGGAAAGGCCCTTCGACGATGAGAGGCCTATCTATTAAAGAGTGTGGTTTTCTTCCCGCGCGCAGCAGCGATGCCGCGTGCGGGTTTTGCGTTTTAGTGCCCCAATGGAGCACCCTTAGCAGGTAAAACTTCATTTCTCTAGATAGAAGGGGCGCTCTCTTACGATGAACGCAGCTATCGATCGCTATTTCAAAATCACCGAACGCGGATCCACCATTGGAACCGAAGTCCGCGCCGGCGTGGTCTCGTTCTTCGCGATGGCCTACATCATTCTCCTCAACCCTCTCATCCTGGGTACCTCCGCTGACTCGGCCGGAACCACCCTCGGAATCCCACAAGTCGCCGCCGCAACCGCCTTGGTGGCCGGTGTCATGACCATCGCCTTCGGCGTGATCGCCCGCTACCCGTTCGCCATGGCCGCGGGCCTGGGCATGAACACCTTCGTGGCCGTGACCATGGTCTCCCTCAACGGCCTGGAATGGCGCGAGGCCATGGGCCTGGTTGTCATTGAAGGTTTCATCATCGTCCTGCTGGCCATCTCCGGTTTCCGCCAGGCCGTCTTCGACGCCATCCCCGCCTCCATGAAGGCCGCGATGGGCGTGGGTATCGGTATGTTCATTGCCCTCATTGGTTTCGTGGACGGGCACTTCGTCACCCGCGTCCCGGATGCCGCGATGACCACCGTCCCGGTGAGTCTGGGTGTGAACGGCTCTATTGCTACGTGGCCGGCCTTCGTCTTTGTTGTGGGGCTTATCCTCTCCGCCTTCTTCGTCATCCGCCAGGTTCGCGGTGGCCTGTTCATCGGCATCGTCATCACCACCATCATCGCCATGATCATTCAGGCCTTTACCGACTCCGAGGATTGGGGTATGGCCACCCCGGAAGTGCCTAGCTCCCTGGGCGGTCTGCCGGACCTGTCGATTGTGGGCCAGGTGGATCCGATTAGCGCCTTCACCAAGCTGGGTGTGGTCTCCACCGTGCTGCTGATTTTCACGCTGCTGCTCACCAACTTCTTCGACGCCATGGGCACCATGAACGGCCTGGGCAAGCAGGCCAACCTTGTGGACGAGAAGGGCAACCTTCCGGAGATGAAGACGGCCCTGGTGGTGGAAGGCTTTGGTGCCGTTGCTGGTGGTGCCGGTTCGGTGTCCTCCAACACCGTGTTCGCGGACTCGGCGGCTGGTATCGGTGACGGTGCCCGCACCGGCTTTGCCAACGTTGTGACCGGCGTGATCTTCTTGCTGGCCATGTTCCTCACCCCGCTCTACGAGATCGTGCCGATCGAGGCAGCAGCCCCCGTCCTCGTCATCGTCGGTGTGATGATGGCAGCCCAGCTTAAGGACATCGAGTGGAACCGCATGGAGGAGGCCATCCCGGCCTTCCTCACCATCGTGGTCATGCCATTCACCTACTCCATCGCTAACGGTATTGGCGTGGGATTCATCGCTTATGCACTGATGGCCACCTTTGCTGGTAAGGCCAAGAAGGTGCACTGGATCATGTGGCTCGTGGCGGCCCTCTTCGTGGTTTACTTCGCTATGGAACCCATTAGCTCGCTGTTGGCATAGCCCGGCTAAGGGGAGCAGCTGGCCCTGCGCCTAGACTAGGGCCCATGCGTTTTGTCATCGATGACCCCACAGACCCTCGCCTGGACGATATCCGCGATCTCAAGCATGCGGATAAGTCCGGCGAGGGTTTCGTCTTTGGTGAGGGCCCACTGTGCGTCGAGCGCTTGCTGGCCTCCCGCTTTCCGGTGCGCTGCATCATCGGCTTTGAGGCGAAGCTCGACACCTTCCTGGCGAACCACGATGTCGGGGATATCCCCGTCTACCAAGTAACCCGCCAGACTTTGGGGGAAGTCACGGGCTTCGATATGCACCGCGGGCTGGTTGCTGCGGCCGACCGCGCGGAAGCTTGGACCGTGGACGAGGTCCTCGAAGGTGCTCGCACCCTGGCCATCATGGAAGGCGTGGGGGATCACGAGAACATCGGCTCGCTCTTCCGCAATGCTGCGGGCATGGATGTTGACGGCATATTGCTCGGCTCAGGCGCAGCAGATCCGCTCTACCGGCGCTCGGTGCGCGTGTCCATGGGGCACGTTCTGCGCTTGCCCTGGGCGCGTTTCGACGGCGGTTTTACCACCTGGCAGCGCGGGTTGGAGAAGCTGCGCGAGGAGGGCTTTCGGCTGGTGTCGCTGACCCCGCATCCGGATGCCGTGCACATTGCTGATGCGTTAGAGGGCGCGGACAAGGTAGCGCTGTTGGTCGGTGCGGAGGGGCCAGGTTTGACCGAGCACGCCATGCGCGCTACCGACGTGCGCGCCCGCATTCCTATGGCAGAGGGCACGGATTCCCTTAATGTGGCGACGTCGGCGGCCATCGCCTTCTACGAGCGCCAGCGCTCCCAGAGGTTCCGCGAGGTCGATACCGCGTAGCGCCGCACCAAGCCGCCGAGGTGCTTGGCCGTGCGGATGATCTCCTCACCGGTGGATTCCGGCTCGAGGTCGTACTCTTCGTAGTCGTCATAGTCATTGAGCCCCAGCTTCGACACTGAGGTGGTGGCTACCTCGGCCACGCTGCGGCGCGGCAGGGGAGTATCGACCTTGGGCTCGGGGCGCCCGTCGGTGGCATAGCCTACGACGTCCACGTCAGGGCCGTCCGCGCCGACCTCGATGCCCAACCAGAATTCCTGGGCCGCCTCGGTGATGTTGAGTGGCTCAAAGGGAAGGGAAATCCCACCCACCGGCTCATCCATCTCCCCGGCCCAGAAAGGGGCCTCGAAGGTTTCGGGCAGACCATGGTCCTCGTAGAGGTTAAAACGCGTCCCGCACAGCGACCGGCGCAGGCGGCTGCCCGTCCAGTGGGCGAACCCGGCATAGCCGGTCTCCGGATTGGAGGCGAAGGCGTAGATTTCCGTGGCAGGCACGGCCTCGCGCAAGGTGCGGGACAGCTGGGAGAGAGTCAGCTGATCATCGTGGATGATGGTTTGCACCACGGTCACACCGGGATAGCCGCCCACATAGAACTCGCTCGCGCCGGGCTCGGCGGAACGGTTGAGGGGGAATTGCCCGATGGGAGTCACCGGCAGTGCGGGATTGAGCTGAGCGAGGAACTTGCGGCCGAAGCCGCGGTCGGCCTTGGGCTCGCCGCGGAGGACCTCGGCGGGGTCGGCGGCGGTGACGTACCAGAGAGTGAGAACGGCGCTTTGTGTATCCACGGCAGGCTACTCGCGGGGGCGCTTAGTGGAGGAACGAACGCCGAGCAACACATCCTCCCAGTGAGGGGTGACGGCCTTGCGGCGGCGCTTGGTGGGCTTAGGTTCCGGATCCGGGTTTTGGAGGAAGTCCTCGTCCACCCCGGTGTCCTTCTCGTCCGTCTGCTGTGTGGCCTCCTCGTTAGAAGAGTCCGTGACCGCATCGGCTGCACTCTCGGCGGGGTGCTCCCCACCGTGCGGGGAGGGAAGAACGGAAGGCTCGGCGTATGCACCGGCGTCTGCCTCGTTAGCGGCGTCATCGCCGCCGGTGTAGGAGGACAGCTCCGTCACGCCAGGGGTGCCGGCGCGTGCGGCTTCGTTGACCTCGCGGCCCTCAGCGTACTCCCGCCCGTCGATGGCTTCGTCGTAGCGTTCGCCGCGGCCCACGGAGGTCAGCGACCGCACCGGCTGCACGAAGTCCGGGTCGGTGAGGTCTGCGGCCACAGAGTTGCGTGCCTCCACCGTGGCCGGGGAGGACATGGTCTGCTTAAAGGTCCACTCCGCCTCGTTGGCGGACAGCCCAGTCTTCCACGTGATGCGCAAGATCCACGGCTCGCCTTGGTGGCGGTAGGCATCCCACGTCGCCTCCGACAGGGAGTGTCCGCGCGCGGCAAAGGCGGTGGCGAGGATCTCCCACAGGGTGAGCTTGGCTGGGCCATCCTCGCGGATCGGGTGGGCCTGCTTGGCGACGTCCGCGATGCGCGCCCGCTCCAGCAGCACCGGGTGCGCGAAAGGTTCGATGCGAGATTCTGGAACCTCGAGCTCCTCGGCGATCTCCGCAGCGGAAGCACCGGCACGAATGCGGGCCTGAATCTCATTGGGGCGTAGGCGGATTTCTTGTGCCTGCGGTGCGGGCTGGCTCTGCGGGGAAGAAGGCGAGCCACCAGAGGTAGGCATAACGGTGCGCAGCCCGGTGGAATGGTCTTGCTGTGCGGAGACGGCGGAGGAGCCGCTTGCCTCCTCGCCGGTGCCTTCTGCGTCCTGCTCAGCGCCCTCGTTCTCGGAAGTGGGCTCAGCGGAATCGGCGGGAGCGAGAAGCTCGCGAAGCTCGTCGGTGACCTCGAGGAAGAACTCCTCACCATCCTCGGCCCGGAGGACGAGCGAGGTGTCAGTTGAGTCGCTGGGTGCGAGGAAAATCTCGCGCATGGTGGGCGCTCCTTAGCCTGGTAGCGGACATGTGATGAAGTCCACTTTACCCAGAACATGCCCCGAACTCTGGCAAGAGCGCGGGGCATGTTGTATGCCGCAACAAATGGCTGCAATAAATGGTGTTGTGCGGCGTACCAAGTTAGTAGAGAGGGCTAACGGTTATCCAGAACGTAATCGATAGCCTTGGTGAGCCTGGTGACATCCGCGGAGTCGATTGCTGGGAACAGGCCCACGCGCAGCTGGTTGCGGCCGAGCTTGCGGTAAGGCTCGACGTCGAGAATGCCGTTGGCGCGCAGCGTAGCGGCCACTGCGGCGGCGTCGACAGAGTCCTCGAAATCGATGGTGCCGACCACCAGGGAGCGCTCGGAAGGCTCGGCCACGAAGGGGGTTGCCTCCGGGCGGGACTCGGCCCAGTCGTACAGGATGGAGGAGTTCTCCGTGGTGCGCTTGACCATGCCGTCGAGACCGCCGTTGGCGTTCATCCACTTCACCTGGTCCTCCAGCATGAGCAGCGTGGCTACAGCCGGGGTGTTATAGGTCTGGTTCTTGCGGGAGTTGTCCACTGCAGTCTGCAGGTTCAGGAAGGCTGGGATGAAGCGATCGGAGGAGTTGAGCTTCTCGATGCGTTCCAGGGCTGCCGGGGACATAGCAGCCAGCCACAGGCCGCCGTCGGAGGCAAAGCACTTCTGGGGTGAGAAGTAGTAGACGTCAGCATCGGACATGTTGACCGGCAGGCCGCCGGCGCCCGAGGTGGCGTCGATGACGACGAGCTGCTCTGCGTTATCGGGGTTGGGGCGGGTGACCGGAACCATAGCACCGGCGGTGGTTTCGTTGTGGGCCCATGCGATGATGTCGGCGCCCTCGGCGTCGGCAGCCTTCGGGTCTGGGGCGGTGCCAGCCTCGGCTTCGGTGACGAGCGGGGCGTCGAGCCACGGGGCGGCGGATGCGGCTTTAGCAAATTTAGAGGAGAATTCGCCGAAGCTTAGGTGCGCTGATTTCTTTTCGATGAGACCGAAGGTTGCGGCGTCCCAGAAGGCGGTAGCGCCGCCGAGGGAGAGGACAATTTCATAGCCCTCTGGCAGCGCGAACAACTCGGAGAGCCCCTCACGGATGGAGCCGACGAGATTCTTGATGGCTGGCTTGCGGTGCGAAGTTCCAATGATGGTGTCGGCACCGGCGGTGATTGCCTCAATTTGGGCGGGACGGACCTTGGATGGCCCGCAGCCGAAGCGGCCGTCGGTAGGGAGGAGATCTGCTGGCAGGACGAGTTCTGAGTTGCTCATGTGGGCAGTGTAGCCTAGTTTCGTTCGCGCACTAGATACTTTGCCAGGATTGCCAATGTTGGCAGAGTCACAAGTTTTGCTAAAGTGTGAAGAGGTTTAGTCTTGTTGCGCCGGCCTTGGCCGGCGTTGAACATTGAGGAAAGGAAAACACGTGGCATCTGAAAGCAACAAGGTTGTACTGCAGTACCCCGGCGGCGAGTACGAGATGGACATTAAGCAGTCCACGGAGGGTGACTCCGGCTTCGATATCGGCAAGCTCCGTAACGAGACCGGCCTCGTCACCTTTGACCCAGGCTATGCAGCTACTGGTTCCACCGAGTCCAAGATCACCTTTATTAACGGTGAGGAAGGCATCCTCCGTCACCGCGGCTACGACATCGCGGATCTCGCTGAGAACGCCACCTTTAACGAGGTGTCCTACCTGTTGATTAAGGGACACCTGCCTAATGAGGACGAGCTGTCGAAGTTCAACACTGATATCCGTCACCACACCCTGCTGGATGAGGATTTTAAGGCCGCCTTCAATATCTTCCCGCGCGACGCGCACCCGATGGCCGTTCTTGCCTCTTCCGTTAACATTCTCTCCGCTTACTACCAGGATCAGCTCAACCCGCTGGATGAGAAGCAGCTGGATAAGGCAACCGTCCGCCTGCTGGCTAAGGTGCCGATGCTGGCCGCTTACGCTTACCGTGCATCCCAGGGCAAGCCCTACATGTACCCGGATAACAAGCTGAACGCGCGCGAGAACTTCCTGCGCATGATGTTCGGTTACCCGACTGAGGAGTATGAGGTCGACCCGATCGTGGCCAAGGCTCTGGATAAGCTCCTTATCCTGCACGCTGACCACGAACAGAACTGCTCCACCTCCACCGTCCGCATGATCGGCTCCGCTCAGGCCAACCTGTTCGTTGCCATCGCCGGTGGTATCAACGCCCTGTCCGGCCCGCTGCACGGTGGTGCTAACCAGGCCGTTCTGGAGATGCTTGAGGATATCCAGAACAACCACGACGGTGACGCCACCGACTTCATGAATCGCGTGAAGAACAAGGAAAAGGGCGTTCGCCTCATGGGCTTCGGCCACCGCGTGTACAAGAACTACGACCCGCGCGCGGCAATCGTCAAGGACACCGCACACGAGATCATCGATCACCTCGGTGGCGATCCGATGCTGGACCTGGCTATGAAGCTCGAGGAAATCGCGCTGAACGACGACTACTTTGTCCAGCGCAAGCTCTACCCGAACGTCGACTTCTACACCGGCCTGATCTACCGCGCCATGGGCTTCCCGACGGACTTCTTCACCGTCCTCTTCGCCATCGGCCGCCTGCCGGGCTGGATTGCTCAGTACCGTGAGCAGCTTGAGCTCAACACCAAGATCAACCGCCCGCGCCAGATCTACACCGGCGAGACCCTGCGCAAGGTCACCCCGCGCAGCGAGCGCTAAACAATAGCCCATACGCTGCATTTCTAGGGCCGAGCCCCACATCTCCCCTTATACTGGGGAGTGTTGTGGCTCGGCCCACGTGTATGCGGCCAGCAAAGAAGAAAACAGTCCAAGGAGGATAATCCCCAATGGAAAAGCCCGTAATTGAGCCGGCAACGGAGCCTGCTCCCCAGGACCTTGTCATCGAAGACATCGTGGTGGGTGACGGCGCCGAAGCCCAGCCGGGCGGCTTCGTTGAGGTCCACTACGTAGGTGTCGACTATGAGACGAACCAGGAGTTCGACTCTTCGTGGGGCCGCGGTCAGTCGATTGAGTTCCCGCTGACCGGCCTCATCGCCGGCTGGCAAGAGGGCATCCCGGGCATGAAGGTGGGCGGCCGTCGCAAGCTGGTCATCCCGCCGGAGAAGGCCTATGGCCCCGCCGGTGGTGCACACCCGCTGTCCGGCCGCACGTTGACCTTCGTCATCGACCTCATTCGTGCCTAAATCCAAAGCCTAAAGGGATAGAAGGGATTGCCTCTTTCCTTTGGGCTGTCGACGCCCTGACCGCCTTGAGCGCCGCGCTTTGTGCGCGGTCGGTCGGGGCTTTCGCGCGTTAAGGGCTGTCCGTGCGAGCGGTGATGCCAGAATCTTCCTCCACAGCGCGCGGGAGTGCGGCACAATGGAAGTCATGAGTGTCCCACAAACCACGTTCAATGATGACCGCGAGATGCCCCTGCTGGGGCTTGGAACCTACAAGCTGCGCGGGGAGGATCTCGTCCGCTCCGTGCGTGAAGCAATCGAGCTGGGCTACCGCCACTTCGACACCGCTACCCTCTACGAGAACGAAGAAGAGCTGGGCCAGGCGTTGCATGACGCCATGAAGGCTGGCGACGTCACCCGCGACGAGCTGTTTATTACCAGCAAGGTGTGGCACGATCACCACGGTAAAGACAAGGTGGGCCAGGCCTTCCGTACCTCCCTGGACAAGCTGCAGCTGGATTACCTCGACCTCTACCTCATCCATTGGCCCTGGCCGCAGGGTGGGCTGTACGTGGAGACCTTCGAGGAGATTGCCCGCATGCAGGGCATGGGGCAGATCGCGTCGATTGGCGTGGCTAATTTCTACGAGGAGACCCTGCAGACTCTGATCGATGAGACAGGTATCGTTCCGGTCCTCAACCAGGTGGAGTTGCACCCGGGCTTCACGCAGCCGGAGCTGCGTCAGTTCCACGATAACCACGGCATCGTGACGGAGGCCTGGTCCCCGTTGGCGCGCGGTGTGATCCTCAACAACCCAGAGGTTATCGCCGTCGCTGAGAAGCACGACATCACCCCGGGCCAGGCTGTGCTGGCGTACCTGTTGAGTAAGGGCATTTCCGTCATCCCGAAGTCCAGCCGCCGAGAGCGCCTGGCGGAGAACTTCGCGGCCGCCGAAGTGGAGCTTGCACCAGAGGATGTTGCCGCACTAGATACGCTCGACGGTCAGGAAGGTTTCGGCCGCATGTTTAAGGATCCGCGCGAGTTTCCTGGTGCTTAAATAGCCGGGCACAGTCCCAGCGCGAGCGATAGAACCCGCCTTTCACGCTTTGGTTCTCCTTCATCATATTTTTCTTATTCCTTATAAATAGGGGAGTGGAGGAGCGAGGAAGGTGGGTTTTGTTGTGCCTTCTGGCAATGGGCATGCAAGGGGGTTGAGGGGGCGCTGTGGGATACCGCAAGGGCGTGAAGATCTGCACAATGGCTGCGAAGTTTCGCTTTGCTAAATTAGATTCACTGTTTGGAGTTTCCTGTGGGGGTGTTGGCAATGCGATAGAAATCCCATGTCATCGCGGGGGTAGGGGGTAATAAAAGTGTGCGTTATTAACTTTTCTTGGCAGGATTTACAACCTTGCAAGAGAGGTTAGGTAACTTACTGGGCAAGGCAAAACGTGACTGAAGACACTGTAGTTAGTCTCTCACCGCGGTTTGTGGAGAAAAGATTCCCTTGTAAGGAGAGCGACATGACTGACGCACCTGCTTCGATTGACTCGCGCCGCGAACCGACGCCGCAAGAGTTCGTCGAGATGCGCGATAGCTCGCAGTTTGCGAAGCTGCGCGGCACATACCGCAAGTTCACCTTCCCCATGACTGTGGCGTTCTTTCTGTGGTACGTCCTCTACGTGCTGGCCGCAGTTTTTGCGCCGGACTTCATGGCCATCGAGCTTGGCGGCGGTTGGAACGTCGGCCTTATCTTCGGCTTGGCTCAGTTCCTGACCACCTTCATCATTACGTACATCTACGTCAATTACGCCAACAAGAACATCGAGCCGCAGGCGGCGGCTATTCGCCAGGAACTGGAGGGCTAAACCATGCAGACCATTACCTTGGCCCAAGCGGAATCCTCCGCCGGCAATCCGATTTTGAACATTGCGGTCTTCGCCGCTTTCCTTATCGTCACCATGTACGTGGTGCTGCGTGCCGGTAAGTCCACCAAGGAAGCCTCTGACTTCTACACCGGTGGTGGTAGCTTCTCCGGCCGCCAGAACGGCCTAGCTATTTCCGGTGACTACCTGTCCGCCGCGTCCTTCTTGGGCATCGTCGGTGCTGTCGCCCTCAACGGCTACGATGGCTTCCTTTACTCGGTCGGCTTCTTCGTTGCTTGGCTCGTCGCCCTGATGCTCGTCGCGGAGCCGATGCGTAACGTCGGCCGCTTCACCATGGCCGACGTGCTGTCCTTCCGTCTCAAGCAGCGCCCAGTGCGCGTGGCGGCCGCGATTTCGACCCTGTTCGTGTCGCTGTTCTACCTCATCGCCCAGATGGCCGGTGCCGGCTCCCTGGTTGCCGTGCTGCTGAACATTCACGAGTTTAAGTGGCAGGCCGTTGTTGTCGGCATCGTGGGCATCCTCATGATTGTCTACGTCCTCGTCGGCGGCATGAAGGGTACGACTTACGTGCAGATGATCAAGGCCGTGCTTCTGGTCACCGGCGTGGTCATCATGTGCATCCTCACCTTCGTCATGCTGAAGGGTGGCTTCAGCACGCTCTTTACCCAGGCAATTGACATGCACGCTAGCTCCGCTGCTATCAAGGAAAGCGGCTACGAGGCTACCCAGATTATGGAGCCAGGTCTGAAGTACGGCAAGAACCTCACCACCAAGCTTGACTTCATCTCTCTGGGTATTGCCCTCGTGCTGGGTGTTGGTGGCCTGCCGCACGTGCTCATGCGCTTTTACACGGTGCCGACCGCGACCGAGGCTCGCCGCTCCGTTACCTGGGCCATCGTCATCATCGGTGCTTTCTACCTCATGACCCTGGTGCTGGGCTACGGCGCTGCCGCCCTCGTTGGCCCGGACCGCATCCTCGCCGCACCGGGTGGTGCCAACGCAGCAGCACCGCTGCTCGCCCTCGAAATCGGTGGCTCCATCTTCATGGCGGTCATCTCCGCCGTGGCCTTCGCTACCGTGCTGGCCGTTGTTGCTGGCCTGGCCATTACCGCCTCTGCTTCCATTGCGCACGACGTCTACCACTCCGTGATTCGCAACGGTGAGTCCACTGAAGCTGAGCAGGTTCGCGTCTCCCAGATCACCGTGGTCGTCCTGGGCATCGTCTCCATCATCCTGGGCATTCTGGCCATGACCCAGAACGTTGCCTTCCTGGTCTCCCTGGCCTTTGCTGTGGCTGCCTCCGCCAACCTGCCGACCATCCTGTACTCCCTGTACTGGCGTCGATTCAACACCGCAGGTGCCGTGGCGTCGATGTACACCGGCGTTATTTCCTGCCTGGTGCTCATCTTCCTGTCCCCGGCGGTCTCCGGTACCCCGACCTCGATGTTCCCGAACGCCGACTGGTCCATCTTCCCGCTGTCCTCTCCGGGCCTCGTGACCATTCCGCTGGCCTTCTTCGCCGGTTGGATCGTGTCCATCATGACCCCGCCGGACAACCTGGAAGAGCTGTCCGCCGAGATGGAGGTTCGCTCCCTGACCGGTGTGGGCGTGGAGGCTCCGGTGGACCACTAAGCGCCACCTCAAGCACTACATTCCAAACGGCAGCGGGTAGACTCTAACCTCGTGTTTTACCCGCAGCCTCGTTATAGGGCGGTACCAGCGCGTGCTGGTGCCGCCCTTCTGGCGTGCGTGCTCGGCGCCACGGCCCTTGTCGCGTGCTCGCCTGCGAATGAAGAAGACTCCACGGTGGGGCGCCCAACGCACACCAGCACGGCCGCTCCCGGTCCCATCGCGCATAAGAAGGGCGATCCACAGCTCGCGGCGGTAGAGGACAGCGTGGGGCAATTCCTCAAGGGAGATGACGAGAAGTCGATCACGTACTACCGCATTGAGACAGGCATGCACATGGGCTCGCCCACCGAGCACCAGCCGCGCTATGCGCTCAGCCTGATCAAGATCTACATCGCCACCTACGTGCTGGATCACGGTTCCTTCGAGGACAAGTACCTAGCGCTGGACATGATTGCAGATTCTTCGGATGAGAGCGCTGGGAAGCTCTTTGAGAAGTACCCGCGGTCCATCGATGCAATCGCCAAGGAATATGGGCTGGACTCTACGTCAGCGGGGGAGGATTGGGGGCACTCGATGACTTCAACCTATGACGTGGTGCGCTTCATCGTCCAGCTCTTGGAAGATGATCCGACGCACCCAGTTTTGGTGGCGATGTCTCACGCCGATGCCGTCTCAGCCGATGGCTACCAGCAAAACTATGGCACCGCGAAGCTCAGTGACGTCGTGGGCTCCAAGTGGGGATGGTCGGACAGTAAGGACCGACACTCTTCGGTGTCCTTTGGTGAAAACTTTGTTGTGGCTGCCTCCATTGAGGGATCAGCTGAGGAGCTCACGTCTTATGTACGTAAGGAAATCACGGGCAAGAATCTCGTGAAGGGAAATAACTTGAACAAAGAGGCGCTGGCTCATCCTGGCGCTAGCACCACGCGCTTGACGACGTCTACCGCTGCCCCCTCCAGCGCCTCAAAGTCAGCGTCGTCGACAGAGCCGTCGGCACCGGCGTCATCGACCACGTCGTCGTCCTCCAAGCCGTCTTCTTCGGCATCGAAGACAACGACGGCGCGGTAGAAACCAGCGCCGCCGCGTGTTGATTAACCCATGGATTTGCGCACGGTGTTGAGAATATCCACCGCGCCGCGCACCTGGTCATTGCTGATGGAAGAACCAGCGATGTTGATGCCATCGCCGACGCTGGAGCCGCGCCCAGTGGGATCCGGCAGGGAAACATTGGGCAGCGGGATGTCGTCAGGGACTGCTGGGATGTCTTTGACCTTTGGCGGCTCCACAGCACCATCACCCGGGGTCCACTGGCCCCAGTCGTTGGCGTAGACGGTGTTGATATCGCACGTTACGCCGTCGATAGTGGCTTGATTCTTGGCCTTCTGGTGGATGGTGGTGCGCGGGTGGAGCTTTCCGCCAGAGCCCCAGTCGTGCATCCAGTAGAACTGGCCGATGCGGTCGGCGACACACCAGTCGATGACGTTGTAGTTGCCATACACGCCGGTCTGGTAGCCCGCGGCGCTCAGCGCTGCGGAGAAGGCCTTGAGGTAGGGGCGGATCTGGTTCTCATACTGGGCGCGGGTGGGGTTGTCATCGATGGCGATGTAGATGGGGCGCCCGGTCGGCCCGCCTGCAGCCTTGTGGATAGCGATGGCCTGCGGCGCATGGACTGCGGCGCCCGCAGCGCCGTTGAGCCAGTCAGCAGTTTCCGCGCGGCCAAACTGGTAGATGGAGGCGGTCTTGAGGCCTGCCGTGGCGTTGGCCTTGGTCTCCGCTAGGGTAACGGGCTTGCCCTTCATCCAGTCTGCGCCGGGGCGGCGTTGGGATACGTAGCGGATGGCGCCGAGGTGGCCGGCGGCCTTGATGGCGCGGGCGGAAGGAACATCGGCGGAGAAGTCGATGATGGTGCCCAAAGCTGGGCCCACGGCGAGTGCAGCGGGCGCCTGGCTACCGATGGCACCGGCGGCCAGCGTGAGGGCGCCGGCCTTGAACAGGGAACGACGGGACAAGGACATGGTGTGAACTCTCCTTGGGAGGCATGAAGAAGAAAGTTTCCGGAATCACTTTAGTCACAATGGTTGAAAATTGCACCAGGGGTAGCATTTGCTGGGTGTGACGACAATCCCTTTGTCTAAAGGTGCTTAAGGCTCTGTCGTGCGGAAAGTGACGTTAGTGGGGTTTTCCACCGTGCGGGATACGGTGCAGTCCTTTTCTTGGGAGATGCGCACGAGGCGCTCCACCATGGACTGGGCTTGGCGCCCGGCGTCGGTATCGGGAAAGCGGAGGGAGAATTCTACGTCGACGTCGCTCAGCCGTGAGGCGCCGTCTTCGTCGACGCGGGTGCCTTCAACGTGGACGTCGAAGATCTCCGGCTCTGTGCGGCGCGAGGTGACCACGTCAACGTCCACGGCCGAGCAGCCCGCCACTGCGGCGAGCAGCAGCTCAACTGGGCTGAGTAGCCCCTCGGCGCGGCCGAACTCGAGGCTGACGCCCGCCGCGTTCGTGGCGCGGTAGTGGCCGGTATCTACGCGGGTGACGTCGACGGAGTATTTCTTGGTGATAGTGCTCATGGCGTCATCCTAGTGACAGTGGGGGAGCTAGGCGGCGGGGGAGGAAGCTGGGGGTTTGCAAGCCTTAACTGCACCACGGTGAGCGGCGGAAAGGTCGGGTAGGTCATTTTGCAAAGTTATCTGATGGGGGCAGGCCTGTGACTCATATCTCTTTAGGGCGGTAATAGTGGTGCAAGCAATTTTTCGACCCAAAGGAGTGGTGGCTATGGAAACCGTGGATGCTCGTGACTGGCTAGACAAGCTCGTCGCCCTCACGCACCAAGAGGAGCCTGGCGTGGAAGACGTGGAGAAGGTTTTCGAGCCCGGGGGCTTCTGGCGGGATCTTGCCGCGGTGACGTGGAACCTGCACACCGCCGAAGGTTCGGAAGCCATCGCCGCGATGATTGCCGGAACTGACTCTGCGCTCGACAACCCGGAGATAACAGAGGTGGAGGACGAAGACAATGGCGTGACGCGGGTCCACTTCACTTGTGAGTCTGCGAATTTCTATGTCACGGGAATTGTTCGCCTCCGAGGAGCCAAGGCGTGGACCTTCCTCACCTCCGCGCGCGAACTGAAGAATTTCCCGGAGCCTAAGGGGCGCCGCCGCCCGCTGGGCACGGAGCATAAGGTGGTCAAGAACGCTAAGAACTGGGCAGATTTGCGGGAAGAACGCCGTGCGGCACTGGGGCATACGGAACAGCCTTACGTCCTCATCATCGGTGGTGGCCAGGGCGGTATCGCGCTCGGGGCGCGCCTGAAGCGCCAAGGTGTTCCCACGCTCATCGTCGATAAGGCAGGCCGCCCCGGCGACCAGTGGCGCGGCCGCTACCACTCCCTGTGCTTGCACGATCCAGTGTGGTACGACCACCTGCCGTACCTCCCCTTCCCGGATGACTGGCCGGTGTTCACCCCGAAAGACAAAATGGGGGATTGGTTGGAGCACTACGTGGGCATCATGGACTTGGATTACTGGACCAGTAGTGAGTGCGTGAAGGCCTCCTTCGATGAGTCCAGCGGCACGTGGAAGGTCACCGTTCGCAAGGACGGGGAAGAGATCCTTCTGGAGCCCACGCAGCTGGTCTTGGCCACGGGTATGTCCGGAGTTCCGAATCGTCCGCACTTGGAGGGACAAGAGAACTTCGCCGGGGAAATTCGGCACTCCTCGGAACACCCAGGTGGTGCAGGCGATGAGGGCAGGGACGTCATCGTGCTGGGCGCGAACAACTCCGCCCACGACATCGCCGCGGACCTCTACGCGCATGGTGCACGACCGGTCATGATTCAGCGTTCCTCCACGCACATCGTGCAATCGGACACCCTCATGAAGGATGTCTTCGGCCCGCTCTATTCGGAAGAAGCCGTGGAGGCCGGTGTAAACACGGATAAAGCGGACCTCCTCTTTGCCTCCTGGCCCTACGCCGTGCTTCCCGACGTCCACCGTGAAGTCTTCGACGGTATCCGTGAGGCCGATAAAGACTTTTATGACGGTTTGGAGAAGGCCGGCTTCCAGAACGACTTTGGCGATGACGGCTCGGGTCTTTACCTGAAATACCTGCGCCGTGGCTCGGGCTATTACATCAATGTTGGTGCCAGTGAGCTGGTCATTGATGGCTCCATTCCAGTGAAATCCGGGGTGTCCATTGCGGAGGTGAAGGAAAAATCTGTGGTGCTCACGGACGGCACTGAACTGCCCGCCGACGTCATTGTGCTGGCCACCGGATACGGATCTATGAATGGCTGGGCCGAGCAGCTGATTTCTAAGGAAGTCGCTGACACCGTGGGCAAGTGCTGGGGCTTGGGCTCGGATACCACCAAGGATCCTGGCCCGTGGGAGGGCGAGCTGCGCAACATGTGGAAGCCCACTCAGGTACCGCAACTGTGGTTCCACGGCGGCAACCTGCACCAATCGCGCCACTATTCGCGCTACCTAGCGCTTCAGCTCAAGGCGCGCTATGAGGGGATGGAGACTCCGGTCTACGAACTGGCGCCGGTGTACCACACCTCTTAAGGCAGACGAGCGCAGGCAGGAGCCTGCGGAAGTAGATGGCAATGCCATGAGGAAGCTAAAAGGCGGGTAGTCATTTAAAAGGAAATTCACATTGTGGTCACGCGGTCGCAAACTCCGGGCCATAATCTTTCCTTGTCTCTGTCGGTTGTTCCAGGCTTAAACCATGGAACAACCTCACTACTTCGTTTAGATAGGAAGATCTATGACTGCTCGCCGCCTGCTCGGCACCCTGGTCACCGCCTCGGTGGCCGGTACGTTCCTCGTCGTCCCTGCCTCTGCTGCCGAACCTTCAGAAGGCCTGGGCTCGCGTTTTAGCATCGGCGTGCTGCCGGATACGCAGTTCTACTCCCGTTACTCCACCCCGGAGACCGGCAACTTGGCTCAGGCGCGCTACGGTAGCGAGCCTTATGCTGCGCAGACCGAATGGCTGGTGAAGAACCAGAAGGCCCTCAACATGGACTTCGCTACGCACCTCGGTGACGTCGTGGACCAGGCAGATGTTGAAGGGGAGTGGAAGATCGCTGACAAGGCCATGAAGGTCCTCGATGACTCCGACCTGAACTACTCCATCCTGCCGGGCAACCACGACATGATTGAGGACAAGTCGGCGCACCCGTACAACTACTGCTTCAGCGCCGAGCGTGCCAAGAACGCCAACCCGGATACCTTCCAGGAGCGCCACACCGCGGTCAACAATGACTCCGAGTACCACATTTTTGAGGCCGAGGGCCAGAAGTACCTAGTCTTGGCGCTGGCCTGGCGCGCGGATGACGAAGCGCTCGAGTGGGCCCAGGGCGTTCTCGATGCGCACCCAGACCTGCCGGTCATCCTCACCAGCCACGAGGTTCTCAACATCGATGGTGCTGGCGAGGTCTTCTATTCCGATGACTACGGCCAGGGTCTGTGGGACAAGTTCATTAAGAAGAATGACCAGATTTTCCTCACCATGGGCGGCCACCACCACGGCGCGGGCTACCGCGTGGACAAGAACGATGCAGGCCACGACGTCATCGGCATCCTGCAGGACTACCAGATGGCTTACCAGGGCGGTAACGGTCTGCTCGGCGTGCTCGAGTTCGACCTGAGCGGCAATGAGCTGGAGATGACCGCCCTGTCCCCGTGGGTCGCGCAGAAACCAGCGAAGGAGCTCACGCAGTTCGACAAGCTCATCCTCGACGGCACAGGCGATAGCTATCACGTGCCGCTCAACTTCAAGGAGCGTTTCGCTGACTTCGCCCCGGACTGGACCATTGGCGATGAAAACGACCCGGACCTCGGTCAGAAGGCCCGCGACATCGCTGAGGAAGGCTACACCCCGTACACCATCCCGAAGGACCAGCTGCCGGAGGGCCCGAATGACTTCGTGAAGTCCGACAAGACCGTCTTCCACTGGCGCCCGGGGCAGACCAAGAACACGGACGGCAAGCAGCTTGCCGACGGCGACGTGGCCACCGAAGGCGCAGTCATTCCGGATGTCTTCGGTGCTGATGGTGCCGGTGACCTCGTTCGCGAGGGTGGTCCTTCCAACACGGGTGAGCGCATCTCCTACACCAAGGACCACCACCCGTTGTCCTCTGATTCTGGCTCCCTCTACTGGTCCGACCCAGCTGGCAAGCTCGCGATGGCAGAGTTTCGGTCCAAGGAAGGCGCGGAGATCAACAAGGTCGATACCTCCGAGGGCTACACCTTTGAGTCCTTCGTGAAGATTCCGAAGGACTTCAACGGCTCTGAGCACGGCTGGGGGAGTGCGCTCTCCCGCGACTCCAGCATCGCCGAGCTTGTCGACGGATCCGAGGACACCGACCCCACCGTCATGTTCGGCATTTCTAACCTCCGTGAGCTGCGCTGGTGGGCGGAACCGAAGGAAGGCGAAGGTTCGACTGTCTGGTCCCACGAGGTTCCCACCGAGGAGTGGATGCACATCGCCGTAGTCAACAAGCCGGATTCCGACACCGTAGAGATGTTCATCAACGGTGCACCCATCCTGCGCAACGCCAAGGGTGCTGAAGGCCTCCTCCCGCGCGACCTGCAGTGGGTTATGGGCGCTGGCTTTGATAGCCGCAAGCCGCAGGACCCGTGGTACGGCTGGATTGGTGAGACCCGCCTGACCCAGGGCGTTCTGGACTCCGACGAGTGGCTCACCGCGCGCCCGGCCGTGAAGGAGGAAGAGCCGTCGAGCTCCACTACGACGCCTACCGAGCCGACCAAGCCTTCTAAGCCGACCAACACGAAGGAGCCTTCTGCCGACGATATGGCTGCGGCCTTCTTCGCAGGCTCCAGCCGTGGCGCGAAGGTTATCCTCCCCATCATCGCCGTCATTGCAGTCGTCGGCGGTGCCGCCTACGGCCTCATCCCGACCATCAACCGCATCTTCGGTCTTAACATCCCGCAGCCGAAGCTGCCGCAGATCCCGGGTCTGAACTAGTTACCGTTCACCCTCCGTCCCCCGACTCACATTGAGGCGGGGGTTTTCTATTGTGATGGCCCTGGGCGGATTTTAGCGGACGTGCGGCAACATGGTCCGTATCGGGAACGTGGCAATCAGACCCTAGACAGCAAACCCTTACCTAAGTAAGATAAGGCTATGCAAAAGAAAGACTTCATGAATGTGCGTGCAGTTATCGCACTCGTAGCCACTCTAGCCCTAGGCGCAGGCCTTGTTGCGTGTTCTTCTGATTCTTCTTCTAAGGAAGGAAACGGAGAAAAGAAGATCGAGCGAGTTGTGGCGCTTGATTGGCGCTACGAGGAAATTCTCAAGGCCCTCGATGTGGACCCAGTGGGAATCGTGGAAATCGGTAAGTCGGAGGCACCGACCACTTTGAAAGGGCAGCTGGGTCAAGCGACCTCTGTGGGCCAGGCCAAGCAGCCGAATCTAGAGGTTATCCAGTCCTTGGAGCCGGATCTGATCCTGGCTAGCCCTACCCGTCAAGCCGATATCATGCCGCAGTTGGAAGAGATTGGGCAGACCGAATCCTACCCAGATGAGACTTACTTGGACGTGCTGGACTCGATGGATGAGATCGCGGCCAAGCTAGGTAAAGAGGAAAAGGCCAAAGAAGTCCGTCAGCGCATCGAGGACAAGATTGCTCATACCAAGGACGCGGTAAAGCCGGGGAGTCGTGCGGTCGTGGCTGGCTGGTCCAGTGAGATGCTCTATACCTGGGTCAACCCTTCCTTCCCCCAGTCGCTACTAAGTGAGGTGGGCTATGACTATGCCTTCGAAGGTGAGAAGTCATCCATCGAATCTAAGACTGATGTAGCGGAACTGACCGGCGATAAGCTCCCTGGTATGAAGGCTGACCTAGTCTTTATGTACAAGGACGTCGATGCGTTTAAAAAGACGCCCTATGCCAAGGGTAGCGGCGACATCGTAGAGGTGGACCAAGATATCTGGTCGCGCGCCCGCGGGCCGCTTTCCGCCGAGCATATGCTCGATGACATCATCGCCGCCGAAGAGTAGTGGCACCTCGAACTAAAACCAGCGCCTGCCTGGTCCTTGCAACCGCTGCCGTCGCCTTCGTGTGGTGGTGGCGGCTTCGCCATGTTCAGGTGCCAGCTGATACCCCGTGGCTGGAAGAAGAGCTGCATAGCGTGGCCTTTGACCGTCTCCTTGCCACCACGGTCGTCGGTATCGCATTAGGGGTAGGCGGGTTATTGCTGCGGACGGCAACTGCGAATCCGCTAGCCGATCCGTCCATCACTGGTGTGAACTCCGGTGCGGCACTCGGCGCAGTCGCAACAGCAATGTTTATAGGAAGCGAAACCTCGAGTGTTGACCAGTTGCCCGGTGCGCTGTTGGGTGCGGGGATTGCTGTGGGGGTGACGGTGGGCGTCGGTAAGAGCGGTGCGATCCAGCGCATGGTACTCGTTGGCGTTGCTGTTTCCGCGCTGTGTAGCGCATTGACCTCCATTTTCTTGGTAGTAGATGAAGCTCAACTGGCTACGGTGATGTCATGGCTTTCTGGTCGGCTTGCCGGTGTGCGCCTAAGCGGTATCATGCCGGCGCTGATTGCCGTGCTGGTCGTGGTTCCCTTGACCTTAGTCGGTGCAAAAACGCTGGACTTGCTCGTAGCAGGCGATGCCGTGGCTGGTGCTGTCGGCGCGAAGCCGGAGCGCATTCGGTTGGCAGCCATTGTGGCGGCGGTAGTGCTTATTGCTCCGGCCGTAGCTGCAACTGGGCCGATTGGCTTCTTGGGGTTGATGGCCGCGGCCGTAGCGTGGCGGGTGTGCGGCTCACACCACCGCATGGGGCTGTGCGTGGCTGGAATTGTTGGAGCAGCGGTGCTTTTCGTGGCCGATTCGGTTGGCCAGGCAATCTGGGCGCCAGCCGAGACCCCAGTGGGCATCGTGACTTCTTTGGCTGGCATGCCATTAGTGTTGTGGGCCGTCCATGCGCTGGGGAGGAGGAAGCATGCGGCATAAGAGATTTGTTGGGGTGCTAGTAGGACTCATCCTGGCGTTGGCGTTGAGCGCAATCATCGGCATGGGCGTCGGTGCGGTGATGAAACCGCCGGGCGAGGTGATCACCGCCTTCGTTACCGGAGAGCCGCTCATCTGGAAGTACCGCGCCCCGCGGATCTTGGTGGGAATCTGCGCTGGTATTGCCATGGCCGTCTCTGGCTGTCTATTGCAGTCCGCGCTACGCAATCCTTTGGCCGCACCAGATACGGTGGGTATTACCTCCGGCGGCGGACTCGCGGCCGTTGCGGTACTCATGGGATCAGGCGCCCTGCCGGCCCACCTGCTGACTTTCATAGCCTTTATTGGAGCGTTGGCTGGAACTGGGCTGGTTCTTCTCCTCGCCGGGCGCGGGGCAAGTGATCCGGTGCGCCTGCCGCTTACCGGGGTGGCGGTATCTTTTGGGCTGGGCGCCATCACCGAATTGCTCCTGGTGCGGGCTGCCCCAGAGGCAGGAGCGGCCATGACATGGTTGAAAGGTTCGCTTTACGCCCGCTCGCTTGGCGATGCCACCATTGTCGCCCCCTTTATCCTTCTCGCCCTAACCGTCGCGATGGTGGTGGCAAAACACCTGGATATGCTCGCGCTGGATGATTCCACCATGGCCGGCATCGGCGTGAGCACCAAGATATGGCGCCTAATAGCAGTAGCCTTAGCCGTCATCCTCGGTGCCGCGGGAGTCGCCGCGGCCGGGGTCTTGGGCTTCGCCGGACTCATCGTCCCCCATGCTGCTCGCTTGGTTGTTGGCGCGAACCTGCGCTGGCAAATACCCGTGGCAGCCCTAGGCGGCGCGGTCCTTGTGACCGCATGCGATACGCTCGGTCGCTGGGCCTTCGCCCCCACGGAAATCCCCGTTGGCGCGCTCATCGCGCTGATCGGTGCACCGTATTTCATTTTCCTATTGACTCGACTGACCCGAGTGCGAAACGGAGGCTAGACATGACACTGACGTGCAGCGGATTAACCGTGGGCTACGGTGGACCCGATGTGGTCAAGGACGTAAATCTTCACTTATCCAGCGGTCAAGTAACCGCTCTGATCGGGCCGAATGGCTGCGGCAAGTCGACGCTTCTCAAGACATTGGGCCGCCAACTTACGCCCAGCGCAGGTGCGGTGTACCTCTCGGACCAAAATATCAGCAAGTATTCCTCGCGTGCCTTTGCCCGTGAAGTTTCTTTTCTGCCACAACATCCCGTGGCTCCGGAAGGGGTATTAGTGCGTGACGTCATCGGTTACGGCCGCTATCCCTATACAGGGGCGCTAGCGACGATGCGGGCCGGAGATCATGCAGCGGTTGAGCGTGCTGCCTCGCGTGCTGGGGTGAGCGAGCTTCTCGACGCCCCCGCGGCAGACCTTTCCGGTGGTCAGCGCCAGCGCGTCTTCCTCGCTATGACTTTGGCCCAAGAAACGCCAATTACCTTGCTTGACGAGCCGACTACTTACCTCGACCCCGCGCACCAATTGTCCATTTTGGATCTGATTCGAGATCTCAATGGCGCCGGGGTCACAGTGGTCATGGTGGTCCACGATATGGTCCATGCCGCGCGTTACGCCGATAGAATCGTAGCCATGCGTGAGGGACGCATTGTGGCCGAAGGGGCCACCGAGGAGGTGATGACCGCTGAACTCGTACGCGAAACCTTCCATGTTGAGTGTTTAGAGATGACTGATCCCTCCACCGGTCGACGCTTTCCCATACCCATTTCCGTGCACGCTCCTGAATTTTCTGGAACCCTAGAAGGAAGAAGATAAATCTATTTAAAGGAGTACGTAGCAATGGCAAACGAACTAGGCCACGAAGTTGACCTGGATCGCAACGAATACAAGTACCTGGCATCTGAGGACACTGTGTCTTCGGCAGCTAACTCTGGCACCTCCGCTCGGTCCGGCGCGGCTGCAGCAGGTGCAGGGGTTGCAGCGGCAGGCGCCGCGGGCACAGCCGGCCTATCTACCGCCAGCAAGTACGAGCCGCAGAATCACGTCGTTGCTGGCGCCGACGAAGAGCATGTAGGCTCTGCCTCCGAGCAGCCGGACCTGCAGGAGAAGCTGGATGAGAACAACGCTGACTACGCGCCGAGCCAGCACATCGTAGGTGAGGCGCAGGAAGAGCACATTGGTTCCGCCCCGCAGCAGCCGGACCTGCAGGAGAAGCTGGACGAGGAGAACTCGGACTATGCGCCGAGCCAGCACATCGTAGGCGGCGCGCAGGAAGAGCACATTGGTTCCGCCCCGCAGCAACCGGACCTGCAGGAGAAGCTGGACGAGGGTAACTCTGACTACGCCCCGAGCCAGCACATCGTAGGCGAAGCAAACGAAGAGCGTGTTGCTACTGCGCCGAACCAGGACAACGTCAACGGTCAGCAGTCCTCTGAGCGCCTGGATCAGCTAAAGGACAAGGCATCCGAGGCTGGTAGCGCCGTCGGCGATGCGTTCCAGCGCGCTAAGGGCTTCGTGGAGGACAAGGCACACGAGTACCAAGAGGAGTCCACGAAGAAGGGTGGCTTCTTTGACCGCGTCAAGGGCGCTGTCCGTGATGCTCGCGAGTCCATCGAAGACAAGCGCAAGAACTAACCAGCGCTGATACTAAGCCGCTTTCCCAGGGCTCGGGGAGGCGGCTTTTGTCGTATGCGCAATCCTGCTAATCGTCTAAGGCGTGAAGGTAGAGTTGGCTAATCAGCAGGCGCCTTGGCACGTCCACAAGTGGGCGCAGGGAGGGGAGGAAGGGCTCTGAGGCGGCGTCGATAAGCAGCAGTGTGCGGCCATCGCGCAGGCGCTCCAGAGCGAAGGTCTCCTCGCCGCGCTCAAGGTGTCCGGGAAGGGTGCCGTAGGTGAACCCGCAGCGGCCGTCCTTGTGGAATACATCGACCACGCGGCAGCGAAAATCCCATGGGCCAAAGCCACGTTTCGCGGCGGCCTCTATTTGTTAGAAAGGTCGCTTGACTGATTCGGCTTCACAGTGCTTCGTGGGCCCGAAATCGCTAGGGCAGCATGTGCTTGCCCGTGCGCAAGGAACTGAAGATTAAGGAGAACCATCATGAACAACAAACTGGCGAAGGCATGGCCAACGCCGCGCAGTGGTCGCTCGTAGCCGCTACCGCATTCTTCGCTCTGAGCTTTGTCGGTGCACTTAGGGTGCTCCGTGCTGCGGGGGGGGGGAGAAGGGTGCCCCCGCAAACAACGCCGATCTCGGTGCCCGCGTTAATCGCGTCCCGAACTGATTTTCCACCCGCGTGCTGCTTTGCGTTGCTGCCAGAAGTGACGGTAGATACCGGGGACATCGGAAAGCTCAGAATGCGTGCCCAGCTGGCTGACTTGCCCGTGTTCATCCAAGACTACGATTTGATCAGCAGATTTGATTGTATCCAGCTTATGGGCGATGACAATAAAAGTAGATTGCTCCCGTAGCTCGTCCATCGCAGCAAGAATGTTTGCCTCATTTTCTGCATCGAGCGCGGAGGTAGCCTCATCAAAGAGTACAATCGGCGCTTGCTTGAGAAGCGCGCGAGCTACAGATACGCGCTGGCGTTCACCACCGGATAGAAGCCGACCGCCTTCACCAACAGGAGTATGCCACCCTAGGCGGTTGGCAATAGAAGTCACGCCTGAAAGATCAGCTGCGCGGAAGACTTCCTCATCGGAGGCGTCGGGACGACCAACGCGGATATTAGCGATTAACGAGTCGTCGAAGAGGTAGACATCCTGAAAAACCATGGACAGTCTGGACATTAACTGTTCGGTTCCAAGCTCGCGGATATCTACGCCGTCAACCATCACCGCCCCGGAATCTACATCCCAGAATCGCGAAATAAGGCGCGCAATTGTGGTCTTTCCGGAGCCAGAAGGACCGACAATGGCGGTAACGGTGCCTGGTCGAGCATGGAAAGCGATATCTACCAATACTGGTTTATCGCCGTATCCAAACGTGACATTACGCAGCTCTACACTTCCCGAACCATCGCCTGGGCGCGGAGTAGTGGGTTCCGGTAGGGAAGGGGCATCGGTGATGAGCTCAGTTTCTGTGAGCGCGATACGGCCGGCATCTAAACCGACGAAAGAAGAACCCAGCTGCTCAAGCGTGCGGGTAAACCTCAAGCTGATTCCGATGATCGCAATTGTTTCTAGTGGCGATAGGGCGCCTTCAACGGCAAGATCCGCGGAGACCATAATGAGAGCCACAATGAAGATCTGCACTACTATGCCGTTGAGTAGCAAAGCTAATGTGGATACCCATAGCTCGCGTATTCGTGCTTTATGGTCGATTTCTAGCGCTTGCTCTAGTGGCGCAAAAACTTGTGATTGTCCTGCCGCGCGCAGGGCTGGTTGACGGTTAGCAAATTCTACGATGCGCTGGGAGAGCTCTTTACTCGGCCCCAGTGCGCGGTTCGATGCTTTCTCACGAATCCATGCAGCCAACTGCATCACCACGAGCGCCAATGGTGCGATGATAAGAAGGACCAAGCCCAGCTTCGGGTTCCAGAAACACGCTCCTACTAACAAGGTGACAAGTGCCGCGCTATCGCGGTATATCGTTCCTTGAATATGCGCAATGGTCTCGGCCGCCACCATAAAGCGATCTGAAACGAGGCGAGATAGGCCGCCGGTATTAGCCGGTACGAACCAGCCGAGCGGTAGCGTTGCTAATTTATCGCCCACAGTCGTGTGCGCGGCTCGGATGAAATCCAAGGCCGTGTGGTAAGAGGCCATGGTTGCGAAAAATCGTAGCGCAAAAGCTACGAGCGCAATTGCCAAAAGCGTCCACATCCATGGTGCGATCGTCGTATCCCCATCGAGTGCCTTTGTAAGTGGCACGAGCGTGAGAACGGCGAGGCCATCAAGCACGCCAACGATAAGCGATAGACAAGCATACCTTTTATTGAGCTTATGGCCTACAGGACTTTGCAGCTTTTTGACACTGCGAGTGAGTAGCGGATCACGAAGACGCGAACTAACAGGCGTAGTGGCATTAGACATGAGAATTATCCTTCATAGGCTTGAGGCAGATTATTTGGTCTGCTCCTTGGATGGACTCCGGCTTGTGGGCGATGACTAAGACGGTCTTGCCTCTGACGAGTGTGGCTAGAGCTGCTTGAATTTCTGCTTCGCAGTCAGGATCAGTTGCCGCAGTAGCTTCATCCAGGATCAAGATTGGGGCATTGGTAATGATTGCCCGGGCAATAGAAATGCGTTGCTGTTGTCCACCGGATAAAGAGGTGTCCTCACCAACAACGGTGTCGAGCCCAGCCGGTAAAGCGCGAATATCAGCAGCTATGTGCGCAGCCTCTGCGGCTTGCCAGATCTCTTCATCGCGGGCTTCTGGGCGTGCAAGGCGAATGTTTTCCCGAATACTCATACGCAGTAAGTGAGGATCTTGTAAGACGAAAGCCACAGTGCGGTACAAACTGTCGAAAGTGAGATCACGGATATCCACGTTGTTGATAGTGATTGTGCCCGAATCTGGATCCTGGAAACGCGCCAACATCGTTGCTGCTGTGGATTTGCCAGACCCGGAGGGGCCAATCAATGCCGTGACAGTGCCTGCATTTAGTTGCGCAGAAAAGTCTTGGAGGACTGGTGTGTCTGGGGCGTAGCTAAAGCTGACCTTATGGAACTCCACCTCCATGTCTTGACTATTGGCGTCGAGGCTCTTTTGGCCTTCTTTCACATGGGAAATTGTCATGACTTCATCAAGGCGCAACGCCGCATTGCCAGCGAGCTGGTAAGACCACATCATTTGGCCGACGGTTTGAATCGTGCCCGGGAGCACCAGCGCAATTAACGTTGTTGCGATGACTTCAGCGACCGTGACATAGCCACCAGCTATCAGCAGGGAACCGACTCCTAGATTGATAAGGATGAGGACAGGAACCGCCACCACAGACTCTGAGATTGCGGAAACACGCAGAAGCGGACGTACCCACTCGTAATAGAATTCCGCGAATTTTTGGGCAGCTTCGCGATATCGAGCGTGGGCTTTGCCAACGGTGCCGAAAGCCTTGACGACGGAAATACCTTCGGAGAACTCCACCGCAGTCGCAGAGACCTCACCCAGATAATTATCCATTTCCGCAGTTTTTGTGCCCATATCTTTCATTGAATATGCTTGGATTGCTAGGAAAATGGGCACAGTGGCAATAGAAAGTAGACCAAGGCGCCAATCCAAGATAAAGGCATAAACCAGAAGCGCGAGGGGCGTAAAGATCGCGGCGACCTTCTCTACAGGAGCATGGGCTGTCAGGGTGTGCAGAGTTAACGTATCGTCCTCGACGGCTTTGCGGACTTTGCCGGAATTAGTCTGGCTAAACCACGAGAGTGGTGCTTTCGCAATAGCGGTAATAATTCGGCGCCGGTTAATCCCCACCAACTTTGCATCAGCGAAGTGGGTGATTGCAAGGGCAAGGAAATAGAAGAATAGCTGGCCCAAAAATGCAGCAAGTAGCCATTTCACAATGGACGCGACGTCATCAGTATTGCCGTCGATTAGAGCATTTCCCAGTGCCACCAACGCGACGTAGGGTGCTACGGCGAGTACCGAGGATATAAGCGCGAGAAACTGTGCGAAGTAGATGGTTGTTTGCACTGGGGCCAGTAGTTTTTTTAGAGCGACCTGGCCGGCTTTTAGTTTTGCGCGAGCCTCTTCTTCCGGTGACGCACCGTGTGATTCTGGTGCGTGGGTTCCGCTTGATTCTGTGGAACTTTGTTTTAGTTCAGACATTTCTTTCTCAATTCTTGTTGATGTCAGTCATATCGATGATTCTGGTGACTGATTCTTGGATGAATTCGTGGTCATGGGTGATGACGATGACCACTGCTCCGCTTGCTGCAAGAGATCGAAGTAGCGCAGAGATGGATTGCAGTTGGCGCCAGCCCACGCCAGAGGTAGGTTCATCGAAGATGTAGATCGCTGCTTGCTCGGCTTGGGCTGAAGCTATGGCTAAGCGTTGCCGTTGCCCACCGGACAGAGACTGCGGATGCCGTTGGGCCATTCCTGCCAGATCGAGGCGATGGAGAATCTCATTGACATCGATGTGGTCCCGCTTCTTCTTTGCCAGTCCGAGCGTGACTTCTTCTTCGGTGGTGGCTGCGAATAATTGGCGGCCAACATCTTGCATCACCATGTACGCGGCACGTCTGCGGGCAGCCGCTCCTACTCGTTTGCTGTTCAAACGGAGACTACCGCCGCGTTTGGGAGAAGCAAGACCACAAATGATCCTGGCGAGGGTGGTTTTTCCAGCGCCGTTGGGCCCGATTAAGGCGGTGACTTCGCCGCTGGGGAAAAATGCGTGGTCAATGTTTAATACCTCATGTGCGCCATAAGAAAAACAGATGTTGCTTAGCTCGAGTCCGCTCCGCTGGGGATCGGCGTTTTCGAGCGTGGGTGGTACCGGCACGCTCGCGGGCAGGGGAACATGGTGTAAGCTGCGTAGCCCCAATTGTTTGCGTTCGGGTTCGTCTAAGGCATAAAACTCCTGAGCGCGGAAACTCCGCGTTATTTTTCCCTGAGTCAAGTAAATAACTTGGTCAGCGATATCTTTTAAGAAAAAGAGACGGTGATCAGCGATAATGATCGTTGTGCCTAATTCCTTCAAGCGGTGTAGCACGCGTGCAAGAATATCGATGCTTTCCATAGAGAGATTGGACGTGGGTTCATCGAGAAGCACGAGACTGCCCGGGGACACAAGCGCGCATGCGCATGCCACGGTTTGTAACTGCCCACCGGATAATTCTTTGAATCGCCGGCCCCGAAGATCGTTAATGCCTAGTAGCTCGACCGCTGATTGAATCCTCGACTCAATTTCTTTGGGATCTACACCAAGGTTTTCTAGCCCGAAGGCCAATTCTGCATTGACGCTTTCAGTGAAAAATTGTGTCCTTGGATTCTGGAATACTGAGGCGCTGAACTCGATGGCTCGGGACAGCGGTTCTTCCGCAGGGGTAAAAGCCTGGTCATCCTTTATAATAGTGATGGTGCCTAGTAGCTCTCCTGGATTGAAATGGGGGATGAGTCCGTTGATCAACTTGAGTACCGTGGACTTTCCCGATCCGGAATCACCGGTAATCAGTAGACACTGTCCTGGAGAGACAGAAAAAGACACATCAGATACACCTTGAATACCTGGCCGAGCTCCCAATGGATATGTAAAAGAAACGTTGTGGGCGTCTACACTGGTTGCGATACTGCGTTCGTTCATAAGTGGACCTCCGTGGGAAGCCAGACAGAGGCAACAACGAGGCCCAACCCAGCTAGTGCAGTTGCATCGACAAGCTTGAAGGAAAGATCGGCGGTGGTGGTTGGGCGTGCGGGTCCTCCCAATCCCCGGACAAGAGCAGAGGCAGCGAGCTCATCACCAGCGCGGACGACGGCACCTAATAAGGGGATGATCAACATCGCGGACGATTGTGTGGGCTGTGTGATCCAGCTTTTTACTCCAGGCTGGAGACCCCGAAGGACCATGGCATCGCGGATGGCTTTGGCTTCTGCCACGATGATCGGCAAAACGCGCAGGAATACCGCCGGTGGAATGGTGGCCCAGCCTGGTAAACGCAGGTCCCGCAGTGCTGAGGTCAACGTGGATGGTGTGAGAGTGAGCAAGCCGAATGTGCCGATGGACATGCTGATGACAAAACGGCTTAGCCACGAAAAAATTGCCGCTGAAAAAGCGAAAAATGTGGAGCCAGGAAGCTGTAATAGGCCCCAGTACCCTAGATAGGATAATGCAAAAGCGAACAGGCAAATAAGACCATAGTGTGGCTTTACTGTAGCTAGTGCGATGGAGCTGAAAGCGATAGAAATCAGCAGTGTCGGTAGGTGGCCGTGGCTGAGAGCTACCGCATTGATTACTAGAACAGAAAGCAGCACGGTCCGTGGATCGATCGAAGATCGATGAAGCACGCCCTGTTTTTGCAGGCTCACAGGAGACCAGCGCTTTCAAAGTGTTTGCGGCTGACGCGAACTCCGACCTTTCCTCCGATAAAGCCGACGATGAGCGCACAAATGGCCAGTACTCCAATGGTCCATGGCTGGAAGATATCCGACATGGCATCGGCATATTCTTGACCCATTTGGTCTGCGATATCGACGTAGTAGGAGTCCGTATCCAGAATTAGCGGGATAAAAGGCATAGAAATCCAGACACAGAAGACGCTGTAGGCAATAGGGAAGGATTTGGCAATACTGAGGTGGCTTTTTGTAATAATCAAATCCGCGATAAACCCTAGAATTATGCTTCCCAGCAGGGTCCAGAAGTAGTGTCCGGTGAGCATGAATGCTAGTCCGTTAATACCACCGACGAGGGTGAAAGCACCCATTTTGGGCGTGCGGGCGGCATAAAGCGCTAGCACGATTCCGTTTGCGATTGCCGCGATGAACCATCCAATAAACATGAATTGTGGTCCTGCGAATCCAATCATTCCGCTTACAAAGGTGATTACAAAGTAAAGTGCAGCAAAGATGCCAGCGTTGATGAGATCTCTGGTGTTTAAACGTGCCGTCGACCCACTGGATGAGCTTGCACTCCGTGCGGGCGTAGAGGACTGTTGGGTCATAGTAAACCTCGATTTATGAACAGCAGGAAAGGTAAGGCTTACCTAAGTTAGGTAATGCTGTTTATAAAACATTTCAAGTTTTGATCTGAAGATTCACCCTTAATGGGGGTGAATGCAGATAAGTAGACATCAAACCAGACCACGACTACCGACTAAGTACCGACAAAATCGGCACCAACGGCAAGACAACCCTGCGATGGGGAGGCAAACTACGCCGCCTCTACATCGGACGCAGATGGGGCGGGGAACCAATCACCATGGTCTGCATCGACAACCACGTCGACGTCAAAATAGCCATCACTGGGGCACAAATCGCCGCCTACACACTCACCGAAGAAAAGATCTACTACAACTAGAAAGACAACGAACTCAACCCCAGTCGGGGCAACTAAAAATCTCGAGACACCGACCGGAACGATGTCTCGAGACTTCACAGCGTGCCCCAGAGAAGATTCGAACTTCCGACACCGGCTTTAGGAGAGCCGTGCTCTATCCCCTGAGCTACTGGGGCGGGGGTGCGTTGCGCACCTAGGTAAGACTAGCAGCCCCGCGTGGGGCGGCGTTAAATGCGTCGCCTTTCGTTTATTCGCCGGCCAGCTCCGCGTACTTGGCGCGGACCTCGCTGGCGGAAGGGTTGGTGGCGTGGGTGCCGTCGGAGTAGAGGACGGTGGGCACGATGCGGTTGCCGTCGTTGACGGACTCGATCCAGGCGTTGATGTCGGCGGTGTCGGGGGAATCCGCTTCGACGTTGACGAGCTCGTATGGGGTTTCGGTGCGGTCCAGGTTTTTGATCAGCTTGGCACAGAACGGGCACCAATCGGCGAAGAAGATGGTGACGTGCTCAGTGGTTTCGGGAGTGGCAACGTTGGTGCTCATTAAGCAGCAGCCTTTCTGTCGTAGGTGAGGAAACGGTATTTCATCGGCAGCTCGCTGGGCGGCTGGCCGGGAATGGTGAGGTGGCCTGATTCGGAGGTCAGCCAGTCACTATCGGCAGATAGGCTGAATTCCTCCGGAACGCTCGGGGCCAGGACGGCATCTGCGCCGTAGGCATCGCCGACTTGTACACCCATGAGGGTGAGCTCGATTGTATCCACGCGGTCGAGGGCGGAGCTATAGAGCTGGCCGCCGCCGATGATCCAGGCGTCGCCGGGCGCGGTGTCGAGGGCGGCGTCGATGTTGCCCACGACCGTCGCACCTTCGGACCACGCGCCAGGCTCGCGGCTGGACAGCACGATGTTGTCCCGGCCCGGCAACGGGCGGAACTTGGGGTTGAGGGATTCCCACGTCTTGCGGCCCATGATGACAGGCGCGCCCATGGTGACTTCCTTAAAGTGCTTGAGGTCCTCCGGCACGTGCCAGGGCATGACCACGCCGTCGCCAATGACCCCGTCGAGGGACTGAGCCCAGATTGCGCCCAGCATTAGACGGAGACCTGTGCCTTGATGGTGGGGTGGGGGTCGTAGCCGATGACCTCAAAATCCTCGAAGTCATAGTCAAAGAGGCTTTCGGCCTTGTGGAGCTTGAGCTGCGGGTACTCGCGGGGCTCACGGGAGAGCTGTTCCTTGACCTGCTCGATGTGGTCGTTGTAGATGTGGCAATCCCCACCGGTCCAGATGAGTTCGCCCACCTCAAGGCCTGCTTGCTGCGCAAACATGTGAGTCAGCGCGGCATAGGAGGCCAAGTTGAAAGGAACGCCCAAGAACATGTCCGCCGAGCGCTGGTAGACCTGCATGGACAGCTTGCCGTCAGCGACATAAAGCTGGAACAGCAGGTGGCAGGGCATCAGCGCCATCTTGTCTAGCTCAGAGACGTTCCACGCGGAGACCAGGTTGCGGCGCGAATCTGGGTTGTTCTTGAGCGTGTCCAGGGCGACCTGAATTTGGTCGATGTGCTGGCCATCCGGCGTGGGCCACGAGCGCCATTGCACGCCATAGACGGGGCCCAGCTCACCGTCCTCATCGGCCCACTCGTTCCAGATGCGGACCTTGTTCTCCTGCAGCCACTTCACGTTGGAGTCGCCGCGCAGGAACCACAGCAACTCACCAATCACGCCGTGGAAGTAGACCTTCTTGGTGGTCAGCAGGGGAAAAGACTCCGCCAAGTTATAGCGCAGTTGGGCGCCGAACAGGGAGCGGGTGCCGGTGCCGGTGCGGTCGCCTTTGGGTGCGCCTTCTTCGAGGACGCGGCGCAGGAGGTCCTCGTACGGGGTCTCAATCATGGTCGCCATGATAGCGGCCTAGTGCGAGCTTCATGTGTGCGGGGCTTAGTAACCGCCGTTGGCCTCCGCGTAGGCGGCGGCGTGCTCCAGAATCTCGTCTGCCAGCTCCGGGCGGCAGATCAAAAGATCCGGGATGAAGGTGTCCTCGTTATTGAACTTGATGGGAGAGCCATCCAGTCGTGAACAGTGCAGGCCCGCGGCCAAGGCCACGCCTACCGGAGCGGCCTGGTCCCACTCGTACTGACCTCCGGCGTGGATATAGGCGTCGTAGTCACCCAGGAGCACGTGGATGGCCTTTGCACCCGCGGAGCCTACGCCGACGGTCTCAAAGCCCATCTTCTCCGCGACATAATCCGCTACCTTCGGCGGTCGGTTGCGGGAGACCACGAACTTCTTTGACAGCGGGCCCGTTACCGCGCGCACATCGGAGGACTTAAAAGTCACGCCCATGTCCGGCATGCCGACGGCCGCGTGGATGGGGGTGCCGTTTTCTACCAGCGCGATGTGGACGGCCCAGTCCTGGCGGCCGGTAGCGAATTCCTTCGTGCCGTCGAGCGGGTCAACGATCCACACGCGTTCCTTCTTCAAACGGCTCAAGTCATCGGCAGCCTCTTCCGACAGGACGCCGTCCTTGGGGCGGTGCTGCTCGAGGACGCGGGCGATCCATTCCTGAGCGGCTTCATCGCCGGCATCACCCAGCGCCAAGCCGCGCAGCAGGCCACCGTTGCGCACGCCTTTGAGGATCTCGCCGCAGCCATCGGCAAGGGAGTTAGTTAGACGGGAATCAGAAATCTCAACGGTCATAGTGACCAGATTAGCGCGCGCGATACAGTAGGGCATGTCCAAAAACGTTCTGGCGAAGTTCCGCCCGCAGGTGGCCGGTTGGTTCCAGGACGTTTTTGCTGCCCCCACCCCAGTCCAAGAGCAGGCGTGGGAGGCGATTTCCGGTGGTGCGAATGCCCTCGTCGTGGCGCCGACCGGCTCCGGTAAGACGCTCGCGGCATTTTTGTGGGCGCTGAATTCTTTGGTGGAGCGCGAGGGCCAGACCGCGCTGCCACTGAGTAATGACCCAGCCCGTGAAGGTGCCCACGATGGCGTACGGGTTCTCTACATTTCTCCGCTCAAAGCACTGGGCGTGGACGTGGAGAATAACCTGCGCGCCCCGCTCAACGGCATCGCCCGCACCGCTGAGCGCCTAGGTCTCGACGTGCCGGATATCACTGTGGGAGTCCGCTCCGGCGATACCCCGCAAGCCGAGCGTGCCCGCCAAGTGCGCAAGCCCCCGGACATCCTCATCACCACGCCGGAATCGGCCTACCTCATGCTCACTTCCAAAGCTGCGGGAATTTTGAAGACCGTGGATACCGTCATCATCGATGAGATCCACGCCCTGGCCGGCACCAAGCGCGGCGTGCACCTGGCCCTGACTTTGGAACGCCTCGCGCTCATCGCCGGGGAGTTTCAGCGCATTGGGCTCTCCGCCACGGTGCGGCCGCTGAGTGCTGTCGCGAACTTCTTGGGCGGCGACCGTCCCGTGGACATCATCGCCCCGCCCGCGAAGAAGCGCTGGCAGCTCGACGTCCACGTGCCGGTCGAGGACATGTCGGACCTGCCCACCCCGGAGCAGGGATCCCCCATTGGGGAAGCGACTGTCGACGACCCCCTTGGCATCACCGAAGGCCCTCAAGACGCCCTGCGCGTGCACGCGCAGGGCGGGGAAACGGACACACAGGGCGGGGTAGGAGACTCCGCCCTGCCCACGGCGAAATCCATCTGGCCTTTCATCGAGGAAGAGCTCTACGCCGAAATCATGGAGCACCGCTCCACGCTCGTTTTCGTTAATTCGCGCCGCACCGCCGAGCGGCTCACTAGCCGCCTTAATGAGCTCTATGCCCAGGAACATGACCCAGAGTCCTTGAGCCCCACCACCCGGCGCGACCCAGCCCAGCTGATGAAGCAGGTTGACGTCGCAGGTAAGGCACCTGCTGTGATCGCCCGGGCGCACCACGGTTCGGTGTCCAAGGATGAGCGCGCGCTGACGGAGACCATGCTCAAGGAAGGCACGCTCAAGGCCGTGGTGGCCACGAGCTCCCTGGAACTGGGCATCGACATGGGAGCAGTGGAGCTGGTGGTGCAGGTGGAATCCCCACCCTCGGTGGCCTCCGGCCTGCAGCGCGTGGGCCGCGCCGGGCACTCCGTCGGCGCGGTCTCTCACGGTTCCTTCTATCCCAAGCACCGCGCGGACCTCGTGCAATCAGCACTCACCGTCGCCCGCATGGAGGAGGGCCTCATCGAGGAGATGCACTCCCCGCGCAACCCGTTGGATGTCTTGGCACAGCAGACGGTGGCGGCGGTGGTGGCGTCGGCAAGCGCGGGCACGAGTGAGGGACTCGAGGCCGATAGTTGGTACGACACCGTGCGCCGCGCCTGGCCCTATAAGGATTTGGCGCGCGAGGTCTTCGACTCCGTGCTGGACTTGGTCAGTGGTGTGTATCCTTCGACGGATTTTGCGGAGCTCAAACCCCGGGTGGTCTATGACCGCGTGACGGGCGTGCTCACCCCGCGCCCCGGCGCGCAGCGCGTGGCGGTGACCAACGGCGGCACCATCCCGGACCGCGGCATGTTCGGCGTCTTCCTCGTGGGAACTGGTGAGGCCGGTACCGCGCCGCGCCGCGTGGGCGAGCTCGATGAGGAAATGGTCTATGAAACCCGGGTGGGGGATATCTTCACCCTCGGTGCGACAAGCTGGCGCGTGGAGGAGATTACGCGTGACCAAGTGCTGGTGACACCCGCGCCGGGGCATACGGGGCGTTTGCCTTTCTGGAACGGTGACCAAGCTGGGCGGCCCTATGAGTTAGGTAAGGCGCTGGGCGCATTCCGGCGTGAGGCGCACGCGGACCCGTCGGTGGTGCGGGGTGCGGATGAGAACGCGCGGCGCAACATCGCGGCCTACCTCAAGGAGCAAGACGAGGCCACCGGGCTCATCCCGGACGAGAAGACGCTGCTGCTGGAGCGCTTCACGGATGAGTTGGGGGATTGGCGCGTGCTGTTGCACACCCCGTTCGGCCGGCCGGTGAATGCGGCGTGGGCGCTGGCGGTGGGGCAGCGCGTGGCGGAGCGCACCGGGATGGATGCCCAGGCGGTGGCGGGCGATGACGGCATCGTGCTGCGCTTGCCGCAGGGGGAGGCGGACCCGGATGCCGCGCTCTTTCTTTTCGACGCCGATGAGATCGCGGACATCGTCACCGAGCAGGTGGGCAACTCCGCGCTCTTTGCTTCTCGTTTCCGGGAGTGCGCCGCGCGAGCGTTGCTGCTGCCGCGGCGTAACCCGGGCAAGCGCGCGCCCTTGTGGCAGCAGCGCCAGCGCGCGGAGCAGCTTCTCGACGTCGCCCGCAACTACCCCTCTTTCCCCATCATTCTGGAGACCGTGCGCGAATGCGTGCAGGATGTCTACGACCTGCCGGCTCTCACGGAGGTCATGCGGGAGCTGGCGCACCGTCGCATTCGCATCGCGGAGGTCACCACGGAGCAGCCTTCGCCTTTCGCGTCTTCGCTGCTGTTCAACTACACCGGCGCGTTCATGTACGAGGGGGATTCGCCCCTGGCGGAAAAGCGCGCAGCGGCCTTGGCGTTGGACCCGGCGTTGTTGGCGAAGCTGTTGGGCACGGTGGAGCTGCGCGAGCTTCTCGACGGCTCCATCATCGCCGAAGTCCACGCCCAGCTGCAGCGCACCACCCCGGAACGACAGGCGCGCACCACCGAGGAGGTCGCGGACCTTTTGCGCGTGCTCGGCCCTATTCCGGTGGAGGAGTTCGGCGCGCATGCCACGGTGCCATTGAGCGCACTCGATGCGCTCGGTGCGCGCATTATGCGGGTGCGCATCAACGTCGCGACGTGGCCCAAGCGCTCGATGCGGCGCTGCTGCGACGGCCTCGGCATCCCGTCCGCCCGGTATCCCCGCCAGCAGGCCACGATTACCGATGCCGTCGATCGCTGGTCAGCGCTGGGCCACGCCGTCGTTCGCGCATGCGGAGCCTGGCTCTCGGCCGCGGTGGCGCACTCGACGCTGAAGGGGCTGGATTCCATCCTGGCGGGGCACTACCGGCAAGGGGTGGAGGAGCAGGAGTACTGCGCGGCAGACGTACTCAAGGTTATCCGCTCGCGCTCGCTGGCGGCAGCCCGGGCGGCAACGCAGCCGGTCTCGCCCGCGGCTTTCGGGCGCTTCCTCCCGGACTGGCAGCAGGTGGCCGCAGTGGGCCGGCGACCAGTGCTGCGCGGGGTGGATGGCGTCTTCGCCGTCATCGAACAGCTAGCTGGGGTGCGCCTGCCAGCCTCGGCGTGGGAGAGCCTCATCCTGCCCGCGCGCGTAGGCGACTATTCGCCGACCATGCTCGATGAACTCACTGCCAGCGGCGAAGTCCTCATCGTGGGCGCGGGCAAGGCCGGCTCCAACGACCCGTGGATCATGCTGCTGCCGGTGGATTATGCCGCACAGCTCGCCCCGCAGGTCTCCGCGGAGGAGGCTGGCCTTTCCCTGCTGCAGACTCAGTTGCTGGAGGCTTTGCAAGGTGGCGGTAGCTACCTCATCTCCGATATCCAGTCGCAGCTGAGCGGTACCGCCGAGGAGGTCCGGGAGGCGCTCTGGGGCCTGGTGGAAGCAGGTCTGGTCAGCCCCGATTCCTTCGCTCCTATCCGGGCCCACCTGGCAGCAGGTGGAGCGCCGGGCGTGCGGCGCATCGCGCGCGGCGTCGGCCAACGCGATCGCGTCTGCGCATGGGGCGCACCTCTTTTGCGCAAGCACACAATGTGTCTGGTGCGCAGGTCGCACCAGACGTGGTGGGGCGCTGGTCGCTCTCCGTTCCCGCCGCCACGGATGCAACGTCGCGCTCCATTGCCCACGGCGAGGCCTGGCTAGACCGCTATGGCGTGCTTACCCGCGGATCCGTGGTGGCCGAGGACGTCCTGGGTGGTTTCACCCTGGCTTATAAGGTGCTCTCCGGTTTTGAGGAGTCCGGCAAGGCCATGCGCGGCTACGTTATTGAGGGTTTGGGCGCCGCGCAGTTCTCCACGCCCGCGGTCATCGACCGCCTGCGCGGACTGGATGATTCCCCCGACGTCACCGGCTGGCCCTCCGGTACCCGCGAGCCGCAGGCCTATGTCCTGGCCGCGACCGCCCCTGCCACCCCCTCTGGTGCGCCCCTGCCCTGGCCCGCTACCGATGCGGGCGAATCCGCGGCCCGCCCCACCCGCGCCGCGGGTGCCTTGGTGGTGCTTATAGATGGACTGCCGGTGGCTCACCTGACCCGGGGCGGGAAGACGTTGACTACGTTCTTTAACGCTTTGCCCGAGGGCATCGAGCGCACCGAGGTACTTGCCGCAGTTCTCGCGGGCCTCAACGAGCTGGTGGCCGCCGGGCGCTTGAACAAGCTGGTCATCGAGAAGGCAAACGGGCGGCCCATCTTCGAGTCGAAGCTGGGCAGCGAGCTGCGCGCACTGGGCGCGGCGCTGACCCCGAAGGGCGTGCGGATTACCGGGTCTGTACAGGGCACACAGGGCTATCAGCCCGCGCGCCGGGGCACCCCAACAAAGCCGGCTGGATTGGGAGGAAGGCGCGCCGTCGAGGCGATGGAGGAGCTCTCCTTCGATGACCCGGAGGATTCCACTGAGTCTGGTGGCCCATCGACTGCACCGGGAAGCCCAGGCGGTTTTCGCCCGCGTCGGCGACGCCGCTGAATGTTAAACCTCAGCGTTTGGGTGCGGGCATTTCAGAGGTCTAACCTCAGAAGTTGATAGCCCAATAGAAAAGGAGTCCTGTTGCCATGCGGCTGAAGCGCCAACTGCCCAACGTGTCCGAGCTCAAGAACCTCATGCGGTTCGAAGCACCCAACCTCGACCGCCGGGCTCACCGCCGGCGAGCGACTGCGGGATCGCAGATGCCAGAGCCACGCAGGCCTGACTACGTCGACGGCGCCGCCCGCGACGAGGTCAGCTACCGCGAGTCCCGCGACTTCTTCCGTGATGTGCGCCTTATGCCCAATGGCCTCAACGGCGCGACCGACACCTCCTTGAGCACTGAGATCGCCGGCGCGCCCGCGGCCCTGCCTTTCGGCATCGCGCCAACCGGCTTTACCCGCTTCATGCATGCCGAGGGCGAAGACGCCGGTTCCCAAGCTGCCCGCGATGCCGGCATCCCGTTTACGCTCTCCACGATGGGCACGCGCTCGGTCGAGGAGGTCGCAGCGTCGCAAGGCAATAGCGGGCGCCGCTGGTTCCAGCTTTACCTGTGGAAGGACCACTCCGCCTGCCAGGAACTCATCGAACGCGCGGCGGCCAACGGCTATGACACCCTCGTGGTCACCGTGGATACGCCCGTGGCGGGCCAGCGCCTGCGCGATACCCGCAACGGCATGCGAATCCCGCCACGCCTGACCGCCGGCACCGTCTTCGACGCCGCGTGGCGCCCCGAGTGGTGGTTCAACTTCCTCACCACGGACCCGGTCACCTTTGCCTCCCTGACCTCGACCACCGGCACACTAGGCGAGCTGGTCAACACCATGTTTGACCCAGGCCTCAACTTCGAGGACCTCGCGTGGATTCGCAAGCAGTGGACGGGAAAGCTCTTCGTCAAGGGAATCGTCAACCCCGAGGACGCACGCAAGGTCATCGACCTCGGCGCTGACGGCATCGTGGTGTCCTCCCACGGCGGGCGTCAGCTCGACCGCGTGGTCAACACCCTCCAGGCCCTTGAGGCCGTGCGCGCGGAAGTGGGCCCGGACGTGGAGATCATCTACGATTCCGGCATCATGTCCGGCGTCGACATCGCCATTGCGCTGGCACTCGGTGCGGACTTTGTCCTCATCGGCCGCGCCTACCTCTACGGGTTGATGGCCGGCGGTAAGGAAGGCGTCGACCGCGTCATTGAGCTGCTGGCAGAGGAATTCAAGAACACCCTCCAGCTGCTCGGCGTGAAGAAGATCGAAGACCTTTCCCGCCAGCACGTGGTCACCCCGTGGGAGCCGGGTGCGCTGGCATTCGGTGCGGGAAAGGACGCACCGGTAGAGTAGGCACCCGTTTGGTGAGGAGGTTCTGCTGTGCCCGAGGGTGATTCCGTACTGCAGCTGTCGAATCGGCTGCAGTTCATGGAAGGCCGGCGCGTAACCTCCTCCTCCCTGCGCGTGCCGCGCTATGCCACCGTGCGTTTCGACGGGCTGGTGTGCGAGGAAGTCTGGCCCTATGGCAAACACCTCTTCATGGATTTCGGCGGCGAGCTCATCCTGCATACCCACCTCAAGATGGAAGGCACGTGGGCCATCCACTACGCCGGGGACCGCTGGCGCAAGCCCGGCCACAGCGCCCGCGTGGTGCTGCAGATGGAAAACACCCCGCGTGATATTGAGCTGGTGGGGCACTGGTTGGGGCTGGTGGAGGTCTTTCCAGCCCGCGAGTTTGAACAGCGCATGGCGCACCTCGGCCCCGACATCCTCGCGCCAGAATGGGAAGAAGGCGGATTCGAGGAGGCCGTTTGCCGCATCGAGTCGCGCCCCCAACGCAGCATCGGCGCCGCACTTTTGGACCAGCGCAACGTGGCGGGTTTGGGCAACGAATACCGCGCCGAGATCTGCTTCCTGGCCGGCGTTCATCCAGCAACACCTGTAGCGCTTGTCGACGTCTCCCAGATCCTCACCATCTCCCGCCGCCTCATCTGGGCCAACCGAGACTCGCCGGTACGTGTGACCACCGGCGTGAAAAGGGCAGGGGAGACAACTTACGTCTTCGGGCGCAACCGTCAACGCTGCCGGCGCTGCGGAATGCTCATTGAGAAGTCCACGCTGGGTGGAGTGGACACCGGCGGCGACGAAGGGGAGCTGGAGCGCGTCATCTGGTGGTGTCCGCATTGCCAGCCGCGTCGCTAGGCTGGGATGCATGAAGATCATTTTGAACATCATCTGGTTGGCAACTGGTGGCCTTGTCCTCGCACTGGGCTACTTTCTCCTCGGCATCCTGGCCTGCATCCCCGTCGTGACGATTCCTGCCGGTGTAGCCTCGATGCGTATGGCGAATTTCGCCCTGTGGCCTTTCGGGCGCTCCGTCATTCAACCAGTCAAAGGTACCGGTGGCATGTCGCGGTTCTCTAACGTTGTCTGGTTCCTTGTCGCTGGCCTGTGGCTGGCTATCGGCCACGTCACCACTGCAGCGGCGCAGGCAGTGACCATCGTGGGCATCCCGGTGGCTTTGGCCAACCTAAAGATGATTCCGGTAACCTGCTTCCCCTTCGGCCGCAAGATCGTCGATTCTGATGAGATCCCCTTCGGCTGGGAGTCGATGATCAAGCTCTAAAATCTCTGTCTCCGGTTGCGGGGTTGCTCAGGGTGTTTTAGTGTTCTGGGTCATGGGGGATTTAGAGACCTATTTCTCCTACCGCAACTCGGGGATTAAGTTGGTGGAGCAGGCGGTAGGAGGCGAGAAACGTTTACGCGCACTCGGCGCTTCACCAGCCGACGCTGCCGAACTGGCACGCTTAAACCGCATCTACTTCGGCGCTACCAAGTTCACGGGAAAGCAACGCACTGCTCGCAGCCGAGCTTTAGAACAAGGCCATGATCTGGCCACGCTGAGCCTCATTGAGTCCTACACGAAGAAGCTGAAGAATCAGCTGCATGCCTGGAACCTTCGGGTCAAGCTCGCCGGCACACCAGCATCGAACATCCCAGCTGTGGCAGCCAAGCGCTTAAAGGAGCTCAAGCCTAAACGTATCCCCACACCCGGGGTTCGCATGACCTACCGTGCAGACGGGCCGCACTCGCTCACCATTACCGATGACCCCATGACAGTCACCGAAATGCGCGGAGTGTTGGAATCCATCAACAAGGACAACCTGCTTGACGCTTCCAGGCACGTTTTCTTCAACAAATCTCACGGCGGTACCAAACCGGCGGTGCTCACCAGCGTGGTCGTCACCTTGGACAGGCTCGACAAGATTGTGAGCGGCGACGGCGATGACATCGTGCTCGAACTAACCAATGGCGGCCGCATGACCGGCACGGAATTTCTGAACTATAAGTTTGCCGAGATCGGCTACGTAACCCTCATCCACCCCGCGATCGGGCCGGTGTGGCTGCACCGGATGAAGCGTTTAGCCGGGTTTGAGCAGCGCATCATGGCCAGTGCTGAACATCCCACCTGTGCCAGGAAGGGCTGTAACAAGCCCGCTGATTATGCCCAGGTGCATCACCTCGTGCCGTGGAAGGCAGGAGGGGCTACCAACCCGCCGAATCTGACCATGTTGTGCGCCTATCACAACGGGGTCAACGATGACGACCCGGAGAAACCAACAGGTGCTGGCTACGTGTTTAGGATTCGCGGCGATGTGGACTACATCCCGCCCTGGGGAGAACCAATCACCGCTCAAGTGGCATATCAAGCCGCACAACGCGGACTCGGACCGCCCGGCGGGTAAATCGCCACGCGGGCGAGCCCACAGGGGCCGCCCGATAGGTAAATCCTCACGTGGGCGCCCACAGGGCCTCCGCGGCGTTGGCGATCCCGCACGTCGATTGCGCGTCAAAAACGGGTGAACCCCCGACCGTTCGGCCGGGGGGACGTCGCCAAGCAGTGCTTAGCGGTGCTTGCGGTACCAACCGATCAGAGCATCGGTGGAACCATCGCCGGATGCGGCCTCCTCCTTGCCGGAGACTGCCGGTGCCAGGTCATTAGCCTGCTGCTTGCCCAGCTCCACGCCCCACTGGTCGAAGGAGTTGATGTCCCAAATGATGCCCTGGGTGAACACGATGTGCTCGTAGAGCGCGATCAGCGCGCCGAGGGTCTGCGGGGTGAGCTCCTCCGCCAGAATCGTGGTGGTGGGGCGGTTGCCCGGCATCACCTTGTGCGGGACCACGGCCGGGTCCACGCCCTCGGCGGCAATCTCTTCTGCCGTCTTACCAAAGGCCAGAACCTTGGTCTGCGCGAAGAAGTTGCCCATGAGCAGGTCATGCATCGAGCCGGTGCCGTCGGCAGTGGGGAAGTCCTCCTTCGGGCGGGCAAAGCCGATGAAGTCCGCCGGGATGAGCTTGGTGCCCTGGTGCATGAGCTGGAAGAAAGCGTGCTGGCCGTTGGTGCCCGGCTCGCCCCAGTAAATCTCACCGGTGCCGGTGGTGACAGCGGTGCCGTCGCGGCGCACGGACTTGCCGTTGGACTCCATAGTCAGCTGCTGCAGGTAGGCAGGGAAGCGGCCGAGGTCCTCGGAGTAGGGCAGCACCGCGTGGGTCTGCGCGCCGAAGAAGTTGGAGTACCAGACGCCGAGCAGACCCATCAGCGCCGGAACGTTCTGCTCCAGGGGCGCGGTGCGGAAGTGCTCATCCATGGCGTGGAAGCCCTCGAGGAAGCGCATGAAGTCCAGCGGGCCGATGGTGCACATCAGCGACAGACCAATGGCGGAATCGACGGAGTAGCGCCCGCCCACCCAGTTCCAAAAGCCGAACATGTTCTCAGGATCGATGCCGAACTCCGCGACCTTCTCCGCGTTGGTGGAGACCGCAACGAAGTGCTTGGCGACGGCCGACTCATCCCCGTCAAACTGCTCAATCAGCCAGCGGCGTGCAGCGTGAGCGTTGGCCAGGGTTTCCTGGGTGGTGAAGGTCTTGGACGCGACAATGAAGAGGGTGGAGCCGGCGTCGAGGCCGTCGAGAGTCGCGGCGGGGTCCGCCGGGTCGACGTTGGAGACGAATTCCGCGCTAATGCCCGCCACTTCGTAGGAGCGCAGGGCCTTCGCGGCTGGTGGCATGCCGATCGATGCGCATGTCGGTGCCCGGCACCTGCGGAGCGCTGCCGCAGCCGTCGTGACGTGGCAGCGATCGCACGCTCATCGCTTCACCGGCAGCAGCGTGCAGCACGGCGCGATCCTCGGTGTTGTTGAGGTGTGCGCCGGCGAACATGGCGTCGCGGCGCCCCGCGACGTCGGCAGCCCGGGCGAGGTCCACCAGTGCGGTGACTACTTCCTCATCGATGAGGTTCTTCGACAGATCCACGTGCAGGCCCGCGGCGTCGAAAGAATAGTCTGCGGCGCGGGAAGCGGAGTTAGCAAAAAGCTCACGCAGGTTGAGGTCCTTCTTGCTTTCAAAAAGCGAGGTGAGCGCGGCCCACTGCGGCTGAGCGGTGATGTCCATTGCAAAAGCCTTTCTGGCAGGTAGCAGACATGAAACTTACTGTGTCCACCGTAGTCCAGAAATCCCTTCGCTGCCGAGGCAGAAGACCGTACTGCGTTGAGCTAGGAGTAGAGCTTCAGGTTGAATTGCTCCATCGTGTTTCCGATCTCCATGGCACCAGTTTCGGGGCCGGTGTAATCATCGTAGTTGCCAAAGGACAAGACACCGACCGCGTACAGTTTGCCGTCGATGGAAGCGTAGACAGGACCGCCGCTATCACCGGGGACGCTCTCGCTGCCGAAGGTGAAGAGCCCTTGGTCTTCGAAGCGGTCAATGAAATCGTCGCAGGCAGCGCCTCCCGCGGAACCGGCAAAACACATCGTGGGCTTCTTGTGCGTGACATCCTCGAGGCTCATCCAACCGGCCAAAGGCGCATTGAAGGCCGGTGCGGTAGATACTTCGGCGGCAGGGTTGGACACTTCGATCAGTGCAATGTCGGCCGAGTTGATGCTATCGGTGTTGGTGTTGCGGGCCTTCTTTACCATCTGGCCTATCTCTACCGTACTGCCGGATTGATCCTCATAATAGAAGGTGTCACCCGTGTCCCCGCAGTGCCCGGCGGTGAGGATAAAGAGGCGCTGCCCATCGCCGGCGAAATGACCGGTGGAGCACCGGCCACCGTTTGTGCCGTTGTAGATGGGCGCACCCGGCGTCAACACCCCCAGGCTCATGAAGTAATCGGCAGCGTCAGGAGCTATCAGGTTACGTCGGGGCTCCGGTCGCTCCGCTTGAGGGATTTCGGTGGTGTTATCCCAGAGCGCATCGCCGTCGAGGGGCTCCTCGAAGCCTTGCGTTGTTCCGGATGCTGCGGAACCCTGCCTGCGGTCGGAGTCGCTGGCGGCGGGAAGATCGAGCGTCGTGGTGGAAATGGTGGTCCCAGCGGAAGAAGAGGTGCCGCAGGCGGATAACACGAACGCAGCGGTGGCCGCGGCGAGAATCGCAGCCAGGCGAGAGGAAAAGCGCATGGCGCGAGCCTAACCCACCGCATGTTTAAGGGCGCGTGGGCTGGGGACTAGTCCGTGCGGCGTTTGATCAGCCGAGCTTGCCGCGGCCTAAGCGCAGGAGAGCGGAGGCGATAGCGGGGCCTTCCTCCCCAAGCTCGTCGCGGAACTCGTTGAGGATCGCGATTTCGCGGGTATGCACCAAACGGGTGCCGCCCGAGCTCATTCGCGTCTTACCAATGGTGCGCGAAATGTCGGTGCGGCGCTTGATAGCGTCGAGAATAACGCGGTCGAGGCGGTTGATCTCTTCGCGGTAGCGCTGAATCTCGGCATCACTCAGCGGGTCATCGGTGCCCGACGGCATGCGAATGTCGAGCCCATTGTCCACGACGTTGGGGTCTTGGTGTTCGGGGCTCAAGCCAGAGTCTGCGTTGCCAGGATGTGAAGAGCTCATGACATCAGATTGTGCCACCATGCCGGGAGAAAAGGGGAATTACCAGCTTTCACGCCGACCAGAAGTGCGGTGAGGGGCAATGTCCGGTGGTGCTAGTAGGTTGGAGAGCATTATGAATAACACATCCCCTTTCGTCCCCCGTTCGTCTTCCGCTTCTTCCACCGGCGGCCCGTTTCCTGCGCCCGGGAGCAACGTCGACGCCCCTTCCGGTCAGGGCTCCGATCCGTTGCTGGAAGGTTTAAACCCGCAGCAGGAAGAGGCCGTGACGCATTCGGGCTCGCCGCTGCTTATTGTGGCCGGCGCGGGCTCGGGCAAGACTGCCGTGTTGACCCGCCGCATTGCGTACCTCATGCGGGAGCGCGGGGTGGCACCTTGGCAGATCCTCGCCATTACCTTTACCAACAAGGCAGCCGCGGAGATGAAGGAGCGCGTCGGCCAGCTTGTCGGCCCCGTAGCGGAGCGGATGTGGGTGTCCACTTTTCACTCCATTTGTGTTCGCATCTTGCGCAATAACGCCCAGCTGGTGCCTGGCTTGAACACGAATTTCACCATTTATGACGGCGATGATGCCCGCCGGCTGCTCACCATGATTGCGAAGGACATGCAGCTGGATCTGAAGAAGTATTCGGCGCGTGTTCTGGCTAATCAGATTTCCAACCGCAAGAACGAGCTCATCTCCCCGGAGCAGGCGCGCGCGGAGGCAGAGAGGACGAAGAATCCTTTCGAGCTCACCGTGGCGAGCGTGTACGAGGAATATCAGCGCCGCCTGCGCGCGGCGAACGCGGTGGACTTCGATGACCTCATCGGGGAAGTAGTGCGCATCTTTAATCAGCACCCGCAGGTGGTGGAGTTTTATCGTCGCCGCTTTAAGCACGTGCTTATCGACGAATACCAGGACACCAACCACGCGCAGTATGCATTGGTCTCGGCTTTGGTGGGCAGGGGCGAGCTGTCGCCGGATGCTCCGGAACTATGCGTGGTGGGTGATTCGGATCAGTCGATTTATGCCTTCCGCGGAGCCACCATCAGGAATATCCAGGAGTTCGAGCGGGACTACCCGCAGGCGCACACAATTTTGCTGGAGCAAAACTACCGGTCGACGCAGACAATTCTGAACGCGGCGAACGCGGTCATCGCGAAGAATGAGGGCCGCCGCGAGAAGAACCTGTGGACCGCCCACGGCCAGGGCGAACAGATCGTCGGCTACGTGGCGGATAATGAGCACGATGAGGCACGGTATATCGCCTCGGAAATTGATTCCTTGGCGGATAAGGGCACGGCTTATTCGGATATTGCGGTGATGTACCGCACCAACAATGCCTCGCGCGCGTTGGAGGATATTTTCGTGCGCTCGGGCATCCCGTACAAGGTGGTCGGTGGCACGCGCTTCTATGAGCGCCGCGAGATCCGGGACATGGTGGCCTACTTGCGCATCATGGATAATCCGGATGACACGGTGAGCTTGCGCCGCATCATCAACGTGCCGAAGCGCGCTATTGGTGATAAAGCGCAGGCGCAGATCGCCCTGCACGCGGAGAACCTTGGCGTGAGCTTTGGTGCTGCTCTCCGTGATGCGGCGGAGGGCAAGGTAGCCGGACTCGGCACGCGGGCAGTGAATGCCGTAACCAAATTCAACGAGATGATGGAGGGCGTGCGCGCGCAGCTTCCGGGCATGGTCAATGAGGTGACTGGCCAGCCGGATTTGGGGGAGTTGCTCAACGCGCTGCTTGACGCCACCGGCTACCGCGCGGAGCTCGAGAACTCCAACGATCCGCAGGATGGGGCACGCCTAGACAACCTCAACGAGTTGGTCTCGGTGGCCCGCGAGTTCAGCTCTGAGGCGGCCAATGAGATGGCATTCATGGGTGCGGACGCAGAAGAAGCACCCGAGCTAGCAGAAGGTGAAGCCGCGCCGGGCTCGCTTCAGGCGTTCCTTGAGAAGGTCTCGCTCGTGGCGGATGCGGACCAGATTCCGGACCACGAATCCGGGGTGGTCACGCTGATGACGCTGCACACTGCGAAGGGCCTTGAATTCCCCGTCGTCTTCCTCACCGGCTGGGAGGATGGACAGTTCCCGCACATGCGCTCGCTGGGGGACCCGAAGGAGCTGAGCGAAGAACGCCGCCTAGCCTACGTGGGTATCACGCGTGCTAGGGAACAGCTCTACCTCACGCGCGCGATTCTTCGTTCGTCCTGGGGCAACCCGGTGACGAACCCGGCCAGTCGCTTCCTCGCCGAGGTCCCAGAGGACCTCATCGACTGGCGCCGTGAAGAACCAGACAGCTCGCTGTCTGGCGCGTGGGGCGGAGATGATTCCTACCAATACGGGCGAACCTTTGGCTCGGATAGCGGGTTCTTCCGTGGAGGCGGCTATGGCTCGCGGAGCGCTGCGTCTTCCCCTTCGCAGCGCTCGCGCAAGCCGGCCTCGGCAACGTCGATGCCGAAGAATAACCATCTCAATTTAGTTGTGGGGGACCGCGTCAACCACGCGAAATACGGGCTGGGCACGGTCATCGAGGCCTCCGGGACCGGCGCGCGGGCGACGGTCACCGTGGACTTCGGTTCAGCGGGCAAGGTTCGCCTCATGCTCATCGGCGGAGTGCCGATGGAAAAGCTCTGATGCTTTAGATGAGGATGCCGCGCTCGCTGAACCAGTCCACCGGATCGACGGCTGCGCCGCCGCCCGGGTGAACCTCGAAGTGCAGGTGCGGGCCGGTGGAGTGGCCCTCGTTGCCGATGACGGAGATTTGGTCGCCGGCCTCGACGCGATCGCCGACGTCGACCAGCAGCTGGTCGCTGGGCATGTGGCCGTAGACGGTGATGGTGCCATCGTCGTGCTGGATGCGGATCCAGTTGCCAAAGCCCTGGGCAGCGCCGGAGGAAATGACCTCGCCGTCCATGACGGCGTAGATGGGGGTACCAATGGGGTTTGCCACATCGATGCCGTTGTGGAAGGAACCCCACCGCGGGCCGAAGCCAGAGGTGAAAGTTCCGGAGGTCGGAAAGACCACGGTGTTACCGTCCGCGTCCTGGCCGCGAGTAGGGGTGAGGCCGGAGTGATCGCCCTGCGGGGCGAAGGCCTCGGCGAGACCAGGAATGCTGGAGGGATCGAGGACGATCTCGAAGCCGTCCTGCGTGGTGTTGACCTCTGGGACGGATGCCCCGTTGAGGGCACCGGCTGTCGAAATGAGCAGCCCCGAGACGGCTTTGAAGAGGTCGGCCTTGGATTCTTCCTTGACTTCGACGTCGGCAGCGGACGGGTCCTTGGAGGACCCGTCGGAGACGTCCACGCTTGCTGCCGGTTCGGCGGCGAACGCTGGGGTCGTCACGGTGGCGGTGCTAACCGCCACGGCGGCGAGTGCGCTGAGCGTGCGCTTCATAACTTCACGTCCTTAAGTCCTGCTGTGGCCCGCTGGGTATGCGGCGGAAGCCTGTGAGCAATAGGGGAGCGGCCGTATCAGCCGCAGTGCGCCTTAAAGCCCGCGACACGCCGGTGCGGTTGCAACCGAGTGCTGAGGCTGTGTGGCAACGAGATACAAACTATCCCGCGGGACCACCCTGCGCAACGCTTAAAAATGCAGGTAAATCCAGGAATTGTTCGAAAAACTATCGAACAGCCCAGCGTGTTGCGCGTGTGAAAGGAGTGAAAATTGTTACAGGGGTAAAGTAGAGGTTTAAAGAATGGGGGTGAGATTTGGGGGGTGAAAAGTGCAGCGCTCCCGGCCAATCTTTCAGCCGAGAGCGCTGGGGTTGTGGGCGCTGCTACTAGGTCAACGCTTTTAAGTTAGGGAACGTGATTCGCTGCGATCCCGCGCGGTGAGCGGGGCCGTTTTGTCGCTGCGGTTGATCGCAGCCGCGAGGGCGGCAGCCAACAGTGGCACGACGAGCACGGCGAGGAATTGCCACCAATCCGGGGTGAAGTAGTCCTGCGGGCGCAGGCCATGGAGCGGCGTCGAGAAAACGTATCCTGAGCTATCGGCAAAGAAGTATGTGCCGAGATGCCCGGCAATCACGCCGAAGAGCATGCTTACGGTAGCCAGCATCCACGTCTGCCATGCTGCCACCTTGGACATCAGCGAAGGGTGGGCGCCGATGGATTGCAGCACGGTGCTTTCCTGGCGCATGCTGCTCGCTGCGTTGGCAATGATGAGTGCGAGCACGATGAGGCAGACGATCCCCATTCCGAGGCCCAGGTAGTAGCGGAAGCTCTCGGGAGTAGAGACGGCGAAGCTTAGCGAGTATTGCGATTGCGAGGCGCTCGCTGTCAGGTCTTGTAGCTCCTCACGCTCTGACTCGCTCGGTGGCTCGTCGAACGCGAGGGCTTGGCCCACGTAGAAGGGCTCCATGTTCAGCTTTTCTGCTGCCTGCTGGCTAATCAAGACCACGTCGCGGGCCGCGGTGGGTAGTGCCTCTACAACCGGCAGATCCGCGTCCTGTGCCCCGCTCGGTTCTTGGCTGTCAATGCGGTTATAGGATTTTACGGTCACCGTGCCATGAGTCTTATCGCCGACGTGGCTGCTGTGAGGGAGCACGATGCCGCCGGCATCCAACGTTTGTGCCGCCGCGCGTCGATCTTCTTCTGAGTCGAACTGCCACAGCTCGAGCTGGGAAGAATCCGTTTGAACCATCCTGCTTTGATAGATCAGCGGGTTATAGGGGAACGATGTCATCAACTCGTGGGCGCACTCCTGGCGAGCCTCTTCGGACTCATCGGTGCGCCGCCCCTGATTATCCACGAACACTGCCCTCTCAACCGGCTTGCTGAGATCGACCTGCTCGCACTGGTAATCAAACTCGGTGGTGAGCTCGTAAAAAGTGCCATCCTCTGGAAGGCTGTAGGACGTCGTCCACGAGGGGAAAGTGTAGAAGGGGTAGGTACGGGCAGTGGTGGTCTCCAGGATGGCCTCTACCGCTGCGCGTTCTTCCGGTGTGGACACCTGCGTTGGTTGCTCAAACGTCGCCTCCTCAATCAGCGCAGTAGTGGGCGGCATGACGAGTTTTTCCTCAGCGGTGGTCTTTGCGCTATCCGTCATGATGCCCACGCCAAACAGGGAGGCTACGAAGGCAACTGAAACGAGAGCGATGGACGTCGGCAAGGCATGCATGCTGCGCCGGGTCAGGCCGCGTCCAGCCAGCCGCAACGCGAGTGGGCCGCGGCGAGATAACAGGGAGCACAGGAAGACCAAGGCTGGGGCAGACGCGGCAACCGCGATGACTCCGAAGAGAGCCAGCACCGTGGGGATGTACTGTCCCCAGGGGGTGAAGCTGAATAACACGAGCAGAAGCAGGAATGCAGGGCCGATGGCCATCCACCGCCGGAAGCGCAAGAGGCGGTCGGGAGCAGCTCCCTGGATTGCAGTGGAGAGGGCACCACGTTGCGCCAACCACGCGGGAACGATGGAGACAATGACACAGCCTGCCACCGCCACGAGCCATGCGAGGCCAATAGCTAGGAAGGGCGGGCGTGCGGCAAAGTCCGGGTAGCGGGCTGCCCACCACGCCCACGAAGCTGCCAGGCCAACAACCACGCCGATGGTGGCGCCGATAAGCCCCATCAGTAGGCCATAAGCCATCACCGCGAACATGATGTGGCGCGGTAGTGCGCCCTGGCTCGACATCAGCGCGTACAGGCGTGTATTGCGTCCGGTAGCCAGTGTGAAGACGGGCGTGAGAAGGAAAAGGATGAGCAATCCGGCGATGGCGTAGAGGCCAAAGAAGAAGAGCACGAAAAGAATACTGCTCAGGATTCCGCCAAAGGAATCCGGCTCAGAATCGGGCCGGTCCGTATCCCGCAGCTCCGGTGCCCAGATTTCCAGCCCGGCTTCACGGGCACGGTCGGCATCCTCCTTGGTCAGCGTTGTATCACCCACGATGGCCCAGGTGGTGCGTGTTGTAAAAGAAGGGTCGCTGAGGGCCTCATTGAGGGTGGGGGAGGTGACAAAACCATAGTTTTCGGGAGCAATGGCCGCGACTGTGGCTTGGTGGTCACTGCTGAGGGCGTTGGTGCGCACGGTGATAACGTCCCCCACGGAGGCGTCGATCTTGCGCGCGGTCGAACGCGATAGAACTGCCTGGTTGGGGCCGAGGTTGAACTTATCGACGGCCTCCTGTGCTGGCTCCGGCGGATTCTCCGCGTCGAACTGATCTACCCAGGAGTTGGTTGACTTCCCATTATGGATTAGTGACGTGCTAGAAAAAGTGGTGACCGGGCTGACGCTGAGGCCCTCAGGAAGCACCTCGGCAGCCAAGCGTGGTACGTCTTCGTTGCTAATGTCCGAGCGCTCGGCGCTGATCTGCCGCTCGGGTGAGCTCAAGGCCGCGGAGAGCCGACCGGAGGAATTATCAAAGAGCGCCATTCCAATCACGAGTGCCACTGGCAGTGCGATGAGCAAAACGGCGGCTAGCGTGCGCCACGGGTGACGCCACAGGTCGCGCCTCGTCGGGCGGGTGGCGGCATTAATGCCGGACATACTAATGCACTCCTCGCCGGTCAAACGCCCGTCGCGAACCATGACGACGGGTCGGCCACCCGCGAACGCGGTCGCGGGTAACCAAAATGCCGGAGGCACCGGCGTCGATGCGTGCGCGCAGGACCTTCATGATCTCTTCGCCCGTCGAGGTATCCAAGGCGCCGGTGGGCTCATCCGCAAGCAGCACCTTGCGTGGCCCGATGAGCGCGCGGGCAATGGCCACGCGCTGGGCTTCACCGGAGATTTCTTCCGGGAAGCGGTCGATGGTGCCGTCGAGGCCGACCTCACTGAGAGCTTCCTCTGCGGCCTCGCGGCACTGCGCAGGCGAAAGTCCGTCCAGTTCGAGGGGCAGGGACACGTTCTCGCCCACGGTGAGGGAGGAGACCAAGTTGAAGTGCTGAAACACCAGTCCCAAGTGGCGGCGGCGGGCGATGGCCGCTTTAGCTTTGGAGAGCTGGGAGGCGTCGGCGCCGTCGAGAAGCACGCGCCCTGATGTTGGCGGCTGCAGCAAGCCCGCGACGTTGAGCAAGGTGGACTTGCCGGAACCAGAAGGGCCCATGACGGCTACCAGTTCGCCCGGCTGCAGCTGCAAGTTCACGGAATCCAAGGCAGTTACCTGGCGGGCACCGCTGCCGAAGACGCAGGTAATGTTTTCGAGCTCGAGAGGAAACGGCATGTGCTGGGTCGTGGGCGCGGAGTTGGGGGTCATCGCGGGTCCTCCTCGGTGGTGGTTGGGTTGGTTAGGGATTCCACGCGGTCGAGCCAGCGTGAGAGAGATTCCAGGTCGAAGATTTGGCGCTCGACGGCCAAACGCTGGGCGCTGCGTTCCGCAGGCAACTCAGAGGCCTGACGGTTGAGCTCGCGCAGTTGGCGGACGGTGGCGAAGCGTTGGGCGTCGAGGACGGCAATGACGTCGACGTCGGAGCGTCGTGCAGCAAGCGATACTTTGAGCACGAGCTCATCGCGCTCGATGGCGTCGTTGTGCAAGGTGGACATCCACCACTGTGAGAGTTCCTCGCGGCCAGCGGGGGTGATGGCGTAGCTAGTGGAGCGCCGCCCGGTCGGGCCGGTGAGCTCACCGTCGGTGGCGATGAGACCATCGCGCTCCAAGCGGCTCAAAGTTTGGGCGACTTGGCCCATGTTGAGCGGCCAGAGGTTGTCGAAGGTCTCGGCAAAGCGGTTTTTGATGTGGCTGGCAGTAGCGGGCTCTTCACTCAGCAGCGCAAGCACGGAATGTTTGACGGACATGGTCACCTCCTTGGCGGAGGGCAAGGGAGGAAATCTTTCGGTACATACCCAGTAAGTTACTGGGTAACTTTCTGTCCAGTCAACGGTTGGGGCAGGCGGGGTGGAAGGTGGGGAATGCACAAGGCGGTATAGGGCAACAGTGCCCTATACCGCCTTAGCGCTGGAGGAAGGCTTTAAAAGCGTGGCTTAGCTGATGTTGATGCCGCGCTCTGCGAGCCACGGAATCGGGTCCACGGCGCCCTCGCCGGTGGGGTGAATTTCGAAGTGCAGGTGAGAACCGGTGGAAAAGCCCAGGGAGCCCATGCCGGCGATCTTCTGGCCAGCGTGGACGCGCTCGCCCACGGCGACGTCGAGAGTCTGCATGTGGCCGTAGACGCTCATGGAGCCGTCATCGTGCTTGATGCGGATCCACTGGCCATAGCCGGATGCCGGGCCGGAGTCGATGACGGTGCCGCCCATAACGGCGAGGATGGGGGTGCCCACGGCATTTGCGATGTCAATGCCGGAGTGGAAGGAGCCCCAGCGGGGGCCGAAGCCGGAGGTGAAAGTGCCCTCTGCGGGGCGGGCGATGGTCGGCGCGCGGTTAGCTTCATCAGCGGCGGCGCGGGCATCGGCGGCCTGGATGGCCTTGTCGAGCTGCGTAGCCAAGTCGGCGACCGGCTTGGACTCGGCGATGGCGAGGATCTGCGGGGCTGCGTCTTCGACGGCAGCCTGCGCGTTCTTCAGCGGATCGGTATCTGCCTGCAGGGTGTAGTCGACGGACTGTGCCTTGGTTTCCCCGGCGCCAGCGGATTGGATAGTACCTGCTGCTGCGCCGCCAACGCCTGCGGTGGATACAGCGCCTGCCGCAACAGTCATCACTGCCAGACGTCCCTTCGCGGTCTGTGCGGTGGTGATTTTGCGGTGGCGTCCTACGCTTCGCTGAGTCTTGCTTCGCATGAACTCTTCTTCCGTCCTCAATTCACTATCGCCCGCCCAGAGCAAACGTTACGTTTCAATCTGGGTGGTTATCCGATTGTGACCTTCCTGTTACCAACGAGATGTAACAGTAGCGTCTCGGCGAATGCAGAGCAAGCCAGATTGCGGTTTTTCTTCTGGATATCTGGGAAGAGCCGCACATAATGAAACGACAGCTGATTCCTGTGAATGAAGTGAATCAATCTCCGTGGAGTCGCCGGGGCTTTCCGTGGTCGGCATGAGTAGTGCGCACTCGTGAAGTTTTCCTTCGGGGGTACACCGCACCATTTAGCGCTTACCTCGCCGCGCCACCCCCGGTGGGGGAGGGGGCCGTGGCAAAGTGGACGCCGATGAATAAGAACACGAGTCCCCAGTCCAGGTCGTCAGCTCGTCCACGCGCGCACGTGCGTGGGCGCGGTGATAGTGCTGAGCACTCTGAGCGCGGGCACCGCAGAGATCGTCGAGATTCAGCGCAGCGCATCAAAGGGGTCGAGTCCGACAAGGCTCGCGCCCGCCGCGCGCAGGCCCCGACCACGCTCCGCGGGCGTATCCGCCGCATGCTCATCGTCGTTGGCGTTCCGAACCTCGTCGTCGTGCTGGGCATTCTCGTGGTCGCTATCGCGGCACTGCTTCTGACAAGTTCCCCGTCGGCATGGCTGCCCACCATCGTCGGGGAAGCATGGATGGTCTTTAACCTTGCGCCTATTCGCGCGGGCGGTATTGACGTGGGCTTTATCCCGGTTCTGCCTGCGCTGCTCCTAGCCTGGCTGGTGGGGCGGCGCGTGCGGGCGGCGGTTAAGGATAAGGCGAGCATTAACGACCTCATCGTTTTGAGCGTGTGCGTGTTGCTGGTTCCCTTAGCCCTTACTGTCATCGCATGGCTGATGCTGTGGGACGCTGGCAAGGTCTACGATGTTTCCCCTCCGGAGCTGTACCGTGTGCTTCCCCGTATGTTGTTATTGCATGCGGTCGCCCTCATTGGTGGAATGGGCCCACGCCTGTGGAAGGCCCTGGCCAAGCGCAGCGGGGTCCCCCGCGTGTTCGTCGATGCCGCCCAGATAGGCTTGAGCTACCTCGGATACCTTTTTGCTGCTGGTTTCATTCTCGCGGTGGTCTTGTGGGGAGTCGGTTGGACGCGTCAATCAGAGATGCTCGCCGAGTATCCAGTCCTTAATGCATTGGGAACCGCCGGTCTTTTCCTGCTGAGCGTTCTCTACCTCCCGAACGCTGCCGTTGCTGCGGGAGCGGTGCTGAGCGGTTCGGAGCTACACATCGGTGAAGGCACCAGCGTGAGCCTCTTTAGCGGCCACGTGGTTCCGCTTCCACCGCTGCCGTTGGCTGCCGCAGTTCCACCGTCGATTAGTTCCTGGGCTGCTGTCCTGCTGATTGTTCCCGCCGTTGCGGCGGTGGTGGCGTTTTACCGTCGCCGCGCACTGGTCTCCTTCCAGGTTGCGCTCGTGGCCACCGTCACCGCCGCGGTAGCCGCACTCGTGGCTGTGTACGGCGTGTCCGGCGCGCTGGGCGTATACGGCTACACCGGTCCCGAGGTATGGACCGCAGTGGGTCTGAGCTGTCTGTGGTGCCTAGTCGTGGGATGTGCATTCGCAACGGCACAGGCAGTGACGGCGTGGCGTGCGCGCCGCGCGGCTGCCCCTGAAGCGCCCACAGAGACTGAAGAGGCCGTGCACACACCCGTCAACGCGGCGAACGCTGTGCCGGTTTCTGCCTTGCTTGACGACGCCCCCGACACAGCCGTTGTCGCAGAGTCCACGACCGAGACCGAGACTAAACCCGAGGATGACGTGGACGAGGACAGCGAGCCCGAGCCCGAGGCCGAGGCCGAGCCTGAAGCCGAGCCTGAGGTCGGCAGCGATGCGGATGCTGAGGTGATTGACGCCGAAGTCGTCGAATCGGACGAGACCGAGGGGGACGACGAGCAGCCAGTCGAGGAGGCAGAACCAGAGGAAGAAGATGTGTCTGAGGCAGAGGACGAGGCCCCCTCAAAGGAGTAAAATTCCCCGGTTCAGGGCGGCAGCGGCTAGGCTGTAGCGCGTGACTACACCGCACCAGCCCGCTGCTTCTGCCCGCCTTAACGTCGTGGTACTTGTTTCTGGAACCGGCTCCTTGCTCCAGGCCATCCTCGATGGCCAGGATGAGCGCTATGGCGTCGTGAAGGTCGTCGCGGACGTGCCCTGCCAAGGCATCGAGCGCGCGCAGGCGGCGGGAATCGCCACCGAGGTCGTAGAGATGGGTGCTGACCGCACCGAATGGAATAAGCGTCTGGTTGCCGCAGTGGATTCTGCGCAACCAGACGTTGTTGTTTCTGCAGGTTTTATGAAGATCCTGGGGAAGGATTTTCTGGATCGCTTCGAAGGTCGCACCATCAATACCCACCCCGCGCTCTTGCCCGCCTTCAAAGGCGCGCACGGCGTGCGCGATGCGCTGGCCTACGGCGCCAAGGTCACAGGCTCGACCGTCCACTTCGTAGATGCCGGCGTCGATACCGGCGCCATCATTGCCCAAGAGCCCGTGCGGGTCTTGCCGGGGGATGATGAGGCCAGCTTGCACGAGCGCATCAAAGTGGTCGAAAGAGAACTCATCGTTGCCGTCCTTCGCGCCACGCGCGTGAAGGGCGAGGAACTCAGTATTCAGCTCTAACTACCTCTCATTACCGCAAGGAAGGCTTAAGTCCCCGTACCATGAGCGAAGATCGTAAGAACATCAAGCGCGCACTCATCAGCGTGTACGACAAGACCGGTTTGGAGGACCTTGCCCGGTCCCTGGATAAGGCCGGCGTGGAGATCGTTTCCACCGGTTCCACCGCGAAGAAGATCGCGGACTTGGGCATTGAGGTCACGCCCGTCGAGAAGCTCACCGGCTTCCCGGAGTGCCTCGAGGGTCGAGTCAAGACCTTGCACCCGCGCGTGCATGCGGGGATCCTGGCGGATACCCGCAAGGAGGACCACCTGAAGCAGCTGGAGGAGCTGGAGGTGGATCCGTTCCAGCTCGTCGTGGTGAACCTGTACCCCTTCCGTGAGACGGTGGCTTCCGGCGCGGACTTTGATGGCTGCGTGGAGCAGATCGATATCGGTGGCCCGTCCATGGTGCGCGCGGCTGCCAAGAACCACCCGTCTGTTGCTGTGGTCGTGGATCCGGCTCGCTACGGCGAGGTGGCTGACGCTGTGGCCAATGGCGGCTTTACCTTGGAGCAGCGCCGCGGTCTGGCCCGCGATGCCTTCCTGCACACCGCTGATTATGACGCCGCGGTGTCCGCATGGTTCGTCGATCAGCTCAGCGAGGGCGAGGAGACCACCCCGCTGCGCTACGGCGAGAACTCTCACCAGTCCGCGACCGTGACCCGCATCGGTACCACTGGTTTGGCCAACGCGAAGCAGTTCAACGGCAAGGAGATGAGCTACAACAACTACCAGGATGCGGACGCCGCCTGGCGCGCCGCCTGGGATCACGAGCGCCCGTGCGTGGCCATCATCAAGCACGCCAACCCGTGCGGCATCGCGGTGTCTGAGGAGTCCATCGCGGCTGCTCACCGCGCGGCTCACGCCTGCGACCCGATGTCTGCCTTTGGCGGAGTCATCGCTGTGAACCGTGAGGTCACCGTGGAGATGGCCGAGCAGGTCAAGGAGATTTTCACCGAGGTTATTGTGGCTCCGTCCTACGAGGAAGGCGCCATCGAGGTCCTCAAGGCCAAGAAGAACCTGCGCGTGCTGCAGGCAGAGCATGAAGCGCCCAAGGAGGAAGTTAAGTTCATCTCCGGCGGCATGCTCACCCAGGAGCCGGATACCTACCAGGCAGAGGGCGATAACCCGGCCAACTGGACCCTGGCTGCTGGTGAGGCTCTGAATGAGTCCGACCTGGCGCAGCTGGAGTTCGCTTGGCGCGCCGTTCGTGCGGTGAAGTCCAACGCCATCTTGCTGGCCAAGGACAACGCCACCGTGGGCGTGGGCATGGGCCAGGTCAACCGCGTGGACTCTGCAAAGCTGGCAGTCGAGCGTGCTAACACGCTGGCCGACGGTGCCAACCGCACCGAGGGCTCCTTCGCTGCTTCCGATGCTTTCTTCCCGTTTGCCGATGGCCTGGAGGTTCTCCTCGACGCCGGCGTCAAGGCCGTGGTTCAGCCGGGCGGCTCCATCCGCGATGAAGAGGTCATCGAGGCCGCCAAGAAGGCTGGCGTGACCATGTACTTCACCGGCACTCGCCACTTCTTCCACTAAGCCTGGCAAAGGCGCTGCCATGGGCAGCACACAGCCGCTTCCTTCATTCCTGCGCACCACTGCGCGGGAAGGGGAGGCGGCTTTCGCATGCACGGAAGCTTTTCCCTCGAGGACAACAACTGCCCTAAACGACGAAGTTATGCGCCGCCACGCGGTCAGAGGCAATAACTTTGGCAACAAGGGCAGCTTCGGCGCCACGGCGTGATGACCCGGCGGTGCGCGCTACTGCGCGTGGAGCGAAGCCACCGCGAAGCCAGTGTTGTCCGCGGGATTGCCGCTGGCGTCCTTATACGTAAAAGTAAAGCGCAGATCCTGGTGATCTGCGATGTTGATGGGCATTTCGAGAGCTTCCTCTGCTGGAACCTCGAAGGAGGCCAGCTCAGCACCGTCAGCGCCGTTGACGGTAACGGTGGCACTGGCAACGTTCGTATTTGCGCGGTCATCGCTAAATCCAAAGACAGCGATAAGTTGGCTGTGTCCTTCGCTCAGCTGCACGTCAGCGATGTTGGTGCTACCGGACTGCGAGACATAGGAATCCGGGAAGAACGTGCGGGCAATGACTACGCCGCCTGCTTCCAAGTCGGTATCGATACGCCCGGCCGTGGTGATTGGAGCTCCCGCGAGCGAGGCGGTCGTCGTCGGCTCAGGGGAGCCACCGGCCTGCGAAGCGTCGGTGGACTCGCGGCCCCAGATAAACCACGCGCCCACCCCGAGGACCACGGCCAGCACGATGAATAGGGAGATCAGCGCCGCAATAGCGCCGCTGAATCGTCCCTTGCCCTTCTGAGGAGCAGGCGCGGAGTACTGGGGCGGCTGGGGTTGGGGCGGTGGCGTGGGCGCGCCACCACCGAAGGAAGGCTGCGCCGGGGTGCCAGTGGGCTGCCCACCAAACGGCGGTGTGTTGCCAAAGCCACCCGGGCGAGCCTGTGGCTGGCCGGGTGGAACGGGAGAACCGCCGGGGCGGCCAAACCCGGGGGAACCGAAGCCGGAAGGGCCGGAGTTATGCGGCGGCGTGCCCGAAGGGCCGGTAGGAAAAGTCATGGCGGGAGAATAACAGCCTTTCCGTGCGCAGGAAGGTGGAGTATAAGAGGTACCTCTAACAATCTAAACTCTGTGACACCGTCTGTGTGGTGTGAGGGACACTCCCGTGGGAGTACTCCCCGCCACGTTCGAACGCCACCGTCACCAGTGCGGCTGTGTAAAGATAGTAAAGATAGAAACGTGCCCACAGGGCGCACTTGACATGTCTAGATCTACGGAGGCCCCGGTGACTGATTCAGATCGCAACCACGGATTCGGCTCCCAGCACCCGCAAGGAAATGGTGGCCAGCCACAGCC
>NZ_CAHJXS010000009.1:0-133374 GCF_903645345.1 Corynebacterium sp. Marseille-Q2823 | reverse complement strand
CAAGCTCAACGCTTTGGCTTCGAGCACCTTCAGGTCATCGGTGGCGTAGGGCAAGGTGGCTGAGCGTGACTCGATGTGAAAATCTGCCATCCGCAGCTTCACCGTCACCGTGCGCGCGCCGCGCCCATCCTTGAGCAACCGAGAATGAGCACCGTGTGCCGCGCGGATCAGCGCCGCGTCTACCTCGGCTGCCGTGCGCAGATCCGTTGGGTAGGTGAATTCGGTGGAGATCTGTTTGGCAATCGCGCGCGGGGCGACGGGGCGCTCATCAATTCCCTGGGCAAGCTCCCACAGCTGCACCCCCACCACGCCGCCGAGTGAAATCTCGACTTCCTTGCGGCTCATCGCCGCCAACTGGCCGATGGTCTCCACTCCGATGGCGGCCAATTTCTGCTGCGTAACTGGGCCCGCTCCCCAGAGCTTGCCCACCGGCAGCGGGTGAATGAGCTCGTCGAAGCGCTCCTGCGGGACCACGAAGGTGCCATCCGGTTTAGCTTCCCCAGAGGCGATCTTCGCGCTCTGCTTTCCCGCACCCGCTCCAATAGAGCTGGGCAGGCCCGTCTCCGTTCGAATCACGCGGCGGAGGTTCTCTGCCCACTCGCGGACCTCGGCTGGTGAGGCACCGACGAGTGCCTCAGGCTCCATAAAGGCCTCATCGATAGATAGTTGTTCGATTACCCCGGCGTGCTGCGCAATAATCCCAAACACCCGGCGCGAGGCTGCCGAATAGACCGCCCGGCGCGGTTGCACCACCACGGCTCGATAACCCACAAGCTGCTGCGCGCGGAACATGGGCATGGCGGAATGCGCACCATAAGCGCGCGCTTCGTAGGACGCACCCGCGACGACCCCGCGGCCGGATGTCCCTCCCACCAACACCGGCCGGCCGCGCAGGGTGGGGCGGGTGAGCTGTTCCACCGAGGCAAAGAACGCATCCATGTCGATGTGAAGAACCCAGCGCTGCATAGCTACAAGTCTAAAACATATATTCGCATCCACAAGGAAGCCCTCGGCAGGCAAAGAGAACTAGCTCTCACGCGCGGCATGAGTGATCTATGCCCCACGATTGGCGTGTAGTACTAGACACTAAGACCCGCATGCATGCATCATGTATGCATGCAGAAAGACAAGGTACCTGCCGCAGAAAGGGCCTATGAGCACCTCAAGCGCCGCATCATCGATGACGAGGTCGATGACTCGGACATGCTCTCCGAAGCCGCCCTTGCCGCCGAGCTAGGAATGAGTCGCACCCCGGTGCGTGAGGCGTTTCTCCGCTTGGAGGTAGAGGGGTTTTTGAAGCTCTACCCCAAACGCGGCGCGTTGGTCGTCCCCATCAGCCCCCGCGAGATCCGTGAGGTCTACGAAGCCCGCCTCCTCGTGGACGAGAATTCTGCCCGCCACATCTGCGAGCTCCCCGCCGAAGAGCGTGGCCTTATCGCTGATGTCCTCGATGCCACGATCGAGGAACAGAAAGCCGCCCTCGACAACTCTGATCTGCGCACTTACACCCAACTGGACGCAAAGTTCCACCAGACCATCATGGACAACGGCGGCAACCGCCTCTTGGCGCACCTTGGCCACACGCTGCGCGAGCGTCAACAACGCTTCACTGCCACCGCCATTGGCCGCAGCGTCGAGAAGGCACGCGCCTTCGTAGCTCAACACGCCTTGCTTGCCGACGCCCTCCGCTCCGGCGACATCGACTCCTACCTCACCGAACTCCACTCCCACCTCAACTCCTCAAGGAAGCAACTGTGACTGTCTCTGCGCATTCGAACCCTGCTGTCGAGGCGCCCACCACCGAGCACGACGCCATTCTGGACACCGACGCTGCCGAAAGCCCCACCTCCTCGCGCTCGCCTATCCACTCGGACGGAACGCCGCTGTCGCCGCGCGCGTGGTTCCCCGTCGCCGGTTCCATGATCGCCGTGGCGTGGGGCGGAAACGAGTTCACCCCGCTGCTGGTGATGTACCGCGAGACCTCCAACTTTTCCCAGGTGACGGTCAACGGGCTCTTGGCCGCCTACGTCGTGGGCATCATCCCCGCCCTTCTGATCGGCGGCCCACTGTCCGATCTGCTGGGCCGCCGCCCCCTGTTGCTCCCCGCAGCGCCGCTGTCTTTGGCGGGGTCTTTCTTGCTGTCCATCGCGCCCAACGAGCCACTCATCATCGCGCTGGGGCGTGTCCTATGCGGCATGGCTTTGGGCTTGGTCATGGCCGTGGGCTCAACGTGGATTACGGAGCTCATCACGAGGGCTGGCGGTGACCCGGCGGCGGGCGCCCGCAAGGCTTCCTTGTGTTTGACTGCCGGCTTCCTCGTCGGCGCGGGCATCGCTTCGGTGCTCGCCCAGTGGGGTCCGTGGCCGACGCACACGGCTTATATCCTCCACATGCTGCTTACGTTGCTGACCGCCGTGTGGATCCTGCATACTCCGGAGACCCGCCAGCCCACCCGGGGCGACGTCAAGACCACCATCTTGGAGCTTCGGGTGCGCGACATGCTGGAGATGCTGCACATTCCCGCCGTTGCTCACAAGCGTTTCCTACGCGTCGTCGTCCCTGTGGCCCCGTGGGTATTCGGTTGCGCGGGAGCGGCCTATGCGCTCCTGCCACAGCTGTTGTCCGACTCGGCAGGCGATGCCCCCATCGCTTTCTCCGGCCTGATGACCGTTATCACCCTGGGGTGCGGTGTCGCTGTCCAGATGTTGGGCCGACTGGTGGATACCCATAAGTCTGCGCGCGCCTCGGCGCTGGCCATGTTCGTCATCACCGTCGGCGCCATCCTCGGAGCCTTCGCCGCCCACTCGCTCTCCCTGCCGCTCGGCATCGCCGCCGCCGCGACCATGGGCGCAGGATACGGCCTGGCACTCGTCGCCGGCTTGTCGGAGGTCCAACGCATCGCGGGCGAGCGTGAGCTCGCCGGCCTGACCGCCGTGTACTACTCCATTTCCTACACCGGTTTCTTCATCCCGATGGCTTTCAGCGCCCTCGCACCTTACCTTGGTTTCACCGCGTTGTTCAGCATCGGTAGCTTCTTGGCTCTGGTCTGCCTCATCAATGTCATCCTTGCTTGGTGCGCGCACCTACCCGGCACTCGCCGCTAACACCGGCCCCACCAGTCGGGCGCCCTCCCCTGGGCCGCACTGCGCTACCTGTGCACAGATGCTAAAAGCTCCGCCTCCCACATCCGGGAGGCGGAGCTTTTTCTGCGACCGTTAACGTCGCTGTTGCCGTCTTAGGCCTTAGCCACCGTGGCGGTCACGCCCTTGAGAACGTCGTGGACGTTCTTGTCGGCACCAGCCTCGAGAGGCTGGGTCGTCACGGTGAAGTCGACGGCGAGTACCTCTGCCGCGATGTGCTCGCGGTGGCGGTTGGCCCACTCTTCCTTCTCCGCGGGGACAGACAGGGCCACGGTGATGCGGTCGGTGACCACGAAGTCCTCGGCCTTGCGGGCATCCTGCAGGCCGCGGATGACATCCGCGGCCCAGCCCTCAGCCTCCAGCTCTTCGGTGACGTTGGTATCCAACACCACTAGGCCATCCACGCCGTCCACGCGCGCCGTGGACTCCGGGTTCGCCGCCTTGAGACGTTCCGTGTACTCGTCCGGGGTCAGGCGGATATCGCCGTCGACGATAACCTCCTCGCCGTCGCGCTCGTAGTTGCCCGCCTTCAGGTTCTTGATGGCGCGCTGGACGTCCTTGCCCAAGCGAGGGCCCGCCACCTTGGCGTTGCAGACTACTTCGAAGGTGCCGACCTCATCGACATCATCGGTCAGCTCAACGTCCTTGACGTTGACCTCATCGCGGATGATGTCCTTGAAGTCGGCCAAGCGAGCCGAATCCGGCATCGCCACCGTCAGCTTCGGCAGCGGCAGGCGGTTACGCAGCTTATTGGACTTGCGCACAGACGACGCCGCCGAAGCCACCGCGCGGGTGGCATCCATAGCGGCCACCAGGTTCGCGTCAGCCGGGTAGTCCTCAGCCTTCGGGTAGGAAGCCAAGTGCACGGAACGCTCACCGGTCAGGCCGCGGTAGATGACCTCAGCCACGTGCGGTAGCAGCGGAGCCACCACGCGGGAGACGGTCTCCAGCACCGTGTAGAGGGTGTTGAAAGCCTCTGCGTGGGTCTCCTCGCCCTCCCAGAAACGGTCGCGGGAGCGGCGCACGTACCAGTTAGTCAAGGCATCCGCGAAGAGGCGAACCTCCTCGGTTGCCGTAGCAATATCGGTATTCGCCAACGCATCATTCGTGTTCTTTACCAAGTCATGCGTCTTGGCCAAGATGTAGCGGTCCAGCACGTTAGTGGAGCTGACATCGAACTTCGCGTCCTGGGAAGCGTAAAGCTGCAGGAAGGTGTAGGCATTCCAGATCGGCAGGATAGCCTGGCGCACGCCCTCACGGATGCCCTGTTCGGTGACGATGAGGTTGCCACCGCGCAAGATCGGCGAGGACATGAGGAACCAGCGCATGGCATCCGAACCATCGCGGTCAAAGACCTCGTTAACGTTCGGGTAATTGCCCTTGGACTTGGACATCTTCAGGCCGTCATTGCCCAGAACGATGCCGTGGGCCACAACCTTCTTGTAGGCCGGGCGGTCAAAGAGCGCAGTCGACAGCGCATGCATGACGTAGAACCAGCCGCGGGTCTGACCGGAATACTCCACGATGAAGTCCGACGGCGAGTGGGTCTCAAACCACTCCTTGTTCTCGAACGGGTAGTGCTTCTGGGCAAACGGCATCGAGCCGGACTCAAACCAGCAATCCAACACATCCGGCACGCGGCGCATCGTGGACTTGCCCGTCGGATCATCCGGGTTCGGGCGGGTCAGCTCATCGATGTGCGGGCGGTGCAGGCTGGTGGGGCGCACGCCAAAGTCACGCTCCAGCTCATCCAGGGAGCCGTAGACATCCACGCGCGGGTACTCCGGATCATCAGAGATCCACGCTGGGATCGGAGCACCCCAGTAGCGGGTACGGGAGATATTCCAATCACGAGCGCCCTCCAGCCACTTGCCGAACTGGCCGTCACGGATGTGCTCCGGCAGCCACTCGATCTCGTTGTGGTTGAGCTCCACCATGCGGTCACGGAACTCGGTCACCTTGACGAACCATGCAGGCAGCGCCATGTAGATGAGCGGCTCGCCGGAGCGCCAGGAGTGCGGGTAGGAGTGCTCGATGGTCACGTGGCGCACCACGCGGCCAGCTTCCTTCAGGTCCTTGATGATGCCCTTGTTAGCGTCGAAGACCAGCTGGCCCTCGTAAGGTGGCACCTGCGAGGTGAACTTGCCATCCTCATCCACCGGAATGACCAGGCCCACACCGTACTTCTGGCAGGTGAGCATATCGTCCTCACCGAAGGCCGGAGCCTGGTGGACCACACCGGTACCGTCCTCAGTGGTGACGTAATCTGCGAGCAGCAGCTGGTAGGCATTCTCGACATCCGGGAAGAAATCGAAGATGGGCTGGTACTTAAAGCCCTCGAGCTCAGCGCCCTTGAACGTTTTGAGAACTTCCGCCTCACCCAGCTCCTTGGCCAGGGTGCCGGTGAGCGCTTCGGCCATGATGAAGGTGCGGCCAGCAAAGTCGCCCTCGGTGGCCTTGAACAGGACGTAGTCGACCTCCGGGTGGACCGCCAAAGCCAGGTTGGACGGCAGGGTCCACGGGGTGGTGGTCCAGGCGAGGAAGGAGGCGTCGGCAAGCTCGGCGTTATCCGCCAACGTCTTCTCCGCCGCGCTTCCCTCCACAGCGCCCGCTACCGGGAAGGTCACCGTCAGGGTCGGATCCTGACGCATCTTGTAGGAATCATCCAGGCGCGTCTCCTGGTTCGACAGCGAGGTGTGCTCAGCCCAGGAGTACGGCAGAACCCTAAAGCCCTGGTAGATCAGGTCCTTGTCATAGAGCTCCTTAAACGCCCACATCACGGACTCCATGTAGTTCAAGTCCATGGTCTTGTAGCCGTTTTCAAAGTCCACCCAGCGAGCCTGGCGGTTGACGTACTCTTCCCATTCATCGGTGTACTCGAGCACAGACTTGGCGCAGTACTCGTTGAACTTCTCCAGGCCCATCTCCTCGATCTGGGCCTTGTCGGTGATGCCGAGCTGCTTTTCTGCCTCCAGCTCCGCTGGCAGACCGTGGGTGTCCCAGCCGAAGACGCGCGGAACGTGGTTGCCGGCCATAGTGCGGTAGCGCGGGACGATGTCCTTGACGTAACCGGTCAACAGGTGGCCGTAGTGCGGCAGACCGTTGGCAAAGGGAGGGCCATCATAAAAGACGTACTCGGGGCAGCCCTCGGTTTGCTCGAGGCTGGCCTTAAAGGTGTCGTCGGCCTTCCAGTACTTCTGGACTTCCTGCTCCATATCGGGGAAACGGGAAGACCCAGCAGTCATATCAACTTTGGGATAAACATTGCCGACGTTCGCGGGGTTGCTACTCATCTAAAAATTCCTTCACTCGTTCGCTGTGGCGGGGACGCGCCTTACGGCTCGCGGTACCACCCCGCTTGGGCGCCGAGGCGCCCCGCTTCGTTGATGTGAAGGAGATGACGGTCCCTACCCGCCCGGTTCTAATAATGCTCTGCTAAGCGCGAAGCACGTTCTTCCGGAATGCTCCCCGGTGATAGCCGGCTCACTGCATACGCCTAAAAGTATAGCGAGCCGGTCAAGTTTTCACAGGCGCAGGTTCCCGAAAGCCCCAAAATAGAAACGACAGTACATGAATGAGGTACCTGGGATAAGGTTTTCCACAGGAACATTTTTTCTAATGCGAGCAGGTCATAAGGTGTTTTAAGCTCCAATGTCATGAGCGCACTGCAGACTTTCCTTAACGCACTCGGGGCCGGCATCGATGTCGTCGCCGAGTGCGAAGGCATGTCTGAAGCAGACCTCATCGCCGCCGGTTCCCCAGACAAAACCGCCGCGGAGTTGGTGCGGCTGCATACGAGCTTCTTTGGCAAAACCGCCATGACGCGGATGCAACGCGACGCAGTGAAGGCAGCGCGCCAACGCAAGCATTCTTTGCCTACCTTGGAGGTCATCGACCGCTATGCCCGGAAAGCCAAAACACAAGCGTTGGGCTGGAAACTACGCCTAGAACTCTGCCGAACGAGCGCTGACACCCTCGCCATGGAGGCACTGGCGAAAAAGAAGCTCAAGGAGCACGCGGTTCTCCCCACGCCGAAGGAGGGCGTGACTGTCTACCACCGCCGCAATGCACCGTGGACGATGGCGATCACGGGCCCCTCGCAACTGATTGCAGAGCTTAACGACGCCGTCGACCCAGCACGCCCCCTCGAGTCCATCCGCGAGGCCTTCTTCACAGGCGCTGCTCCGCGCCGCGGCTTGCAGACCAATATCCTTGTGCCGCTGGATGCAATGACGAAAATTCTCGACGGTGACGGCGAAGAAATCACCCTCCAGATGACCAATGGCGCCACGATGACCGGCGCGGAGTACCTCAACAAGGTCATCGCCGGTGAGATCGATAAAGACGGCGCGCTCGCGACTCTTTTCCATCCCTATCACGGGCCGGTCAACCTCTACTACGAGGAGCGCTCCGCCAGCATCAAGCAACGCATCATGGCTATGGCCGAGTTCCCAGTCTGTGCTTGGGATGACTGCCTGAAGCCGGCCGATGAATGCCAGGTTCATCACCTCATCGCGTGGAAGAACGGCGGGTACACCAACCAGGAAAACTTGGTGATGCTCTGCCTTTATCACAATGGGGTGAACCAGGACGATCCGAATGCGCCCCCGGGCCGCGGCCGGATGGCCCGGGTCGGGGGAAAAGCGAAGAGAACGTACGGCCCTCCCCCACCGCCCACGCCGCTGCAAGCGCCACCCGGGATATTCACAAACCCCGCGGAACGAGACGACTAGCGGCTTCACAAAAGTAGCCCTCCACCCAGAATTACCACTGGGCCGAGGGCTACTCGTCGTGCCTTAGCTGCGCGCGTTACAGATTTTCGGCGGGACCGAGCTACTCGTCGTGCTTGCGGCGCAGCTTGATCACGGTATCCGCGATGAACAGAACAATACCCACCCCAGCCGAAGCGAAGAGCGCGTACAAGGACCACTCTGCAGCGGTGAGGATGTAGTTCACGAACGCCAAGAAAGCAACAAAGGCCAGAAGCAATGCGCCGATGAGCATGTGCGTTCTCCTTCCCCACCAATGACTAAAGGCTCTGTGCTTACAAAGAATGTATACCTACGGACGTATACCTACAGAAAAGAATAACGGCGCCCCCGCAGGGACGCCGCTCATTCAGAGATTAATTGTTGGACTTTCCGGCCTCACCGTTGGGGGCAGCGGTGCCGCGGGACTCCAACTCCTCAAGCTGGGACTGCAGCAGCGTCTTGAGGCGGGTACGGTACTCGCGCTCGAAGGTGCGCAGCTCGGAGATACGGGCCTCCAGAGCGGTCTGCTGCTGCTTGACCGTGTTCATGACCTCGGTGTGCTTCTTCTCGGCATCTGCCTGCAGGGCAGCTGCCTTCTCCTCAGCCTGGCGAATCTGTGCCTCGGCGCGGGACGTAGCGTCGGCCTCAGTCTGCTTTGCCTTGTTTTCGGCGTCAGCCACCAGCTTCTTGGAGCGGGTATCGGCTTCCTGCAGCTGCGCGTCGTAGCGCTTCTGAGCGTCAGCAAGCTGGGCCTTGGAGTGAGAGTCAGCGTCGGCAAGCTGCTTCTCTGCGGCCGTGCGGGCCTCCGCCAGCATGGACTCGGAATCGGCCTTGGCCTCGTTGGTAAGGCGGTCTGCCATCTCCTGCGCCAGGCCCAGAACGCGGGCTGCCTGCATATGCGTGTCCGGGGTGGCGAGATCCTGTGCGGTGGACTGTGCAGCACCTGCACCAGCCACGGCAGCAGCGGAAGATGCGGTGGTGGAGGTTGCGGAGTTCTTCTTTGCGGACTCCAGCTCCTTCTTGGTGCTCTCCAGTTCCTTCTTGGAGGCCTCGAGCTCACGCTTGGCAGCAGCAGCTTCCTCGCGAGCAGCCTTGAGCTCTGCGGAATTGTCCTGCGCCTGAGCGGCCTTCGCCTGTTCCTGGGCGCGCTTGGTTTCTTCCTTGGCCTTGGCAATCTCGTTCTTGGAGTCAGCCAGCTTCGCCTCATACTCAGCGCGCAGCTTGGATTCGACTTCCTTGCGCACAGCGGCCTCGTCGACCTTAGCGGCAGCGGCGCCGCCGGCAGCGCCGGCCGGAGCCTGAGACTTCAGCTCCTCAACCTGGGCGTGGAGATCATCGTTCTCATCCTGCAGCTGAGCAAGAGCATCCTCAACGAGATCGAGGAACTGATCGACCTCGTCCTCGTTGTAGCCACGCTTGCCAATTGGCGGCTTGCTGAAAGCGACGTTGTGTACATCAGCTGGTGACAGTGGCATTGACTTCTCTTCCCCTTACGAATCGGTCAAACCTCTAGAGGGTCCAGAGGCCGGGTACATATGCGGTTAATAATACGGATTGTGGTAACTCATTGTATCCGAATCAACACATTATCTAACGCGGGCACGAGTCTCAACGTTAACAGGAGGGTTTAATACACCCGTTAGTTACACCGCAAGTCCGTTGGTACCGAAAAATAGCCACGCAATAAGTTGCGAAAGAACGGACAAAAGCAGGAACAAAACAATGATGGAAACATCGAGCGCGATGCCGCCCAATTGCAGCGGCGGAATCACCTTTCGCAGCGCTTTGACCGGCGGATCGGTGACCACGAAAAGCACCTCAGCAACCATCATGAACCAGCGGGGCGGGTTGAATTGGCGCGAAAAAGACTGGATCATTTCAATGACGATGCGCGCCAACAAAATCCACGAGTAAAGACTCACGGCGACGAGGAGAATTGAACCTAAAGCACTCACAATGCCTGAGCCTATCGGAATCACCCCCGCCAGCGGTACTCCCCTGCCCTAAGGTTCGCCCTCGGCGTACAGAGACGGCACCGCGGCAGCCATACCGCCGCCGAGAATGACTCTCCGATGGGGACCCACAATGAAAACGACGAAACCGCCCCGTCGTTTTTCTCTTCCTTTAAGCCAACACGGAGGAGATTAACGATGAAGCGGTTAAAACCTGACGTCTCTAGCGCAGATGCGCTGCTCGCTCCAGCTCCACGGTAGAGATATCAGCGCCCTTCGGCACAATGGCAAAAACCTTGCGGCTGGTGTCCATGCCCTTGGTCAGGTTCTTCATGCGGCCTTCCAACGCGAAGCAGAGGCCTGCGGCAAAGTCCACGAAGCGCTTGGCGGAGCCGCGGTCGGCGTCGGTGAGTTCGAAGACCACTGCGTCACCGTCACGGAAGGGGCCACCAACCTTTGCTGCATCATCAAAGGAGACGAGGGAGAGAGCCACGATGGTCGGGACAAACTCCTCTTCCTGCTTTTCGTAGGAAGGTGCGTAGGCCGGTGCGTTGTAGCTGCGCTCGTCGGCGTAGTAGGCATCGTCGGCGTCCATGTCCATCGGGCCCAGCCCGAAGAACTCTTTAGTCCTATCAATCAGTGACATTCTGGGTCTCCCTCTGACCTAGTGTGTTCTGTTCATTTGCGGTCTTGTAATGCAGTTTTACAATGACAATTAACCTAGCGGGCGGGCTCCCATGATTCCGGTTCCGACACGCACGATATCCGTTCCAGATGCAATCGCTGCCTCCATATCGGCGCTCATGCCGGCGGACATTTTCAGGTCTCGCCCAAGCTTGGCCGCCACCTCATCCGTCAATGCCCTCACCTGGGTGAAAACCTCCGCCGGATCGCTCTCCAGCGGTGGAACCACCATGAAGCCACACAGCTGCAGGTTCTCCAGATCTTCGACCAGATCCACCAGAGCAGATACACCCTCTAGCGGGCAGCCGCCACGCGCGGTATCACCGTCGGCGGATACCTGGATATAGACCGGAAGCGTGTCCTCGCGCTGGCCGCGTTCCTGGGCAAGAGCCACGCCGCGGTCGAGTGCTCTGGCAAGTTTTTCTGAATCGAGCGAGTGAACACTATGCGCCCATCGGGCCACGTGGTTCGCCTTCTTGGTCTGAACCTGGCCAATCATGTGGAAACGCATCTCGGACAGGGCCTCCGCCTTGGCACGCGCTTCCTGCTCGCGATTTTCCGCCACATCTGTGATCCCCAACTCCGCTAGCAGCGCGATGTCTTCGGCCGGGTGAAACTTCGTCACCGGCAGCAGCTGCGGGGCGGGGCGGCCAGCGGCCTCAGCGAAACGGTGAATAGCAGCGCGGGTGCTCTCCAGGCCAGCCCTCAGCTCTTCACGGCGCACAGTATCGTTGTTCGTCATTAATCCTCCAACCAAATCACGCCGGCTTGGCGTCCGGTGACGCCCTCGCGGCGATAAGAAAAGAAATCTGTGTCCTCAATCGTGCAGCGCGGGTCCGATTCGATAGCCGTAACCCCCATCTCCATCAATTGACGAATCAGCCCAGCGCGCACGTCGACGCCCCAGGTACCCGACGACGTGCGGGTCTTGGAGCCGGGCAGATGCTTCTCGACGTCATCCGCCATCGCCTCCGGCACCTCATAGTTCCGCCCAGAAGCGGCCGGCCCCATGAGCACCTGAATCGAGGCGGGGCGGGCCCCTAACTCAACCATGGTATCGACGGTATTGCGGACGATTCCGTTGCGCGCGCCAAGGCGCCCGGCGTGGGCGGCGCCGATGACGCCCGCGGAGACGTCGACAAGCAGCACCGGCGTGCAGTCCGCCACGAGAACGCCTAGGCCCAAGCGCTTTTCGTTGGTTACCACGGCATCGGTGGCCGGCACGGGCTCCTCGACGCCGCGGCGCTCGGCCCCCACCACCGTCACGGTGTTGGTGTGGAGCTGTTCCATCCACACGATGTCCTCTAAGCCCGTGGCTCGGCGGAGCCGCTCGCGATTGGCGGCCACTGCGGCGGGGTCATCGCCAACGTGATCGCCGAGGTTAAAAGAGTCATAAGGCGACGACGACGCCCCGCCGGCACGGCTTGTAAAAACCATGCGGACGGGGCGTCGTGCTGCGTGTGCTTCCTCGTTTACTGGCATGCACTCCAGAGTAGCTGGCTGGAACTAGCGCATGAAGGATGGCACGTCGAGATCGTCATCGCCGTCATCGTCGAAGTCACGGCCACGACGCTCCGTGGGGCGCGAGAGACGGTACTCATCGTCGCCGCCGCGGCGGTAGTCCTCACCGCGGAAGCGATCCGAGGTGGTAAATAGTCCGCTCGACGGGGCCGGCTCTGCCGGCTGCTCGCGCTCGTAGGAGTGACGCGGGGCGTACTCTTCACGCTCAATGCGCTGGGAGTCAGCGCGCTGCGGTTCTGCGCGGGTGTACTCCTCGCGCGGGGCCTCGGTGCGGGGCGCGGCGGGGCTCTCAGGCTGTGCCTCAGCGCGGTTCTCGAAGAGGGAACCCGGACGTGCAGCCGGGGTAGCCTCCGAACCGTGCTGCTGCGTCTGGCCAGGCTGTGCCGGCTGGGATGTCATGTTGGCCTGGGCATCGAAGCCGGTCGCAATGATGGTGACGCGGACTTCGTCACCAAGGTTGTCATCGATGATGGTGCCGAAGATGATGTTGGCGTCCTCGTCGGCGCGCTCCTCCACCATGGAGGCAGCAGCATTGACCTCGTGGAGGCCCAAATCGGAGCCACCGGCGATGGACAGCAGCACGCCCTTGGCGCCTTCCATCGTCGACTCCAGCAGCGGAGAGTTAATAGCCTGCTCGGCGGCGTTGAGCGCGCGGTTATCGCCGCGGGCAAAGCCGATGCCCATGAGGGCGGAACCAGCGTCGGACATGACGGAGCGAACGTCCGCAAAGTCGACGTTGATCATGCCCGGGATGGTGATCAGGTTGGTAATACCCTGCACACCGTTGTGCAGGACTTCATCGGCGGCGCGGAAGGCTTCGACGATGGACAGCTCCTCGCCGCCCAGCTGCATGAGGCGATCATTCGGGATAACGATGAGGGTATCGCAGACCTCGCGCAGCTCCTCAATGCCGGCCATGGCCTGGCGGGTGCGGCGCGCGCCCTCGAACTTGAATGGGCGGGTAACAACACCGACGGTCAGGGCACCCATCTTCTTCGCGATGGAGGCGACCACCGGAGCGGCGCCGGTACCGGTGCCGCCGCCCTCGCCAGCCGTAACAAAGACCATGTCGGAGCCCTGGAGGGCGTCTTCAATTTCGGTCTTGTGATCCTCCGCGGAGGTCTTGCCTACCTCAGGGTTGGCGCCGGCGCCGAGGCCGCGGGTGGCCTCGCGACCGATGTCGAGCTTGGTATCCGCATCGGAGAAAATCAGCGCCTGGGAATCGGTGTTGATCGCCACGAACTGGACTCCCTTGAGCCCTTCTTCGATCATGCGGTTGACAGCGTTGACACCACCGCCGCCGACGCCGACGACCTTGATGTCCGCGAGGTTGTTGCTAGATGAGATCATACGAGGGTCTCTTGCCTTTCGAATAAGGTTTTAATGTAAACGAGGAGGCGCCCCTTTTTCTGAGAGGCGGTTACATCCATCTTTAACGACAACGGGGTAATTTCGGCGCACATTTTGCCGCGTGTCGGTACCCTCAACCTCTACTTTAGGGTTGCTGACATGCGGTTTTCTTAACAGGCGTCCCACCCGCCCCACTCGCGACGCGCTTAGCGACGAGTCACCAGCGACGGGTTCGAAATGTTCCAGGATTCGCCCTCGAGCTTGAGCACATCCTCAAAAGCAATGGCCTTGTTCGCGTTGTCTTCCGACGCACCCCAAAAGATGGTTTTGTCATCCTCCGTGCGGAAGGTCAGCGAATACCGGTCCTCAATTTCGAGGGCCGCGACCTTCTCCCGAATCGGCGCGGGGAGCGCAGCGACGGCGTCGACAGCCCCCTGCATCTCAGGCGAACCGGAGTCGGTGTGCCCTGTCAGCTCCACGGCTTCGGGTGGCGCTTCGTCCTCCACGAATTCCTTACCGTGGTTGTCCACCAAAATCGTCCTATCGCCCTGTCGCACATAAGCTACCGCCTCGTGCTCGACGAGCTCGATGTGGACGGTTGACGGGAAGGCCCGCGACACCGTCGCGCTCTCTACCCACGGCAGAGAGGCCACGCCGCGCGCGGCTTCGCGCGCATCCAGCCGCGCCAAATTAGAGCCCTTCACGACGCCACTGGCCTGCTCGACCTCCTCTGCCGCGACGTGATCATTTCCCACGACTTCGAAGGATGTCACCTTCAGGATGGGAAAAAGCCACACCGCCGCGGCAGCAACCGCCACTACGAGAAGCACCGCGCCTAGCGCGAGCGCCCTAGTCTTTTTAGACATTCGGTTCCTTCGGTTCCTCCGCGCCGCTCGCATTCTCAAGCGCCGACAAAATTTCACCCGCCACGTAGGTAATAGTTCCCGCGCCGATGGTAAGGACGATATCTCCGGGCTGCGCCAGGGAAATGACGTCGCCGGCAGCCTCAGAGAAATCCGGCTCGAAAATGACCGGCATGTCTTCGGGCATCTTGTCGGTGATAATGCGGGAGGTAATTCCTTCTACCGGCTTCTCGCGGGCGCCGTAGATGTCGAGGACGACGGCGGCGTCGGCAAGCGCCAAGGCCTGAGCAAACTCGGCGTCAAACTCCATGGTCCGGGAGTACAGGTGCGGCTGGAAGCAGGCGATCACGCGCGCACCCTCGCCCTCGGCGTCCGCCTTCGCGCGCGCCGCGGTAAGCACCGCAGACACCTCCGTGGGGTGGTGGGCGTAGTCATCGAAGACGCGGATCCCCTGGGCGCTGCCGCGGTACTCGAAGCGCCGGCGCACGCCCGTAAAGTCGGTCAAACCCGCGGCCAGTTCCGCCGGGTCCCCGCCAGCCAGCACACCGGCCAGCAGGGCCGCCGCCGAGTTGAGCACCATGTGATGGCCCGGGACATGCAGGTCATAGGACAGCTCCTGTGGCGCCTGACCCGGCAAGGTCAGGCGAACGCGGACGTGCGCGCCGGCGGCGGAGACGGTTTCTTCTAGGATCTCCGCTGCCAGCGGCACGGAAGAATCCGCGGCTACCTCGCTGCGCGTGCCGTAGCCCAGCACCTGAATCCCGCGCTGAGCCGCCCGCTCACCCGTGGCGGCCGCATGCTCATCCTCGAGGCACACGACGAGGTAGCCGCCCTCAACCACGCGGTCGGCGAAATCATCAAAGACCCGATAGTAGCTCTCTGCCGTGCCGAAATAGTCGAGGTGATCAGGCTCGATGTTGGTGATGACTGCCACGAAGGGGCTGTAGCGCAGGAGGGAGGCATCGGATTCATCGGCTTCTGCCACGAAGGCGTCGCCAGTGCCGCCGTGCGCGTTGGTCCCAGCTCGGTTGAGTTGCCCGCCGATGGCGAAGGAAGGATCCATCCCCGCCTGCTGGAGCGCGGTGACCGCCATAGAGGTCGTCGAGGTCTTTCCGTGCGTGCCGGCGAGCAGCACCTGACGGTGGCCTTCCATGAGCTCAGCCAGCAGGTCCGAGCGACGGATCACTAGAATCCCGGCTTCCCGTGCCGCAACCAGCTCCGGGTTGTCCTGCGGGATGGCGGCGAAGGAGGTGACGACTACCGTCGGCTTGTCCCCAGCCAGATCGAGGTTCTCAGCCACGTGGCCGACGGCGACGTGCGCACCCATCGCGCGGAGGACGTCAACGGCCGTCGACTTCTTAACGTCCGAGCCGGTGACGACCGCGCCACGGCTAACCAGGATGCGCGCGAGGCCGGACATTCCGGAACCGCCGATGCCGACAAAGTGGACGCGGGACAGGTCCGTGGTGGCGGGGGTATCAGTCATGGTGAAAATTTCCTTCTTTAATAAACCTGTACTGTGCGCCTAGCCGCGGGTGTCGGCGGCGACGCGGTGCGCGATTCGGTCAGCGATCACCGCGGCGGCATCGCCGGCAGTGCTGGCGTCAGCAGCAGCACGCATGGCCGAAAGGGCGTCGGGATGGTCAAGGATAGCGCGAACTTCGGCGACAAGGCGCCCCGGAGTAAGCTCCGCGTCCGGTATCTGGACCGCGGCTCCCGCTTCCACCAGAGCCCGGGAGTTCAACGCTTGCTCGCCGTTGCCGTGCGGCAGTGGCACATAGATAGCGGGCAGGCCGGCCGCAGACACCTCAGCCACGGTCATCGCGCCGGAGCGGCAGACCATCACATCAGCAACGGCAAGCGCGCCGGCCATGTCATCGATATAGGGCACGGCCGTGTAGTGCTCGTGCTCAGTCGGCACCGTGTTCTTCTTGCCGTAGGCATGCAGCACTTGGAAGTCTCGGCACAGGTCCTCGAGCGCTCCGGCGACGGCGGTGTTAATGCTCACCGCTCCCTGCGAACCGCCGGTAACCACGATGGTCGGGCGGCCTTCATCCAGGTTCCAGTTCTGGCGCGCAGCAGCGGCCTTCGTACCATCTGGGTCCTCGCCCAAGCCCGGGCGTACCGGAATGCCCAGGACCTCGCCCGGCATGCCAGATCCCTCTTGGGCATTGATTCCCGTGCCGCCAAGACGCACGCCCAGCTTATTAGCCATACCGGCCAAAGCATTCGTCTCGAGAACGAAGAACGGAATGCCCAAGGACTTCGCCGCCAGGTAAGCCGGCGCCGCAACGTAACCACCGGTGCCAAACACAGCATTGGCCCCGACGTCCTTAAGCACCGCGCGAGTTTCCCGAACGGACTTGAAAATCCGCCAAGGCAGCTTCACCGCGTCAACGTTGATCTTTCGCGGAACAGGGACCGGAGTGATCATGCGGAGATCGACACCGCGCGCCGGCACGATATCGCTTTCCAGACCCCGCGGCGTCCCCAAGGCGGTCACCCGCGCCCCGTGGCGTTGGCGTAGCTCCTCCCCTACCGCAAGCGCGGGCTCAATGTGTCCGGCGGTGCCGCCACCTGCGATGACGACGGAAATCGGCGTGTCATTCATGCATTACACGCTACCAGCGCCGCACTGCGCTACCGGCGCTCGCCGCGCCGATACTCCCGCCGCCCCTCCGCGCGCGGCGCCTGCGACCGCTGAGAGCGCCCCGTCACCGCGCGCCCAAAACGTTCCTCGCGGCTGCGCTCCACGTGGCGTTGGGAGCGCTCGCGGTGTGGGCGCTGGGAACGCCGAGCATCTGCGCGCTCGCGCGGGGCACGGTGCGCCCCGCCGCGCCGCTCATTGGGCGGGGTCGGCTCTGGAATAAAGAAGATACGGTCGAAGAGCGGGCGTCCAAAGTTCTGCATCGCGGACACCTGCAGCGGCTCGTGGCGCGCCACATTGCACAACAGGCCCATCGAGCCAATGGTGATAACCGCAGCCGTACCACCCGCAGAAATCATCGGGAGCTGAATACCCGTCACCGGCAGCACACCGATGACGTAGCCGATGTTGATGAAGGCCTGCACGACAACACCCACCGACAGCGTGGCGGCCAGCAAGGACTGGAACTGGTCCTGCGCGCGGGTTGCGGTACGCAACCCAAAGTAGCCCAGCACGGCGAAAAGCACGATGACGAGCGCACCGCCCCAGAGGCCTAGCTCCTCACCGATAATGGCGAAGACGAAGTCGTTCTTCGCCTCTGGGAGGTAGAACCACTTGGCGCGTGATTGGCCGAGGCCAACGCCCCAGAAGCCGCCGTCGGCAAGCGAAAGGAAGCCTTGGTAAGCCTGGAAACCGGTACCTTGTGTGTCCTCAATATTGCCGCGCAGCGCATCGAAGTAGGTGTGGAAACGGTGCGAACGGAAACCACCGGCCAGGAAAACAGTGATCATACCGATGGCGCCAAAGACGCCGACGACGACGGGCACACGCCAGTTCACGCCGGCGAATACGAGGGTGAAGACCACGATGAGGGCGAAGGATACGCCCATGCCCAAGTCACCTTGGGCGACGATGAGCACGAACATGATGCCGGCGATGATGGAATACATCATGAACGGATCAGTCAAGCGCATCGAACGGTGTGTTTTATCCGCCAGCGCCGAGGCGCCATACATACCCACGGCGACACGAGCGAACTCAGAGGGCTGGAAGGCCACGCCACCCGGCAACATGATCCACGACTGTGAACCGACCTCCGCGCGGCCGGTACCGATACCAGGCACAAGCACGAGGATAAGCAGCAGGATGGATAGCCCCAAGAACCACGGCACGAGCGCCCGCAACGTGCGCGGCGATATGCGCAGGCCGATCCAGAACACGATGAGGCCGGCGGCGACCAATACGCACTGGCGCAAGGCTGCCGACCACGGGCTATCGGTCTCCGACAGGGACGTCGCCATCGACGAAGAGAAGGCCATGAGCACGCCGATGCCGATGAGGGAGAAGATCGCGATGCGCAGCATCAGGTAGTCAAACCCCGGGTAGGCGCGCAGGCGCTCGCGGAGATCACGCAGGCGGTGGCCCAGCGTGCGGTGTGGCTTCTGGGTGCTGGTGGCAGTCACGGCTTCTGGGTGCTCCTAGCTAGCGGGCGAGGCGGCGGGCAGCGGCGGCAAACATGTCGCCGCGTTGGCTCATTCCGGTGTACATGTCCAACGATGCCGCAGCGGGCGCCAAAAGTACGGTATCGCCGGCTTCGGCGTGTTGCACGGCGGCGCTCACGGCCTGGTCCATAGCGATCTGCGGGTCATGACTGTCCACGATGACGAGAGGCACGTGGGGTGCCGCCTTGACGAGGGCCTGGGCCAGCACGTGCTTGTCGACGCCCACCAGAACCGCCGCCTTCAGCCGCGCGGCGTGGGTACGCAGGAGGTCCGAGACATCTGCGCCTTTGAGCTGACCACCGGCGACCCACACCACGGAGTCAAGACCACGCATGGCCACCTCCGCGGCGTGCGGATTCGTCGCCTTGGAATTATCGATGAAGGTCACGCCAGACTGGCGGTGAACGACCTCTCCGCGGTGCCCGGCCACCACGTAGGCGTCGAGGCCCTCGGCGATGGACGCAGGCTGGGCGCCGGCAAGCGCCGCAACCGCCGCGGCGGCAGCGGCATCCAGCACCCCAGCAAGACCTGCGGGCTGGATGGTGGTGACATCCTCCACCACTGCCGCGTGCAGTCCGGCGACCTCATTGACCACGAGGCTGCCGGCGCTCACGCCGACCTCGCCCGGGGCGGGCTCGCCGTGGGTAAAGGCGGTAGCGCCGAATAGAGAGGCGGCAAGCGCGCGAACGTGTTCGTCGTCCTTTCCATAAACGGCGTGCGTGCCGCGCAAGATCTTCGCCTTATCCGCCGCGTAGGCCTCGAAGGAGCCGTGCCAATCGAGGTGATCATCGGCGAGGTTGAGCAGTGCTCCTACGTCCGGGCGCAGCTGGGAGGACCAGTGCAGCTGGAACGACGACAGTTCCGCGACGAGGATATCCACGCGGGGCTCGGCGGCCAAGGCATCAAAAGGCGAGACGCCGATATTGCCCACAGCTTGGGCGCGCTGGCCGGATCGCTGCTCGTCAGCGGCCATGATGGCAGCGAGCATCCCCGTAGTTGTGGTCTTGCCGTTGGTACCTGTGATCGCGAGCCAGCGGCGGGAGGCCCCAAAGGCCTCTGCCTGGTCCAGGCGGTAGGCCAGCTCCACGTCACCGATGACCTCAAGGCCGCGGGAAGCTGCGGCGGCGAGCAACGGCGAATCCGGGCGCCACCCCGGCGAGGTCACGACGAGGGAGTATTCCGACAGGTCTACTGCTGCTGTATCCACGGTGGCAACGTCGAGCTCGACGGCGAGGCGAGCGCGGGATTCCGGGTTTCCATCAGCCACCGTGACGTCCACGCCTAGGTGGTCCAGGACCGCAGCACAGCCGCGGCCGGAAACGCCGGCACCGGCGATGAGGACCCGACCAGAGAGGAAGTTGGGGCGCGTCATGCGCCGACACCTATGCCTGTGGAGGTCAGCCATTCACCGTAGAAGATGGCCACGCCGGCCATCGCCGCCATCGCGGCCAGCAACCAGAAACGGACAACCACAGCAGTCTCCGCCCAACCGCCGTTTTCAAAGTGGTGATGGATCGGGGCCATGCGGAAGAAGCGCTTGCCAGTGGAATGGAAGACCACGATCTGAATGACAACGGACACCGTCTCGATAACGAACAGGGCGCCGATAATCACCATGAGAAGCTCGGTACGGCTGGTGACCGAAATGCCGGCAACCAATCCGCCGAGCGCCAAGGAGCCGGTGTCTCCCATGAAGATCTTGGCGGGTGCGGCATTCCACCACAAAAAGCCAAGGCAGGCACCGAGGCCCGCCGCCGCGAGCACGGCGAGATCGAGGGGATCGCGCACCTGATAGCAACCGGCCGCAAAGTTGGTGGCGCAAGAATAGCGGAACTGCCAGAAAGTCATCAGCGAGTAGGAGCCCATGACAATCGCCGTCACTCCTGCGGCAAGGCCGTCGAGGCCGTCGGTGAGGTTGACCGCGTTCGACCACGCCGCGATGAGGAAGTACATGAAGATCAAGAACACGATGGTTCCGATGACAGCGCCGCCAACCGCAAAGTCGAAGGTTTTCAAATCACGGATGAACGACAGCTTGGTGGAGCCAGGAGTCAGGCCCGCATCATTGGGGAAACGCAGCACAAGGAAGCCGAAGAGAAGGGCCAATACCAGCTGGCTGAGCAGCTTCGCGGTCTTGTTGAGACCCAAGTTGCGCTTCCGGAAGAGTTTGATGAAGTCATCCGCAAAGCCCACCGCGCCCAAGCCCAGCGTCAGCCCGAGGACGAGCAGGCCCGAGGCGGTAAAACCCTCGTGGCCCGTCAGCATGCCGTAGAAGCCGACCACGAGATAAGCCACCAGGATGCCGGCCAGAATAGCCAGGCCACCCATCGTCGGCGTACCCCGCTTGCGCAGGTGAGACTTGGGTCCGTCCTCGCGGATCTCTTGGCCGCGACCGGAGTCGGAAAAGTATCGGATGAGAACCGGGGTGGTAAAGATCGCCACGAGGAAGCTAACCGCACCAGCGATGATGATCTGAGTCACGAGCTTGAAGTCCTTTCTAGCGGCTAGCTGTGGTTCAGCTGCTCCGCGACCAACCAGAGGCGCTGGGCATTGGAGGCCTTAATCAAGACCACGTCCTTAACGCTACGGCTAGCCCAATCATCGACCCCTGCCGGGGCCGCGCGCAGAATGCCGTCGACCGCCCGAGCGGCAGCCGCGGCATCGGCACACACCATTGTATTTATACCTTGCTGTGCAGCCGCCTCAGTCATTGCCCGGCAGTTGGGGTTCTCCCCCACCGCGACGAGGTGCTCCACGTGGTATTTGGCCAATATCTCCCCGAGCTGGCGGTGCGATTGTTCGGCATCGCTGCCGAGCTCTCCCATCTCACCAAGCACCGCGATGGAGCGGGCATCGGGGCGTGCTGCTGCGGTATAGGCCAAGGCGGCAATCGCCGCGCGCATCGAATCCGGGTTGGCGTTGTAGGAATCATCAATGATGGTGACGCCATCGCGGCGCGTGCGCACGTCCATGCGGTGCTCGGAGGCTAGGCGGTGCCCAGACAGCGCAGCCGCTACCGTGGCTGCCGATACCCCCAGCTCGATGGCTGCCGCTGCCGCGGCCAGTGCATTAGACACCTGGTGGGAACCAAATACCTGCAGCTTCACTGCAACTGGCTCAGCGTTGGGGCTGTGGAGGACAAAGGAGGGGCGGGCCACGTCATCGAGCTCGATGTTGGTGGCATAGTACTGCGCGGCCGGCGCGCCGCCGCGGCGGTTATCCGTGGAGTAGTACACCACCTTGGCCCCCGTGCGTGTCGCCATTGCGGCGACGAAAGGATCGTCGGCGTTGAGGACGGCCACACCGCCCGCTTCCGCGCTCGGCAGAGCCTCCACCAGCTCTCCCTTGGCCTGCGCGATATTCTCGCGCGAGCCAAACTCGCCGAGGTGCGCGGAGCCGACGTTAAGGACCACGCCGACGCGCGGAGCGGTGATTTCGGTGAGGTGGCGGATGTGCCCGATACCGCGGGCCGACATCTCCGCCACGAGGTAGCGCGTGTGCTCATCACAGCGCAGAGCCGTATACGGAAGTCCAATTTCATTGTTGAAGGAGCCGGGCGGGGCGACGGTCTCCCCCACCTCGCGGAAGATGGTAGCGATGAGGTCCTTGGTCGAGGTCTTGCCCGCCGATCCCGTCACTCCCACGATGGTCAAATCCTGCTCTGTCGCCAGCCGCTGCGTTACTGCGCGGGCCAGCGCGGACAACGCCTCGACGACGGCGGCGGCGGAGCCATCGACATCGTTGGCATAGATATCGGCGTTGGCCCCGTCACCTTCTACGCGTCCGCGCGGCTCCACGACGATGGCGGGTACACCCACCGGCCGGGCAGCCAAGACGGCGACGGCTCCCTTCTCCACCGCGGTGTGGGCGTAATCGTGGCCATCGACGCGGGCTCCGGGCAGTGCCACGAAGAGTCCGCCCGGAGTAACCTTGCGAGAATCGAACTCAACAAAGCCGGTCACCCGGGTCTCTGGCTCGTCGACGCTATCCAGGCGGCCGCCCGTGATCTGAGCTATCTCAGCGAGGCTTAACGCAATCATCCTTGCTCCTTGGATTCTTCGGTACTCAGGGTAGTCGCTGTCATCGCGGCATCAAGTGCACGCGCCATCTCTTCGCGGTCGTCGAAGTGGTGGACGGTATCACCAATCAGCTGTCCTACTTCGTGGCCCTTGCCGACGACGATGACGGCATCGCCCGGCTGTGCCCACGCCACGACCTCGTCGATGGCTTTGGCACGGGAGCCGACCTCTCGGATATCGGCCTCCGGGTTCGCTTCGCGCGCTCCCGCGAGCACTGCCGCGCGGATAGCTGCTGGGTCCTCGGTGCGGGGGTTGTCATCGGTGATCACGACCATATCGGCGCCCTTCGCGGCGGCCGCCCCCATGAGCGGGCGCTTGGAAGAGTCGCGGTCACCTCCCGCGCCGACGACAATGCCGATCCGGCCGCTGCTGCCTTCGAGCTGCGCACGCAGGGTATCGAGGACCGCGGCGACCGCAGCTGGCTTGTGCGCATAATCGACCACGGCGACAAACTGCTGGCCGCGGTCGATGCGTTCCATGCGGCCCGGGACCGCTACCTTTTCTACGCCTTCCAAGAAGACGCGCGGCTCGATGCCACTGGCTGCGGCCATGCCGGTGGCCAAGGCCGCATTGGCGATGTTGAAAGTGCCCGGCATGGGCAGCCGGAATTCATAGGAACCAGCGTGCTCTCCGGTGGACACCATCAGCTCCACCTGCTGTGCGCCGGTGGCCTCGGTACTGAGTTGTCGCGCGGTGATATCCGCCCCGGTGTCCTTGGTGCCAGTGGACACTTTCATGACCGGACGTGCTGCAGCGCGCTGCGCCATGCGTCGTCCCCACTCGTCGTCGATGCAGACAACGGAGCGGTCGGCGGCTTGGGGACCGTCGAAAAGCATGGTCTTCGCCTCGAAGTAGTCCTCCATCGTTGGGTGGAAGTCGAGGTGGTCCTGGCTCAAGTTAGTGAATCCGCCAACGGCAAAACGCGTTCCCTGCACGCGGCCCAGGGAAAGCGCGTGGGAGGACACCTCCATGACCACGTGCGTTACCCCTTCGTCCACCATGCGGGCGAAGAGCTCTTGCAATGTGGGGGCCTCTGGAGTCGTCAGCGAGGTAGGCACCGGCTCCCGGTTAATGCGAGTGCCCGTGGTGCCGATCAGGCCCACCGACAAGCCCGCGTGCAAAAGCCCCGCTTCCAGCAGGTAACTCGTCGTAGTTTTACCGGACGTACCCGTCACGCCGAGAATGGTGAGCTTTTCAGTGGGGTGCCCATAGATCTCCGCGGAAACGTGTCCGAGGATGGCGCGGATATCCTCGACCACGAGAAGTGGGCGTGTTTCTCCCGCTTCGGCAAGGATGCGTTGGCCTTCCGGGTCGGTCAGAATCGCGGCTGCTGCGGTGTCTGCGGCATACCGTGCGCCATGAACGCGCGTTCCCGGAAGCGCAGCGAAGAGACCGCCAGGTGGCAGGGTTGCAGAGTTTAGTCCGCAGGAGCCCACGGTGGTCGAGGCATCCCCGATCACGGTGCCCGAAGAAATTTCTGCTAAGCGCTCAAGGCTGATGCTGCTGGTCACGGTGCGTCCTCTTCTCTATCTCTGTAGGTTATTCGCGGCCGGAACTATCTATTCGGCACGCAAGGTCAGGTGCGGTGCTGGTGGGGAAGGCGGAATATTGTCACGATCAAGCAGCCAGGATGCGATATCACTGAACACCGGCGCTGCGGACTGGCCGCCGGAGCCATCGTCGTTGACACCGGATTCGGGCTCGTCGAGCATGACGGCGACGACAAAGCGGGGATCGTCGGCAGGCGCGATGCCCGCGAACGTGATCCAGTACTTGGAGTTCGAGTATGCTCCCGTCTCCTCGTCGACCTTTTGCGCGGTACCAGTCTTGCCGGAGAGCTGATAGCCCTCGATCTGCGCGTTGCCGGCTGTACCGTTGTTCAGGCCCTGCGGATCCTCCTGGAAGACCGCACGGAACATGTCCACGACAGTGCGCGCGGTTTCGGGACTGACCACGCGGGTGGTCTCGGGCTTCTCTAGTTCTTCCTTAGTCCCGTCAGGCGCGGTGATCGAATCAATGATGCGCGGCTCGATGCGCTCACCGTCATTGGCGAGGGTCTGGTAAATAGAAGCCAGTTGCAGGGCAGTCCATGACTGGCCCTGGCCGATGGGCAGGTTAGCGAAGGTACCGCCGGACCACTGCGAACGATCGGGCACCAGGCCAGGTGACTCGTTAGGCAGCTCAATTCCGGAGGTCTGACCGAGACCGAACTTCTTGAGGTAGTCAGCGTATTTGTCTTGGCCGAGGCGGTCGGCCAACATCAGCGTTCCCACATTCGACGACTTACCAAAAATGCCCGTCGTAGTATAAGGCTCGACGCCGTGCTGCCAGGCATCGTTCACAGTCACCCCAGCCATGTCGATGGAGCCGGGAACCTGGAGGACCTCATCGGGGTTGGTGAGGCCCTCCTCAATGGTTGCCGCGGCGGTGATGATCTTTGCCACCGAACCCGGCTCAAAGGGGTGCGAGACGGCGAGGTTATCGAAGGTCTTATCCTTCTCCAGCTGCTTTTCGATGTCCTTGTTCGGGTCGATGGTGCCGGTATTCGCCATGGCCAGAACCTGACCCGTGGCGGCGTCCAGAACGACTGCCTCGGCGCTCTTTGCTTTCGAATTAGCCTTTGCCTTTTCCAGCTTCTGCTGCACGTAGGTCTGCAGATCCAGATCGAGCGTCAACGTGACGTTCTTGCCGTCGGTGGTGGGCACCTGATCGCGCAAGGTGCCGGGAATGACCTGACCGCTGGCTGAAACGTCCTCGGTGGAGCTGCCGTCAATACCCGTCAGTGTGGTATCGCCGGAGGCCTCGAAACCAAACTGGCCTTGGCCGTCCATGGACACTTTGCCGATGACGTTCTCAGCAATAGCACCGTTGGGGTACTGGCGGATCTGCTGCTCATCGGCAGCGAGTCCGTGGTAGTCCTCGGAGATGGCCACCGCGACATCCGGATCAACGTTGCGCACGAGGACCTCGTATTGAGTATCGGCACGGAGCTTGTCCATGATTTGCTCCGAATCCACGTCCCCGGCATCGATGCCGGCTTCCTTCAGCTTGTTCGGGATGCCCTCCGACATGTCGGTGAGCCGCTCTGTCACCTTGTCGTCAAGGAAAGCCTCTTTGGCATCGGGTGCCAACGACTCAAAGTGAGCCTCGCCGGCGGCCTTTTGCTCTTCCTGTTCACGGAGCTCATCTCGCAGGCGAGTAGGTGACACGGTCAAGGATCGGGCGCGCATCGTGTAGGCCAACCGCTGGCCATCGCGCGCAAGGATCTCGCCGCGTCCGGCCGTATCGACGTAAACACGGGTTCTCTGCGCAGCGGCCTTCGCCGCCAAGTCGGGGCCCCACACGATCTGTACCCACGCGAGGCGCCCCATCCACGCCAGCATCACTACGAGCAGCAAAGCCGCGATGACGTGCACGCGACGGCGCATCGTTTTCTGCTGGCTCATGAAGGGCTTGCCGGTGCGCGGGTTCCGTGAACGGGTCGCGGGAACGACGCGGTCGGCGTCGTAACGCTGCCGTGGTTGGTGAGAGGTACCGCGCGGTTGGGCGGCACGGGCGGCGGAAGCGCGCCTCGGGCGCGGGCCACCGGAGTGTGGTGGGGTCACACGTCACCTTTCTGTCTGCAGCGAAGATGGGCCAATAATCAGTGGTACATCCCGAATTGTGCCCTATAATCGCCGCCCGCCCACGCAGGCACGCGCGGAGCGGGGATGGAATCTACCCGCGGGCGGCGTAGGGAGCCTGGGCCGGGATGTCCGGCAGTTCTACGTTCCCTTCGGCCGGCTGTCCGTCATTGGTGGATTCACCGCCGTCTGGGTGGTTGTCCGAACGAGACGCACCCGACTCGGCGCCTTCGCGCTCGCGGTTCCTCTCGCTCAGCGTCGGACGGGCGTTCAGGTTGTCGGACACGTTCGCCGTCGCGTGCGGGTCACTCGAGGCCTGACCCGGGCGGACCGGTTCGCCGTTTACGTCGATGACCGATTCCATATCCGGGGTGGCTTCGCGCTTCTGTTCCACGTTTCCGTCTGCGTCGACTTCCACTACGCCAGGCTGAACCGGGACGCCCATCTTGGCCTCGTGGGCGCGGCGGGCGACGTCCGACGCCGAACGCACATTCTCCAAGTCTCGGTTCAGAGTCTCCAGCTGGTTATCGAGCGTGGATTCGTGGGCAGTAAGCTCCTGAATCTTAAAGGTCTGGGACGTCGACAGGCCAGAGAGCCACATCGCCGCAGCCACACCAGTGATGAGCAGGCCAATGGCGATGAAAGAAAGGCGAGCGAAAAGGCCAGTAACCCGCGTGGGCTGTACGACGCGGCGCCCACGATTGCTCACTACCTGCTTCGAACCGAGGCGGTTTCCTCGCAGACCCGTTCCGACCCGGCGGGCGGGCACAGTACTGCGATGCGGCGTGCGACTGGGCAACGGGGTGGTGCGGCGCCCCCGCTCCAGCAGCGCGGTTCCCTGACCGGAGAAATCAGATCCGGTGGTGAAATCGCGGCTAGCTCCCATGGTGTGGGTCCTCTCGTGGTCGCGGTGGTACGTTGCCTGTGCGGTTCGGTTTCTCAGCGTCATGGCCTACCTCCCGGTTCATGAAAAGACGGACTGCCCTCGAGGCGCTCGAGTGCGCGTACCCGGACGGACGCTGCCCGCGGGTTCTCTGCAATCTCCTCCTCGCTCGCCTTCTCCGCGCCACGCGTCACGATGGAATAGTGCGCCGCCGTGCCCGGAAGGTCCATGGGAAGCCCCGGCGGAGTCGTCGAGGTGCTGAGCTTGGTGAAGGCATGCTTGACGATGCGATCTTCGAGCGACTGGTAGCTCATGAACACCGCGCGGCCGCCGACGGACAGGGCATCCGTAATCACGGGAATGACCTGTTCAACCGCCTCAAGCTCGCGGTTGACCTCAACGCGCAGCGCCTGGAAGGTGCGCTTCGCGGGGTGGCCACCGGTGCGACGCGTCGCTGCGGGAATCGTGGCGTACAACAGCTCAACCAAGCGGGCTGAGGTAGTAAAAGGTTCCTTTTCCCTTTCCTTTATTACTGCCGAAGCAATCTTGCCGGCGAAGCGCTCATCGCCATAGGTTTTGAGGATGCGGGCGAGGTCACCGTGGCTATAGGTGTTGAGTACGTCGGCGGCAGTCATTCCCTGGCGCGGGTCCATGCGCATATCCAGCGGGGCGTCGGTCTTGTACGCAAACCCACGCTCCACCTGGTCAAGCTGCATGGAGGACACACCCAGATCGAACAATGCCCCTGCAATGCCGTGTTCTCGCGCGATAGAAAAAACTTCATGGTCACCCTGCGCAATGGCACGACCGACCTCATCGAAGCGAGCGTTGACGCCGACGAAGCGGTCGGCGAAGGGGGTGAGACGTCGAGAAGCACTGCTCAACGAGGCGGAGTCACGGTCCACACCGATAATCCGCGCGTTAGGAAAGCTGTTGAGGAAGTATTCGCTGTGGCCACCAGCCCCCAAGGTGCCGTCCACGATGACGGCGTGCTCCCCCGCTGCTTCGACGGCCGGAGCAAGCAGCTGAGCCATACGCGCACGCATAACAGGGACATGGCCGTGGTTGTCATTCACGTCATAGGTAATGGTGCCGTTGTGGTCCACAGTTGCTGTCCCCCTTTCCATTCAGGCGCCTGAGGCCGCTATCAGATCTGTTCGATAAAAAATCGAGTGCGTATAGGGCCCTGTCCGAGGAAGGGTTCTGATGTCGGGGAAGTACACCAGCTCATCCTCCTCGGGCAGAGTCCATACACGCACTCTCTGTGTGCCAGGCAGCTCTACAGCAGCCCGGCAAGTACGTCATCGGCGTCTGCCGCCGAGTAAGCGTCTTCAGTTTGCGCCTGGTATTCAGCCCACGCGGCTGCGTCCCAGATTTCGAGGAAGTCAACCGAGCCCACAACTACGCATTCCTTCGTCAGGTTTGCGTACTCACGGTGCCCTGCGGACAGCGTGATACGTCCGTGCCCATCGGGGCGCTGCTCGTCCGCACTCGCTGCCAAGTTACGGATGAACGCACGCGCTTCTGGGTTGGTGCGTGACACGGCCGCTGCTTTCCTAGCTCGCGCCGCGAACTCCTCCCGCGGGTATACCGCGAGCGAATGATCCTGACCTTTGGTGACCATGAGGCCGCCAGCCAGTTCTTCGCGAAACTTTGCCGGAAGCGTGAGCCGTCCTTTGTCATCGAGCTTGGGAGTGTAGGTGCCGAGAAACATCCCCGGGTCCACCTTCCTGTCACTCGAAAACTCCGGATTCCTCTCGCGACAAGAGAGCAACTCTCCTCCGCTACGCCCCACTCTACCCCACTTTCCCCCACCTCCCACACCTTTATCACCGCAAAAATCTGCGTGTCGCAATAACATTGCAGGTAAAAGGCAAGTTTTCCAGTGGGAAGTTTTCCCAGACCCCCCTTGACACACCCCCTTAAACAGGCCCATTTCCACGTATTCACTCACGTAACTTTGGCCCCTTAGTATGTAATTTTCCCCAGCACCCCCATATTCCTGACGTTTTCACCTTCCCACCACGCTCCAAAGAGTCCCCGGGCCGACATTCCCCGACCGGCGCGTAGCACAGGTGGGGCAAAGTGGGGGAAATCGGGAAATCGCACGAAAAGCCTCCCCTCCCCACGCAAGATGCCCGCACAAGTTTTTAGAAACATTGCGTCGCCATGATAGAAACATCATGTTGTCATCTTGCGGCACGCAGGGTGACACGCCTACTCACTTCACCCCACACACTAGGAAGCTCCTTCATGTATCTAGCTTGGCGCGAGATGCTCTTCGCGCGTACCCGATTCCTCCTCATGGGCGTCGTCCTCGCACTCATGTCCATGCTCGTCGTTATCATCTCCGGCCTCACCGCAGGCTTGGTCAACGACGGCGTTTCCGGCCTCAAGGCGATGGAGAGCGACGTCATCGCTTTCGCCGATGGCACGCAGAAAGACTCTGCATTCACCCGCTCCGTTGTCGATGCCTCCGATGCCGAGTCTTTCTCTCAACTAGAAGGCATGGACCAAGCCACCCCCTTGGGCCTGACCATTGCTAACGCCCACAACCAGGACGGCACGGCGGTGGACCTCACGCTCTTCGGAGTAGAACCTGACTCCTTCATCGCACCGGCAGGCTTGCCCCCAATCGACACCGCCCGGGCAGACGGCAAACCAAGCAACACGAAGCACGACATCATCCTGTCCTCCACCCTGCAGGACGAGGGGATCGAGGTGGGCGACACCATCACCCTCGACCGCTTGGACATCCCCCTCAACGTCATCGGCTTCACCGACAACCAACGGACCTTCGGCCACGTCGACGTGGCCTACCTGCCGCTCGATATCTGGCAGGAGGTTCACGCCGGCGGGCGCCACGGCGAAGCCGTCAACCCCGAAGCCTACGAGGAAGCGTCCGTCATCGTCGCTCGCACGGCGAATAAGCCCGATACCGATGCTCTCACCGAGCGCTCCGGCCTCGACGTTCGAACTCTCAAAGAGAGCTTCGACTCCTCCCCCGGCTACACCGCCGAAATGATGACCCTTTCCATGATCACCTGGTTCCTCTATGTCATTGCCGCACTCGTCACCGGCGCCTTCTTCCTCGTGTGGACCATCCAGCGCGCCGGCAATATCGCCACCCTTCGCGCAATGGGCGCCACCAAGAGCTTCCTGCTGCGCGATAGCCTCGGCCAAGCGGTGGTCATCCTCCTCGTATCAATCCTCGCCGGCGCACTCATCGCCGTTGGCCTGGGCAGCCTCCTAGAGAAAACGGCTATGCCCTACTCCACCGAATTCGGCGCCGTCATCAATGGCGGTCTCATTCTCTTCGTCGCCGGACTGCTCGGCGCCTTCATTGCCGTCGTCCGCGTTACCCGAACCAACCCCCTCGCAGCCCTAGGAGAAAACCGATGAGCCACGCTTTGGAACTGAAAGACGTCACCATCAGCTACAGCGACGGAGATTCACACGTTAAAGCACTGAATTCCGTCGATCTCACCGTCGAGGCAGGCGAATTCGTTGCCGTGGTTGGCCCCTCCGGCTCCGGAAAGTCCACACTGCTCGCGGTCGCGGGCGCCTTGACGACGCCCGATTCCGGCCAAGTCCTCGTCGCGGACGAGGACATCGTGCCGCTGGGTGACTCTGAACTGGCACAGATCCGCCGCAACCACATCGGCTTCGTCTTCCAGTCCTCTGGCAATCTCCCGTCTGCACTGACGGCGGAGGAGCAGATCGAATTGGCCAGCAAGGTCATCGGCAAGACTGGGCGCTACTCCAGCGCCGAGCTGCTGGAGAAGGTCGGCATGGCGCATCGCGCGAAGCACCGGCCCGGCAGTCTTTCCGGCGGTGAGCGCCAGCGCGTCGGTATCGCGCGCGCACTTGTGGGCGATCCACAGGTGCTGCTCGTCGACGAACCCACTGCTGCCCTCGATCGCGCGCGGTCCCAAGAGATCGTGGCGCTGCTAGCCAAAGAATGCCACGATTTCAACGTCGCGGGTGTCATGGTCACCCACGACTACGACGTTCTTGGTCACTGCGACAAGGTCTATGAAATGGTCGATGGCCGCTTGACCCCGTCCGCCAAGTAGGCACCAGAATGGAAAAAGAATGCGCAGCTTAACGTAGACTTAGCGCATGCCGAAGATCACTGAAACGACAGTAGCCGAGCACCGCGCCGTCCAGCACCGCGCGGTGCTCGAGGCTGCCGAAAGGTTGATCGTCAACAACCACGGGGCAGTCCCTACCCTGGCGGAGGTCGCTGCCGAAGTAGGCCTTGCCCGCCCCAGCGTTTATCGCTACGTCTCATCCCAACACGATTTGTTGGTGCAGCTGCTTATCCAGGCCACACAAACGTGGAATGAACAGCTCGAAGCTGCCATGCAGGTGGCCCCTCCAGAGCCGACGGAGCGCATCCATGCTTACGTGGACGCCACTCTCGAACTTTTCCTCCATGGCACGCACGGCCCCCTCATGACCGCCGCGCAGCACTTCCCCCAAGCTTTTGCGGATGAGGCGGTGCAGCAGTCACATGGTGGCTTTGCATCGATCGTTAACGAGTTCTGCCCTGGTGTTTCCAGAGCGGATATCTCGCTGCTCAACGCCGCCATCGTTCGCGCATCAGAATTGGCAAACCGCTCGCCCGAGCAGCTCCCGGGCATAACGCAAACCCTGTACGCCATGGCCGATGCCATCGTGCCACAGCCCTCCGACTCACAATAGAGCGAAGGGCTGCTGGTGGGTTTCTAGCGCTTAGTTTCCTTCGAAACGGCGGCGGAAGTTATCTTCAAGGCGGTTTCCAACGTCACTGCCAGCCTTCTTGGACTGCTTGTTGCGCCGCTTAGCGGATGCTGGTGCGCCGGCGGCAACCAGAGAATCTTCCGAATTTCCGCGCAGCATCCACACGCCGGATCCAAACATGACCAAAAAGCCAAGTACGGAGAGGATAACGAACCACAGGGACTGCTGGGCCAATGCGATTCCGCCCACCATCATGCACAGACCGACAACGATTAAGGCCACCCCACGGAGGGTGATGGCACCCGAGTTGCCGCCGAAAGAAGTTTCACCGGACACAGACGCGCCAAAATCAGGATCGTTGGCCAGCAACGATTGTTCAATTTCACGCAGCGCTTGCTGTTCGTGCTCAGAAAGGGCCACAGCGTCCTCCGTAATGATTTGGGTTTAGGTAGTGGAACTGGGAACTATGTTTACTACCTCTATAACGTCAAGGATAGCGAGATAGTTCCCACAAAGACAGTCCATAGTTTTTGGGCATCCCTGCACCCCTGCTACCGGAACGCTTACGCCCACACTAGGCGGCCAGCCCACCGAAGCCCAGCTCAGACTCGGTCGCGTCCACGTAACGTGTGGCAAGCGCCAAGTACTGGTAGACCGTATCCGCAGCGGGCACCGGATCCATTCCGGAGGCCACGCGCGAGCGCACGCGGGAATAGTCTGTGAATTCTGCGGCCCATTGAGCATCCGCCGGACCGATAAGAGCCACCTGCTCCCATGCAGAGGTAGGCAAGCGCCGACGGCGCGACACTGCAGACGCCGCCACGCGCGCTCCCGCAGCACGCAGCGAGGCGCGGTACGCCATTTCAAGAGCGTCCTCGAACCGCCCCTCCGCAGCGCTACGGCGCGCATCCACCAACAGATCCAACGCTTGACCGAGGAAGCGGTCACGGCGCACGCGCTGCATCGCCTCCCTGTTCCGGCCCCGAGCCGCTGCCGTTGCTGAAATTACCTGTGCCATGACCTCTCCTCCTTGGGCTGCTTCCTGAGCTTGTCAATGAAGACTGTGCTGTTGACTTTCTGCTGCTGTTCGCTGATGAGACTCACCGTAAAACCACCTTCGTACATCCACCTCTGATTTTAGTTCATGTGTTCGATTTAAACAATAGGGATGGGCGATATTTCTTCCCTTTTCGAACACGTACTCCGACTCCTCGGCGGTTGGATGTGCAGAAGATAGTTTCTCTGTGCGCTTTCACATGCCTGAAGAATCTGCTGTTATTAGAGATGTGAGTTACACGCTGCGCCGCCTAAGCCCCCAAGAGTTCGCCATTGCTGTCCCGCGCTTGGTGGATATCTACATCGCGGCAATGGGCTACAGCCAGTCAGTGCGCGACGTCTCCATCTCGCGGTGGCGCGCAGATCTCATACGCCCAGGGTTTTCCTGCGTCGTGGCCACCACCGACTACGGCATTGCAGGCTTTGCCTACGGCTTCCTTGGCTCTCCGGACACGTGGTGGGACAAACAGCTTCGCCGAGCGCTCACCGCCAGTGGCGGACCAACCCCGGAACAAGAAGACATTCTCCACAACTATTTCGAGCTGGCGGAGATTCACGTGCTGCCTGGAGAACAGGGTCGCGGCTTAGGGCGCGCACTGCTCGAAGCCTTAGCGTGGAATCTACCCGCGCGCTACATCCTGCTTTCCACTCCGGAAGTTCCCAACGAGGCAAACTCCGCCTTCGGCCTCTACCGCAAAATGGGGTTTAGTGATTTCCTTCGCCAGCTCTACTACCCCGCCGATGCGCGCCCCTTCGCCATCCTGCAATCGACGGTGCCGCTGACACCAGCCGACACCGCTTAACCTCGCGGCAATCCGGCATAGCTACCCAGGTAAAGTAGCAGGCGTGACTACACCGCAGATACCTTCCTTGAACGACATCCCCGCAGCCGTGCGCGAGGAGCTTAAGCTTTTCTTGGACAGTCAGCGCGACGCCATCGCGGCCATCGGCTCTCCGGTGGCCGACGCGATCTCCTATTTGGATTCCTTCGTCCTGGACGGCGGCAAGCGCATTCGCCCCCTCTACGCGTGGGCAGGTTTTGTCGGTGCGCACGGGCTCGACGGCACTGAGTCCCCGCAGGCAATGCTCCGCGCTGCCTCGTCCTTGGAGTTCATTCAGGCTTGTGCACTTATCCACGACGACATCGTGGATGCTTCCGATACCCGGCGCGGCAACCCCACTGTCCATCGCGGCGTTGCTGCTCGCCACCGCGAGCTCGGGCTCAGCGGCGACGCTGATTTCTTCGGGCAATCGCTGGCCATCCTCATCGGTGACATGGCCCTGGTCTGGGCGGAAGACATGCTTCAAGATTCCGGCCTGAGCCCCGAGGCGCTGGCGCGCGCCCGCGCACCATGGCGGGCGATGCGCCGCGAAGTCATCGGCGGCCAGATTCTGGACATCTCCCTGGAAGCCGCCGGCTCCGAGGACGCCACGTTGGCGGACTCGGTGAACCGGTTCAAGACTGCCGCGTACACCATCGAGCGCCCCCTCCATCTGGGCGCCGTTATAGCGGGCGCACCCGAGAAACTCGTTGCTGCCTTCCGCGGTTACGGCCAGGACATCGGCGTCGCCTTCCAGCTGCGCGATGATTTGCTCGGCGTCTTCGGTGACCCGGCTATCACCGGCAAGCCCGCCGGAGACGATCTGCGCGAAGGCAAGCGCACGGTTCTGTTGTCGCTGGCCCTACAGCGCGCGGACGCCACCGATCCCGCAGCCGCCGCTGAGCTTCGCCGCCTCATCGGCCAGACGGAGGACCCCGCAGACATTGCCCGCATGGCGCAGATCATTGCTGATTCCGGTGCGCCGGACGTCGTCGAGCAGCGCATCAGCGATCTCACGCGTTCCGGCCTCGATCATCTGCACAACGCGCAGGTTGACCCCGAGGTCACAGCGGTTTTGGAAGAACTTGCTCACAAGTCCACGGCCCGCCGGATGTAGCATGGCTCGCTCCGCATCCACGCGCGTGCCCCTGCGCATTCCCCATCCCCTGCCACTGGGCATCGTCTCTGCGATCGTCCTGGCGCTCGCCTCCTTCTCCGGCGGCGCGACCCGGAATCGCGGAGGTTTTCTTGAGGCGCTCAACATCAGCTTCCTTGCCTATGGCCACGGCCGCAACATTGGCATGGTCCTCTACTGGGTTGGCCTGTTTGGCCTCGTCGCCGCATGGGTGTTGGCGGGCCGCCACTTCATCGCCCCACAGCTCAAGAACCCGCAACCAGACGGCGCATTGGCAGACATCCGCCGGATGTTGATCTGCTGGGTCACCCCGCTGCTGTGCGCCGCACCGCTGGCTTCCCGGGACGTGTACTCCTACCTCATGCAAGGCGCGATGGTACGCGATGGTTTCGACCCCTACGTCGAGGGCGCAGCCGTTAACCCCGGCCCCTTCCTGCTCGAGGTCTCTCATGACTGGCGCAACACCACTACGCCCTACGGGCCGCTACACCTGTGGATGGGCAACGGGGTAACCCACCTGGTGGGCGATAACGTTGCTGCGGGCATCATCGTCTACAAGGCAATTTCCGTCCTTGGTTTTGCAGCCATCGCCTGGTCAATTCCACGCCTAGCCCGAAGCATTGGCGGTGATCCCGCCCTAGCGCTCTGGTTGGGAGTGGCGAATCCGGTGATGATTTTGCACCTCATCGGCGGCATGCACAACGAATCAGTCATGGTGGGGCTGGTATCGCTGGGCCTTCTCGCTGCTGTGCACCACAAGTTCCACCTCAGCCTCATACTCGTTGGCGTGGCAGTGTCCCTCAAGGCCACCGCCGTCTTCGCCGCGCCCTTCATCGTGTGGCTCATGCTGCACCATTGGGCGCCGAAGGGAACGAAGCCGCTCAAGCGCGTCGGGTTCTTTCTACTATCCGGCGTTATCGCCGTGGCGGAGGTCGCGTTGGCGGTGGCGGCGATCACGTGGGCGTCGGGAAGCTCGTGGGGTTGGCTGTCGCAGATCAGTGGCAACTCGAAGGTCATCAACCCCCTGGCCGGCCCCACCTTGCTTGCCGATATTCTCGTTCCGCTCATCCAGGTCTTCTCCCCCGACACCACCTATAACGGCGTGCTCACCGTACTGCGCTCGGCCGCGATGCTTCTGATGCTCCTGGGCCTTGTCCTTGTGTGGTGGTGGGGGCGCACGGGCGTGCGCCGTGCCATTGCCGCCACGGCCGCGGCCTACCAGGTGGCGTTCGTCTTCAACTCCGTGACGCTGCCGTGGTACTACGCCTCGGTGCTCACGCTCATGGGAACCTTCCGCCCACCACTACCGCTCATCAAGCTCACCACCGGCGCAGCTCTCTTTATTGGTGTGGCCTTCGCCGGCGACGGCAATCACCAGCTCTACAACTGGTTCTGGGTGATTGCGATGGTGGTCGTGGCATGGTTGGCCACGCAATGGATTTTCGACGGTGTTCCACGCACCACCGCTGAACCGAATGCGGCAGGTGCGACGACAGCGCCTAAAACGCCGAAGCCTGCGCGCGCCGAATAACCTCCCGCGCGAGGTGGCCGTGCAGCGCGTCGATGGGGCGGCCCGGTAGGGACTCGTCCTCGGTAAAAAGATGCGCCAGGATCTCGTTGTCACCCCAGCCGTTGTCCGAAAGAACAGTGATGACGCCGGACACGTGCTTGGAAATGACGCCCTTGGCATTGAAAAACGCTTCCGGGACGAGGCGCTGTCCTTCGGCGTCCCGCCACGCGATGAACTTCCGGGCATTGAGCAGATCGAAGACGCGAGTAATGGGCAGATCGAGTTTTTCAGCTACCTCTTTAAGCGTCAGCAACTTCTCTCCGGCGAGAAGTTGCGGAAGCTCAGGGTGGGAATTCTCAACGGTGTTCTCAGAATTAGTCACGGACACAACTGTAGCCGGATCACACTTTCGGGCGCCGATCAGCCATACTGGAATCCATGACAAGGCTGAACGTGGGCGACATTCTTGAAGGACGCTACCGCATTGATCAGCCGATCGCTCGCGGCGGCATGTCCACTGTGTATCGCTGCGTGGACATGCGTTTGGGCCGCGCAGTAGCTGCCAAGGTGATGGATGAGCGCTATCACGACGACCCCGTCTTCGTCACCCGCTTTAAGCGCGAGGCCCGCGCGATGGCGCAGCTGAGCCACCCCAATCTCGTCGCCGTGCATGACTTTTCCGCGGATGGTTTGCCCATCTATCTCATCATGGAGCTCATCACCGGCGGCACGTTGCGCGAGCTCCTTGCGGAACGCGGACCCATGCCGCCGCACGCTGCGGCCGGCGTCATGCACTCGGTCTTGGCGGGGCTCAGCGAGGTCCACCGCGCAGGCCTCGTACACCGCGATATCAAACCGGATAACGTTCTCATCACCGATAACCACCGAGTCAAGGTGGGTGACTTCGGCTTGGTGCGCTCCGCAAAGGCGGAGCATGATAGCTCCGGCCAGATCGTCGGTACCGTAAGCTACCTCTCCCCCGAGCAAGTCACTGGCGCGGATATCACGCCGGCTTCCGATGTCTACTCGGCTGGAATCGTCCTGTTCGAGTTGCTGACGGGCACAGTCCCCTTCCACGGTGATACCCCGCTTGCGCACGCCACCGCGCGCGTGCACGCGGATGTGGTGGCACCATCTTCACGCATTGAGGGGGTGCCGATGCTTTTCGACGCCCTCGTGGCCACCGCCACCGCACGTAACCCAGCCGAACGCTTTGCAGACGCGGGTGAATTCCTCGATGCTTTGGATGACGTTTCCCGGGAGCTGCAACTGCCACAGTTCACGGTCCCCGTCCCGCGAAACTCGGCCGCCGCACGTACCGCTGCAGTACCTACAGACTTTTCGGGAACAGACAATACGCGTGTCTTCGAAGCAACCTCTGCAATCCCCTCGCCCGATTCCCCCACGCGTGAAACACGGGCGGAAACCCGCGAGGACGCTTTCCCTGCCTGCCGCACCGGTAGACACCCCGGCGCCCTCCCCCGCCGTGCCAGAACCATATGCGGCCGGGGCCGAAGAGGAGCCGGAGGAACGTCCGTTGAGCAACCGCAGCACGGTCGGGCTCATCGGGTTCCTCGTCCTCGTCGGCCTCGCCACCTTGGCTGTCGCCGTGGCCGCCTGGTGGTTTGGATCCGGAGAATACGGCACCTGGCCGATTCTCTGGAGACCGTACTAGTCTGCGCAGCGTCTAGCTGCGCAGACTCTAGTTGCGCAGCATTTCTGCGATGAGGAAGGACAGCTCCAGCGATTGCTGGGTGTTCAGGCGCGGGTCCACGGCGGACTCGTAGCGACCCGGCAGGTCCACGTCCGTGATGTCCTCAGCGCCGCCGAGGCACTCGGTGACGTCCTCGCCGGTGAACTCCAGGTGCACGCCGCCCGGGTGGGTGCCCAGCTCGCGGTGTACCTCGAAGAAGCCCTGAACCTCGTCAACGATCTTGTCGAAGTGGCGGGTCTTGTAACCGTTCGACGCCGTGAAGGTGTTTCCGTGCATCGGATCGGACTGCCACACCACCTTGTGGCCGGAGTCCTCCACTGCCTTGATGATCGGGGGCAGCACGGAGCGCACCTTATCGTGGCCCATGCGCGCGATCATGGTGAGACGGCCCGGCTCACGGTTCGGGTCAAGCTTCTCCGCGTACTCCACTGCCTGCTCCGGCGTCACGCCGGGGCCAAGCTTGATGCCCACGGGGTTGCCGATGATGGAAGCAAACGCCACGTGGAAGTCGTCGAGACCACGGGTACGCTCACCAATCCACAGCTGGTGCGCGGACAGGTCATAAAGCTTGGTCTCGCCGTTAGAGTCCGTACCCAAGCGCAGCATGGAACGCTCGTAATCCTTCAACAGGGCTTCGTGAGAGCAGTAGATCTCCGCCGAGCGCAAGGTTTCATCGGACACGCCACAGGCATTCATGAACGCCAGGCCGTTTTCAATCTCATCGGCCAAAGCCTGGTAGCGAGCACCCGCCGGGGAGTTGGCCACGAATTCGCGGTTCCACTCGTGGAGGCGGTAAAGGTCCGCGGTTCCGGAGTGCGTCAGCGCGCGAACCAGGTTCATTGCCGCCGAGGAGTTTGCGTAGGCGCGAATCATGCGGGCGGGATCGTGACGGCGGGATTCCTCGTTGGCCTCCACTCCATTGACGATGTCACCGCGGTAGTTGTACAGACCGTTCGAGTCCAAATCAGAGGAGCGCGGCTTAGCGTACTGGCCAGCAATACGACCCAGCTTCACCACCGGAGTGGAAGCGCCGTACGTCAAGACGACGGCCATCTGCAGCAGCGTCTTGATGTTGCCGCGGATGTGCGGTTCCGTGTTGGACTCGAAAGTCTCCGCGCAGTCGCCTCCCTGGAGGAGGAAGGCGTTGCCCAAGGCGACGTCGGCAAGCTTGCGCTTGAGTTCCTCAATCTCTGGAGCCACGACGATAGGCGGGACGGATTCCAGGATCTTTCGCACGTTATCAGCCTGCAGCTGATCCCAGCTGGGCTGCTGCTTCGCCTCGCGGGAAATGGCGTCCTGGAACTTCTCATTGATCCCCTCCGGCAGCGGCGGCAGATCAGGAAGCACTTCTTTGGGAATATCTACTGTCCAACTCACACCCAGTATTTAACCATCTCGGGCCTGTCGCGCGTTAGTTAATGGACTTTTAGGTCACGGTATTAATTCACGATCAGCTCACGCGGTTGCCCCGAGTCAGCGGCAAGTGCTGCTCACAGATGCGAAACTTGGCCAGGTTATGGCGGGCGTCGACCAACGCGTCGTGGTTCCCGTTGGGCACGGGAGGCAGCTTGGGGCGGCCCGCAAACTCCCAGTACTGCTTGAGTTCCCGGGTGTAGCGCGGGAGCCCCTTGGGCAGGCTCGCCATGTCTCCCCACAGCTGGGCGAGCACCACGTGGTCATAAGCCCCGACCCAGGCCCACAGTTCGATGGGGGTGGAGTGGCGGCCCAAGAATTTCAGGAGATCTTCGCGGATGGTCTCGCGCGATTTCCAGACGGGATCCGCCGGGCTCGGGAGTTTATCCAGTACATTGTCGCGCACCCACGCATTGGCCTTGCCCGGATCGAAATCGGTGGATACCGCGTAATACTCGCTGCCGTCTTCTCCGACAATGCCGATGGAGACCAGCTCGATGGTCGATCCGTCCTCGATAAACTCGGTGTCGTAGAAGTAGCGCACGCCCCGTATCCTAGTCTGCTGCCTAGAGGAGCCGTGCCACTGGGGGCCTATACTCAGCTGCGTGAAGAAAGCTCTCTCCTCGCTCCTCCTTCCACTCCTTCTGGTGGGGCTGGCAACGGTGCCGTGGACTATCCATCTTGCGGCGTCGATGAACAGCGGCGGAATTGTGCCGTTTTACCATGTTGACCTCGATGTCTACCGAGAGGGAGGGCAGGCCCTGCTCCGCGGGGAGAATCTCTACGCGCAAAGCTACGTTCTCGGCAACGGCGTGTCGCTGCCTTTTACTTACCCGCCTTTTGCTGCAGCGCTCTTTGCCTTGGTGTCGTGGATGCCGCTGTGGCCGCTGTCTCTCCTTCTTACTGCGGCGTCACTCGGTGCGCTCTGGGTATGTCTCTACGCCGTTATCTCGCGGTGCTGCGAAGTTGACCGCCCCGACTGGTGGGCCACGTGGGCGCTGCTCGCCTGCGCACTCACCGAACCGATTACCGAGAATTTCAGCTTCGGCCAAGTGAATCTCCTGCTGACCGCGGCCGTCGTTGTCGACTGCCTGCTGCTCAGACCACGCTCCTCGTGGCGAGGTGTGCTGACCGGCGTTGCTATGGCGATCAAGCTCACCCCGGCGGTCTTCCTCGCGGTCTTTTTCGTTCGCCGCGACTGGCGTGCCCTCGCCACGGCGATAGGTGCCTTCATCGCCTGCGGTGTGGTGGGCTACCTCGCCTCCCCTGCAAGCTCTGCGGCGTACTGGACTGACATCCTCCGGGACTCCTCCCGAATCGGCACGCTGTCCTATTCCAGCAACCAATCCCTCCGAGGCTTGCTCAGCCGTGTTAGTCCCGAGGAAGCATCGGGCCTGTGGTTGATTGGCTGCGCTCTCATCGTCGCAGTCTTGTGGTGGGTCATGGAGCACACATCCTCAGAGATAGAACTCGTGTTACTGGCCTCCACGGCGGCGCTGCTGTGCTCCCCGGTCTCATGGTCCCACCATTTCACGTGGCTGTGCCTAGCCGCGGTCTACCTCACCGCGCGCCGCTGCTGGTTCCTCGCAGGCCTCACGTGGTTCGTGCTGCTAGCCCGCGGCCACTGGCTTGTCCCGCACGGCGAGCAGCTGGAACTGGAGTGGTCCTGGTGGCAGCAGGCTCCAGGTAACGACTATTTCTTTGTCGTGGCGTTCCTTGTCGCAGTGAGTTTCTGGCTCAAGCTCAAGCCCGCCGAGGGCGGTTCCGTGGTTCGCCTACTCGTACCGATCGGCGGCGGCTTCAGCGTCCAGCCCACAACGGGCACCTTGCCCAAGGCCCACAGGACCAACGACGCAATCGCGCAATAAACAAAGCACATGCTGAGCCAGAACCAGGTATTTTCTAACGGCCACTGGCCTGCCAGGCTTACCTCGCGCGGGTTGAGCGCCATGGGGTAGCCATAGAGGACGGTAAGTCCAATGGGGTGACCGAGGTAGATGGGCAGCGTGTGGGAGCCGATAAACCGCAGTCCGGTGGATAGGACCGGTATATAGGACACGGCCACCGCCACCGCAATTCCCACCGGAACCTCGAAGAACTGCTCTACCATGCGCACGAGAATATGGACGTCATCTCTCACCAGCGCCTCCGTGCCTGGCAACAACCACGTAACCTCGACGGCCCCAGCGTAGCTATCCCACGCGCGGCGGATAAAGAACCCGATGGCGTAGGCCCCAACCATGCCGGAATACGCCCAAAAGCTCCGGTAATCCCACTCGCCTTTGAAGGGGGCCTCGATAGCGGAAGCGAAGGCGGAGATTGCATCCCGGAAATAAGCAGCGGCAACGAAGACGGGAAGGAACATGATGGCCTTCGCGATCGAGGTGAACTGCGCCTGCCATGCGATGAACAGAATAGGGCTAAAACTCAGCGCTAGCGCCGCCCACCCGGGCAGCTTGCGCACGCACCAGAGGAAGATATTGAACAGAATCAGCGAATGCAGAAACCACGCCATGGAATGGCCCACGAGCAGGCTGGCCGTCATCTGGCTGAAATCGAACACGGGATCCCCGAATACCCAGTGGTACTCCACGCGCTTGGTCTGCTGTTCAACCAGCATCCACACCACATAAGGAACAAGGAAGTACCACAGGCGGCGAGTAAAGAGTTCTGCGAAGCTAAAGCGAAAAACCTTTTGCGCGAAGAACCCGCTCACCAAAAAGAACAGGGGCAGGCGCAGTGGGTCGAGCCACACGTTGAAAGCGGCCAACCACGTGCCCTTCGATTCTGGAACCGTAAGCGTGATGTGCAACAGCACGACGCCCAGGATGGAAATCCCTTTTGCTACATCAGGCCGCGCAGCGGAGAGGGAAGTCACGATCACCGCGCTCGAACTGGGCTCGGCCCTTCGGGTAGCCGTGCCCAGTTCAGGAGCCTTCACGTCGGAGCATAGACGTCGACGTACGGCTAACCGGACAGCTCAGACAACTGCTTCATCACGTAGTCCGTGAAAGCACGCACGGTGGCGTGATCCTGCGGATCAAGGTTGCGCTCAGCGGCCCATGCGTGGGGGTCGATGGGTTCGCCAACGCGCATGCCGACACGCACCGGACGCGGAACCCACGAACCGATTGGATTAGCCTTACGGGTGTTGAGCATGGCGATCGGTATTACTGTCTCACCGGTGGTTAGCGCGATGCGGGCCATACCGGTGCGCCCCTTGTAGATGCGCCCATCGGGCGAACGAGTCCCCTCCGGGTAAATACCGAAGAGATCCCCGCGGCCCAAAATTTTTTGTGCGCTCACCAGCATCGCGTCACCGGCGTCCTTGTTGACGCGATCAATCGGCACCTGCCCCACGGAGCTAAAGAACCACTTTTGCAGGCGGCCAACGAAACCGGGGGTGGTGAAGTACTCACTCTTTGCCAAGAAGGTGATCTGCCGCGGGCACAACAGCGGGAAGTAGAAGGAGTCCATCACCGCTTGATGGGAGGATGCCAAGATTGCCGGACCAGACTCCGGGATGCGATCCATACCTTCGGACCATGGGCGGTTCCACACTCGAAGGGCCGGGCCGAAAAAGATGTGCTTAAAGGCCCAGTACCACTTGTTTCGCATCGCTTATAGTCCTATCTGTGTGTGCCGAGCAAGCAGTGCTGCTCGGTGAAAGAAAAATGTGCGGTGTTAACCTCGGTGCTCCTGGCGGGCGAGATCAGCGACTCCGATCATACCTGCCGCCGAACCCAACTTCGCGGTTGCTACTCGGGCCAAAGGCCTGTGACCGGCTCCGACGATCTGCCGAGCCATGGCATCCCGCGCCCGATCCAGGTACAAATCCGCATCCTTGGACACCCCGCCGCCAATCACGATGAGCTCTGGGTCGAGCACATCTGCCACCATGGACAACCCTTGCCCGAGCCACTGACCGAAGTTCTCCATGACAGCTATCCCCAGCGGATCGCCCTGCCTAGCTGCTGCGGTGATCTCCTCGCCGGAGGGATTCTCCGACAAGGTGGTGTCATACTCGCCGCGCAGCTCTGCGCAGGTGTCCGGCAAAGCGGTTCCGGAAGCGTAGCGCTCTAAGCACCCGCGCTTGCCGCAGGGGCAGAGGCGCCCGCCTGGCGACACAACAAGGTGCCCGAACTCCGGGGCGGTGCCGAAAGCTCCACGGTAGATTTTTCCCTCAGTAAAAAGCGTGGCGCCAATGCCCGTTCCCACAGCAAAGAAAACCCATTCTTTCGCACCGCGCCCAGCGCCAAAGCGCCATTCGCCCCACGCGGCTGAATTGGCGTCATGCTCAAGGCGGACCGGCACGTCCAAACGCCTGCTGAGGATCTCGCGTACTGGGGCGTTACGCCACGGCAAATGCGGGGCGAAGCGGACAACTTCACACTCGGGATCCAAAAAGCCCGCGAGGGCAAGGCCCACGGCCTCGATGTCATGGGATGCTGCCAAGTTGTCTACGCAGCGCACGATGTCATCTTCGAGTGTCTGCGCTTCCCTGGCCGTGGGGACGCTTGTCGAATCCACAATCTCTCCGGCGGGATTAATCACCGCGGCCCGCAAGTTGGTTCCACCAATATCGAACCCGATGGTGAGGCCGCTGTGGCCACCGTCAGCGGAGGAAGTGTGTTCAAGCATGACTAGTAGGATATACCCCGGCCTGCCCACGATCACATTCCAGAACCTCACGCAATCGTGCGCCCATGATTTCCCACGTCCAGTGCTCCTCCACGTGACGGCGCCCTGCCGCCCCCATGCGGCGGGCCCCGGGGACGTCGCCAAGCAACGTGCACAAGGCCTGCTCAAGTTCCAGAACTGAGGAGCCGCGCACGACGATGCCGGTCTCGGACGTTACTGTTTCCGGTGCACCACCGGAGTCACCCGCAATGACCGGCAACCCCGCCGCTTGTGCTTCTAGGTAAACGATGCCGAGGCCCTCGACGTCGAGTCCCCCACCCCGCGTGCGCGCCGGCATGGCAAACACATCGGCAGCATGAAGCGCCAACTGCAATTCTTCGGTGTCCCGCGCCTCCTGCAACACCGCGTCGGGGCAGTACAGACGCGCTAGCTCGCGCAGTGTCTGCTCATAGCGTCCGCGACCGATGATGAGTACCTGGGCGTCCGGGAAGCGTGCCCGTACCGCCGGCATCGCCCGCAAGAGCTGGTCCTGGCCTTTGCGGGGAACCAAGCGGGAGATGCACACGATGACGGGCCCTGGGCCGAGTCCAAAGCGCTCCCGCGCGCTCTGCTTTTCTCCCTCCGTGGCCGGAGTGAAGTCTTCCAGATTAACCGCAGAAGGCAAGTGCACCCAGCGCGCATGGGTACCAAACGCGGGTTCCAACCTGGTACGCGTGTAGTCCGAGATATACGTGATGACATCGGCATGCTGACCAATGCGACGCAGGGCCTGCCGGGCTATGGGAAGCATGGACCAGCCCACCTCGTGACCGTGCGTCGTGGCAACGATCCGGCGAGCGCCCGCCGCCCGGGCCTCCGGCGCCATAAGGGCAAGCGGGGCTGCCGCCCCAAACCACACGGTCTCGATATCGTATTCACGAATCAGACTCTGCATCCGGCGCGCGGTGGCTGGTGTCGGAAGCATGATGGTGCGTGGCCAGCGAACCACGGTATACGGCAGCGTCGCGTCATACTCGGCAGCGGCGTCACCATCTTGGGTCGAGGCGAAGACGACGACGTCCTCCGGGTTGAGGGTTGCCAGAAAATCTCGAAGATAAGACTGAATCCCGCCGATGGTGGGCGGGAAATCATTCGTTACTAGGAGTGTGCGCGCCATGGCCTAGTAGCGGACGGCGCCTTGAACGGGCATGGAATGAAGCGGCACCACTGCCACGGGAACGCCATAGGTGGAGGCGTGAACCACCTGACCGTCGCCGATATACATTCCCACGTGGGTAATGCCGGTGTAATAGCCCACAATGTCTCCGGGCTGTAGTTCATCGATCGGTACTGGGGTGCCGCCGGCAATCTGCGCCTGCGAGGTGCGCGGGATACTCTTCCCCATCTGCTGATAGCTCCACACCATCAGGCCGGAACAATCGAACACATCAGGGCCCGTTGCTCCCCAGCCGTACGGGGCACCAATGCGGGTGAGTGCTGCTTGGACAGCGGCGGATCCCGAACCATCGGCCAACGCAGCTAAGTCAAGGTCGGCAGAGCCGCCAAAGTGCTCAACCCATGCCTGGCGCGCCTCAGGGCTCAAGCCATCAACCTTGGTTTCGAGCTCCTTCTGCTGCTCTTCCAGGTCAGCCTGCTCCTTGAGAACCGCATCGCGCTGTGCCTGCAGCTCGTCGCGCTTGAGGCGCGCTTCCTCAGTAGCATCGACTGCCTGCTGATGCGCCTCGTCGGCTGCGGCGGCGGCAGCCACCATGGCTTCCTCTTCACGCTTGGCAGCCTTCGTCAAAGCCCCCAGGTACCCCATGCGCTCGACCGCACTGGCTACGTCGTTGGCATCAAGGGCTGCCGACACTGGCGTTGCCGCGCTTCGGCGGTAGCGCGATTGCGCCAGGGAATCGATCCGCTGCTGTTGCTCAGCGACAACCACGGAAGCATCTTCGGAACTGCGCTGCGCTTCCTTAGCCTTGCGTTCCAGCTCGCTGATCTCCTTCTCCGATTCTGCGAGCTCATCCTCAAGCCCTTTGACTTCCTCACCCTTGGCAGAAACGCGCTGGGCGACGTCCGCCATGCGCTCAATGAGATCGCTCAGATCCTCGGGTGCCTGCTCCCCTGCCGCTTCGTGCGGTTGCTCTTGGAGGAACTCTTGAGCCACTGCCGATGGCGACAGGACGACCACCGGAGCCGCACCCACAACGATTGCAGCGACGGCACACGCAATGCCACGACGCGACATAAATCCCCCCGAAACTAAGAGAAGGTTAATAGATGACTGAATTATACCCTCAGTCAAGGAAAAGCATAACGGCTTCTAGAATAGCTGAACCCCTTCCCCACCCTCGCCATCAACATGGCAAGAGCAGTGGAAGGGGTTAGCCAAACTGCCGGGTTCGCTTAGAAGCGAACAGCGGAGTGAATCGGCATGTAGTTCAGGGAGCGCTCGCCGACCGGGGTACCGGAGTTCAGCGCGTCAATGATGGTGCCATGGCCGGTGTAGATACCAACATGGGATGCGCCGGAGTAGTAGACGATGATGTCGCCCGGCTGCAGGGCATCGAGGGAAACCGGGGTACCCGCAGAAGCCTGCGCCTGGGAAGTGCGCGGAATGGACACGCCAGCCTGGCGGTAAGCCCACGAGGTCAGACCAGAGCAGTCAAAAGCGCTCGGGCCGTTGGCGCCATAGACGTACGGGGAACCGACGGCGGAGCGAGCAGCCTCGAGAACCTTCTCGCCCACGGACTGAACCGGTGCCGGCGCCGGAGCCTCAGCTACCGGAGCCTCCACAGCAGCGGCGTAGCCAGCACCCTGGTCAGCCTTGAAGGCCGGGATGTAACGGTCAATGTTCGGCAGTTGCTTGATATTCGGGACGTTCTCCAGACCAGCAACCTCGAAGCGGATATCGGTCTCCGGGACGACAACCTCAGCTGCATTAGCAGCAGCCGGGACGGTAACAGCTGCGGTTGCAGCAACAGCAGCAGTGGATGCGATGCGACGGGTGTTCAGGTTGCCCTGACGACGGTGCTTAGCCACGAATTTAAACTCCAAATCTTCCTGCGCGCCTACTTTCGCTCACTAGGAGAAGGCAATCCATATGACCACTCTCCACATGACGCGAACAAAAGCTCTGACCCAAGGGCGGGCCTAGCGTTCGACGATGACCCGTTCCTGTAGGGCCATCTCCGCTCGGCCCCCGGATGTTTAGGAGGGGCCAGACGCGGCGCTTAATTCTTCAGTTCGTATTGAGCACCGGTGATGTGTACACCGTGGCGGTAACTCAATGTCTCGAATAGGTTACGAAATCATCACGAGCGATGTCGAGTCAGAAACGCAAAACCGGCTTCGTTACCGTCCCGTTATCAAATGGAAACCTAAACGACACGACGCCCAACAATCTCAGTTCATTACACAAGCGCGACAGGCAGATACTTGCCTTCACCTGCAATAACCCAGAGGGGTTTTCACTTCACACCGCTAGACCTTAGCACCGACCTAAAGCCCCAAAGAGGGCCCAAAAATATACGATGTAACCTTCATCACACTCGTGTAACTCGGCGTCACATCGACCCCATTTGACCCACTACCCTCTCCTGAAACCATGCAACAAAGTGGTTCTCTCCTGCGGTTTTTATGTCGACCGCGTCACTCCCCCAGGCAAATGAGTGGCCTCCGCATCGCCGTATAGCACCTCGATTCCCGGAAATCAGACAAACTAAGAAGAGGTTAACTACGGGTTAACACCTTGACGAGCAAGCAACGCAAACTTGCGAGCCCGCTCTCCCACCCAGCTCGGCGCCCGCAGACCGCTGCTCTGACAGCGGGTACGTAGACGGCCTTACAACTACCCTAAAGCACACGCTCTAGAGGCCTAGGCATGAAAGAACGCTGTATCTAACGAACTCCCCTGGGACGCCCTTCGCGGTCACCTAGCGTGCTCGCGGCGGGGTCTAATGCTTCTTCAACCAAGACAGCTCCAACCTGACGTAGGCCAATTAAGTGCGAAGAAATCCCGCCCCACCGCCGAACAACACTAGGCAATACTGCCAAGAGTGACATCAAGGTTTACTGACCCTCCCAACCCAGGTCGGTTCACGACGACCTTTCCGTAGTGCACTGCACATATCTTCGCGAAACGGATTACCTTCTTTGAGCTCCTCCAACGCCCAACGTCTGGGAGCCTCTATTGACACGCCTGAGGCATCTGACAAAAGGCGTCTGGCAAAAGGCATCAGTCATAAGGCGTTTTGACGGCTAAAAACGCCATTTACTCATTTCAGATGGCGTCTTCAGACCCAAAGATGCCTTTTGTCAGATGCCTTGTGCAAGTACGCCCTCCTGATTTAGCTCAGCTTCCGAAATGAACAAATGAACCAGGCCGGCTCCAAGGGCCCAGTTCGAAGCCCCGCGACAAAAGGAAATGAAAACGCAAAAGCCCGTTCCCAATCTCCTGTCTGATGGAGAAAGGAACGGGCTCTGTGAGCGTGTTTCAGCGAGTGATGGCGCTAGATGCGGCCATTCTCCTCGTCTTCGCGGCGGTTAGCCTCGTTGAGCTGACGGAACATCTCCGCCTCCTCAGCGTGGTTCTCGTGGCGAATTTCATTGACTCGGGAGACGATAGCGGAGTCATCGGAAGAGAAGATGCCCTGTGTCTCGGAGTCGGCCAGACCAAGCTGGTTGAGCTGCTTCGGAACCGGAGCGCCGGCGTACTCGAGCGGAACCGGGTGGCCGTGCTCGTCCACCGGACCAAGCGGCTGGTGAACCTCGATGAAGGCACCGTTCGGCAGCTGCTTAATGACACCGGTCTCGATACCGTGCTCCAGCACCTCACGGTCGGAGCGCTGCAGACCAACGCAGATGCGGTAGGTCATGAAGTATGCAATCGGCGGCAGGACAATCAGACCGATACGGCCAACCCAGGTCATCGCATTCAGCGAGATCTGGAAGAAGTGTGCCACGTGGTCATTACCACCAGACAGCGTTACCAGCAGGAAGAAGACGATGGCAGCTGCACCGATAGCGGAGCGAACCGGAACGTCACGCGGGCGCTGCAGGAGGTTGTGGTGAGCGTCGTCGCCCGTCAGCTTCTTCTCAATGAAGGGGTAGGCGAAGAGCAGAACGACCATGAGGCCACAGAGCAGTGCAACCCAGAACGCAGACGGAATGGTGTAGTTGCCGATGTAGAGCTCCCATGCCGGCATGACACGAGCAACACCGTCAGTCCACAGCATGTAGATATCCGGCTGGGAACCAGCGGAGACCTGGGACGGGTTGTACGGGCCAAGGTTCCAGATGGCGTTAATCGTCATCAGACCGGAGATGAGCGCCAGCACGCCAGCAACCATCATGCCCATGCCGATTGCCTTGGTGGCGAAGACCGGCATAATACGGACACCCACGACGTTGTTCTCAGCGCGACCCGGTCCAGGGAACTGGGTGTGCTTCTGGAACCACACCATGATGAGGTGTGCTGCGATAAGGCCCAGGATGATGCCCGGGATAACCAGCACGTGCAGGATGTAGAAACGGTCCAGCATGAGGTCGGACGGGAAGTCGCCACCGAAGATGGCCCAGTGCAGCCAGGTACCGATGATCGGCAGACCCAGGATGATGGCTGACATGATTCGCAGACCAACACCGGAGAGCAGGTCATCCGGAAGGGAGTAGCCAAGGAAGCCCTCGACCATGCCCAGCAGGATAAGCGCGCAACCGATAATCCAGTTGGCCTCACGCGGGCGACGGAATGCGCCGGTGAAGAAGATGCGCAGCATGTGGGCAATCATGGACATCATGAACATGAGTGCAGCCCAGTGGTGCATCTGGCGCACAAACAGACCGCCGCGGACCTCAAAGGAGATATCGAGTGCCGTTGCGTAGGCGCGAGACATCTCCACGCCGTTCAGCGGGGTGTACCCACCGTCGTAGATGACCTTCGTAATTGAAGGATCGAAGAAAAGCGCGAGGTAGATACCGGTCAGCAACAGGATGATGAAGCTGTACAGTGCCATCTCACCGAGCATGAAGGACCAGTGAGTGGGAAAGACTTTGTTGAGCTGGGTACGCAGGACGCCGGCAGCGGAGTACCGCTCGTCCATGTTGTTACCCATCTGTGCAAGTTTGTTACTCATTATGACTTACGCTCCCAGAATGCAGGTCCGACGGGCTCGATGAAGTTGCCCTTAGCAATGAGGTAGCCCTCATCGTCCACGTCAATCGGCAGCTGCGGCAGTGCACGGGCTGCCGGGCCGAAGACCGGCTTACCGTAGTGCAACGCGTCGAACTGCGACTGGTGGCACGGGCAGAGAATGCGGTTGGTCTGAGCCTCGTACAGCGAGGTCGGGCAACCAATGTGGGTACAGATCTTGGAGTAGGCGTAGTAATCGCCGTAGTGGAAGTCTTCCTGACCCTTGCGCTCGATAGCCTTCTTGGCATCATCGTTGCGCAGGCGGATGAGCATCACAGCGTTGCGGTTACCGTGGATGGAGTGCATGTGGTTCTCGTAGACGTCCTTGTCCTCGGAGTACTCTGCACCGTCGTTGACATCCTCAGCAGCCAGCGGGAAGACAGTCTCCATACCGCCTGCAGCCAGATCCTCCGGACGCACGCGCACCAGGCGGGTGACGCCACGGGTGGTGTAGTGCGAGCCGGACTCGCCTTCGTGCATTTCGGCGATAGTACCGGTGTCGCGAGCGAGGTAGAGCTTGACGCCCTTCTCGTGCAGGGTCCAACCGGAAGTCCACAGGGTGCCGTCACCCATGTAGTTCAACTCGTGGCGCTTCTTCCACGGGTTGTTGATGGCACCACCCAGCGGAGCAATCACGGTCAGGCCGAACAGAACGCTGGCACCGCCAAGCAGTCCCTTGATGGTGGAACGGCGACCCAGGGTCGAGGTGTTCCACGAGTCATTCAGCAGCGCGGTCAGCGTGCGGCGGTCAACTTCATCGGAAGGACCGTCGTGGCGGCGCTGAACCGAGATCTCCTCGGGGAGGATCTTCTTGACGTACTGAACGATGGCAAAGCCCAAGCCTAGGATGCACAGACCAGAGGTCAGGCCCAGCAACGGCGTGTAGAGGGTGTGCCACCACATGCCGTCCTCACCGAGCATCTTGTACTCCCACGGCCAGAAGAGGTAGACGGCCAGGAATGCAATGCCCATCAGGACGGAAATGATGAGCCAGAAGGTGACGTTTGCAGCGGCACGCTTCTCGGCGGGATCGCCCTCTACCGGGAAGCGCTCCTTACGGAACGCAACGGTAACATCGTCCAGCTCGGTACCGAGGGCTGCGAGCTCGTCGTTGCTCATAGCATCGAGCTCTTTGCGAGAGTAATTCTTCTTTACGTTGCTCATGAGCGAGATCCAATCCACATAGCGGCAACGCACAGAAGGCTGATGCCGATGATCCACATTGCCAGGCCCTCAGCCACCGGGCCGAGGCCGCCGAGCGACCAACCAGCCGGAGACGGGGTTTCCTTCGCAGACTTGAGGTAGGCGATGATGTCCTTCTTCTCATCTGCGGTCAGCTGACGGTCGGAGAACTTCGGCATGTTCTGCGGGCCGGTCAGCATTGCCTGGTAGATCTCCTGCTCGTTAGCCGGGTCTAGCGGCGGAGCGAACTTACCGGAGGAAAGGGCGCCTCCCCTACCGGTGAAGTTGTGGCAGGACGCGCAGTTCATGCGGAAGAGCTCGGAGCCCTTGGCGACGTCCTCGGCCTGAATCTGGCCGTTGTAGTTAGCACCACGCAGGGACTCCTGCGCAACGGAGCCATCCTCGTCGTAGACGATGTCAGCGCCGCCACCGTTGGCAGCAACATAGGCGGCAAGCGCCAACGTCTGCTGCTCGGTGTAACGCGGGGTCTTGCGCTCAGCCTGTGCGTCGTTCGACATCATCGGCATACGGCCGGAGTGAACCTGGAAGTACACGGAGCCGGCGCCAATACCAACGAGGGACGGGCCGCGGTCCTGGATACCCTGCAGGTTGGCACCGTGGCAGGTGATGCAAGCGACTTCGTAGATGTCCTTGCCCTCTTGAACGAGTGCCTGGTCATCCTTTGCGGCGGTAGCCACCTGCGCGTCAGGGGTCAGGGCGGAAGCCAAGACACCTGCGCCGGTAAGACCGATGCTCAGTGCAAAGACGCCAGCAAGCGTGCGCTTCGCCTTGCGGCGACGGCGGGTCTTCTTAGCCGCGGCAGTGGCGTCTTCCACTGCGGCGGGCTGCTGGATGTTATCCATCATTTTCCTTTAGATAACTCGTACATGGAGATGAATGACTGTAGGCCGGCTATTCTCCGGCGACTACGGCCTACTGAACTAGGTAGATGACTACGAACACGCCGATCCACACAACGTCAACGAAGTGCCAGTAGTAAGACACTGCCATTGCCGCGGTGGCCTGTGCAGGCGTGAACTTGGAGCGGGCAATTCGCGCCAAGATAATTCCGAAGGCGATCAGACCCGCAGTCACGTGTGCCGCGTGGAACCCGGTCAGGATATAGAAGACCGAACCAAAGACACTGGACTGAACAGTGAGACCTGCCATGATCAACTCTGTCCACTCGAACGCCATGATGCCCAAGAAGACAACACCCAACGCGATGGTTACCGAGTACCAGAGTCGGAGCTTGTAAACGTCACCCCTTTCTGCTGCGAAAACGCCGAACTGAGAGGTCACGGAGGAAAGGACCAGGACACTCGTAATGAGGAAGCCCATGGGCACGTTGATGTGCGCCGTGTGCTCTGCCCAGTCACCCTCCTGGCCGTTCGCACGCGAGGTGAACCACATCGCGAACAGTCCAGCAAAGAACATCAATTCCTGAGACAGGAACACGATGGTGCCGACGCTGACCATGTTGGGTCGGTTCAGCGCGGCAACACGTGGTGCTGCCATACCTTGGTTAGAAACTACGCTCGTCACGCATAACAGTATGGCTGGTCTGACCGCATAAGTCATCTCATTTCCCCCCGATTTTTTTGAGGCCACGACCTAGACCTTCACAGTTTTCACCCCAGGCAGGAACCATAGAGCTCCCAGGAAGTAGTCGGGAACTTTTTAGCGCGCTTTACGACGCCCCATCCCTGCAGGTAGTGAGACTTGGCAACGCCAGTTGTGAAGCCAGCAACAGGTCAAGAAGTGGTACGTTTTGCCCGCAATCCGAAACCGTTCGGACCAACGCCAATGAGATAAATCACACCCGCCCCCGCGGGCGAAAGTGCAGGACTGCAACTTTCGGATGACCCCCGTAAAAATGGCCGTTAACGTGCTGGAATTCTAAGCACAGACCTTGAGTTACACACTTTCGGCAAGCCACCCGCTCCCCCAGCACTCCACCCAAATCAAAATTTTTTCTCCCTTTTGGGAACTTTCCGCAACGCACTACGACGCAGTCTTCTCAACGACAAAGCCTCCGCCACGAGGTGTGGCGGAGGCGTGAGAAGTCGTGACGCTAGAAAGCGCGGCAGAAAAGGTTAAGCCTTAGTGCTTTTCCTTCGGAAGGCCATACTGCAGGGACAAGCCAGTCACGGAGGTGACGAGCAGGACTGCGCCCAGGATGATCATCCAGAAGTAGAGGAAGATGATGCCAAGACCCAGCACTGCGATGGAGCCGGTCATGCACAGCGGCCAGATGGAGCTCGGAGAGAAGAAGCCAAGGATACCGGCTGCGTCTTCAGTCTCCGCCTCTTCCCAATCCTCCGGCGCGATGTCGGAGCGGTTATCGGTGAAGTGCAGGTAGCCGCCCAGCATGAGGCAGAGCAGCATAGCGAGGACCAAGCCCACGATGCCGACCCACTCGGTGCCGTACATGTAGCCATCATCCTTGACGTAGTTAACGCCAATGACGTAGACGATGAGCGACACGAAGAGGTAGGTCGCGATGGAATAAAAGACCTTAGATGTTGCACGCATTTTCTATCAGTTCCTTTTCTTATGCCGCTTCAGCGGTGTCGACAAAGTTGTCGGCATCGCGGGTGTCGCGCAGAGAGTTGAACGGAGCGGTGGTAACTGCGTAGGGCTCTTCACCGATGTGCTCGAGAGCCTCAGCGTTAGTTGCCTGCGGGTTATCCTCACGGAACTTGAGGTACTCGTTGAAGTCTGCGCGATCAACGACGCGAATCTCGAAGTTCATCATGGCGTGGTAGGTACCGCACATCTCAGCACAGCGACCAACGAAGGCGCCCTTCTCCTCAATCTTCTCTACCTGGAAGCGGCGCTCCTGGGAGTTGTTCTCCGGGTGGGAGTAAGCATCGCGCTTAAACAGGAACTCCGGAACCCAGAAGGAGTGGGAAACATCGCCGGAGGCGAGGCGGAACTCGATCGGGGTGTCAACCGGGAGAACCAGGACCGGAACCTCTTCGGTGGTACCGACGGTCTCAATCTTGTTGAAGTTGAGGTAAGAGATGTCACCCATGGACTTACCGTGGATCGGGTTCGGGTTCTTGGTGCCCTCCGGATCCACGGAAGATTCCTCGGCAAGCTTCTGACGCTCGACATCGGCGCCATCGTAGTTCTCGCCATCAACCTTGTTCTCGGCGTAACCGAACTTCCAGTTCCACTGGAAGGCGGTAACGTCCACGGTCACCTCAGGGTTCTTATCCAGCGCCGTAACCTTCTGCTGAGCCTGAACAGTGAAGAAGAACAGGCCCATGATGATCAGAATCGGGATAATGGTCAGAGCCATCTCCAGCGGCACGTTGTACTGCAGCTGCTTCGGGAACTCGCCCTTGCCGGCCTTCTCAGCCTTCTTCGCATTCCAGCGGAAGATAGCGGTGAGGAACAGGCCCCACATGATGAAACCGATGATCCATGCAGCAACCCAGACCCAGATCCAGAAGTTGTACATCGAGGTCGCTTCAGGGGTAACACCCTTCGGCCAACCCATGCCTAGGAGGTTCTCAACTGCCGTCGGCGCTGCGACGTCACAACCCGCAAGGGCTAGACCGCCCAAAGCGATGACGCCCGCTAGGCCTGCCTTACGGCCGAGGTTGCGCTGCTTACGCTGTCCCACGTGTGTTCTGCCTTTCTGTGCACACAAACTTCTCGAATACTCACAGAGCATTCCTACCCAATCAGAATAGAGCATCCTGCCTGATTTTCAGGCCTTTTCGCTGGACTGTTTGGGCGTTGGACCTGCCCTATAAGTAGTGAACGTACGGAATGTTACCGGCCCACCTGCACAAGATCACGCCAGCTCCCCCAGCCTCCCCCTCCCGGCTATGACCCAATTCACAAGCCGCACACCCCTGCATCATCCGAAAGTTCGCACCCTAACGGGGAACGCGGCGCGGGGTTCGCAGATCGTTTGGCCGCGGCCGTAAAGTGTTCCGGAGATGAACCTTGATCTATAAGGAGAAGCAAGCTTATGTGCGGACTCTGCGCGCTACTGAGCGCCGATCGCAACGCCGCCCAGCACCTGGAAGCTCTTGAACAGTCTCTTCAGTGCATGCGCCACCGCGGCCCGGACGCTGCCGGAACCTGGCACGACGATGATGCGGCTTTTGGCTTTAACCGCCTATCCATCATCGACCTCGAGCACTCCAATCAGCCGCTCCGCTGGGGCCCCGAGGACAACCCCGAGCGCTATGCCCTTACCTTCAACGGCGAAATCTATAACTACGTAGAACTCCGCGAAGAGCTCAGTGCCGCCGGCTATACCTTCAACACCGGGGGTGACGGCGAGCCCATCGTCGTGGGCTATCACCACTGGGGTAAGGACGTCGTAGAGCACCTGCGTGGCATGTTCGGCTTCGTTATCTGGGATACCGAAACGCGCACGATGTTTGCCGCCCGCGACCAGTTCGGCATCAAGTCGCTCTACTACGCCACCACCAAGGAGGGCACGGTCTTCGCCTCGGAGATGAAGTGCATCCTTTCGATGGCCGACTCGCTCGGTCTAGACCTCAGCCTTGATCGACGCGCTATCGAGCACTATGTCGATCTCCAATACGTGCCTGAGCCGGAGTCCCTCCACGCCAATATTCGCCGCGTGGAATCTGGCTGTACCGTCACTCTTCGCCCCGGCGAAGAAGTAGTCTCCGAGCGTTATTTCAAGCCACGCTTCCCTATCCAACCCGTCAAGCAGGGCGAGGAGCAGCAGCTCTTCGACAGAATCGCGCGGGCGCTGGAGGATAGCGTCGAGAAGCACATGCGTGCGGACGTCACCGTCGGCTCCTTCCTCTCCGGCGGTATCGATTCCACCGCCATCGCAGCTCTGGCCAAGCGCCACAACCCAGACCTACTCACCTTCACCACGGGATTCGAGCGCGAGGGCTACTCCGAGGTGGATGTCGCCGCCGAGTCCGCCGCGGCGATCGGTGTGGAGCACATCGTCAAAATCGTCTCCCCTGAGGAGTACGCCGACGCTGTACCGAAGATCATGTGGTACCTGGACAACCCCGTCGCAGACCCTTCCCTCGTTCCGCTGTACTTCGTGGCCCAGGAAGCCCGCAAGCACGTCAAGGTGGTGCTCTCCGGCGAAGGTGCGGACGAGCTCTTCGGCGGCTACACCATTTATAAGGAGCCTCTCTCCCTGGCTCCGTTCGAGAAGATCCCCTCCCCGCTGCGTCGCGGCCTGGGCAAGCTCTCACAGGTACTCCCCGAAGGAATGAAGGGCAAGTCCCTGCTCAACCGCGGTTCGATGACCATGGAGGAGCGCTATTACGGCAATGCACGTTCCTTTAACTTCGAGCAGCTCCAGCGGGTGCTCCCCTGGGCCAAGCCGGAGTGGGATCACCGCGAGGTCACCGCACCGATCTACGCGCAATCACAGGACTTCGACCCGGTAGCCCGCATGCAGCACCTCGACCTGTTTACGTGGATGCGCGGCGACATCTTGGTCAAGGCCGACAAGATGAACATGGCCAACTCCCTAGAGCTGCGCGTTCCCTTCCTCGACAAGGAAGTGTTTAAGGTCGCGGAAACTATCCCCTACGACCTCAAGATTTCGCACGGGACGACCAAGTACGCGCTGCGCAAGGCCATGGAGCAGATCGTTCCCCCGCACGTGCTGCACCGCAAGAAGCTGGGCTTCCCGGTTCCCATGCGCCACTGGTTGGCCGGCGATGAACTCTACGGTTGGGCCCAGGATCAGATTACCGAGTCCCAGACCGAGGACATCTTCAACAAGAAGGAAGTCCTGGAGATGCTCAAGGAGCACCGCGACGGTGTATCCGATCACTCACGCCGCTTGTGGACGGTGCTGTCCTTCATGATTTGGCACGGCATCTTCGTCGAAGACCGCATCGACCCGAAGATCGAGCAGCGCGACTACCCCGTGAAGCTCTAGTTCAAACAACAAAACTGACGGAGCCCTCGCCGCACACTGCGAACGAGGGCTCCGTCAGTTTTGTCAACGTGACTTTACTTGAATTTAATTGAAGGAGTCACCGCAAGCGCAGGAACCACCAGCGTTGGGGTTATCGATGGTAAAGCCCTGGGCCTCAATCGTGTCGGAGAAGTCAATCTTGGCGCCGGTGAGGTACGGGATGGACATCTTGTCTACGACGAGGTTGACGCCGCCAATGGTGTCCACCTTGTCACCATCCAGGGTGCGGTCATCGAAGTAGAGCTGGTAGCGCAGACCCGCGCAGCCGCCTGGCTGGACAGCAATGCGCAGTGACAGATCGTCGCGGCCTTCCTGCTCAAGCAGGGACTTTGCCTTGGCGGCAGCGGCCTCGGTCAGGATAACTCCGGTTGCAGACGCGGGAGCGGTCATGATTTCTCCTCTTATATATGCGGAATTTTTCTGGAGCCCACCCTACCCCCTCACAGGTGAGGAAGAAAGGATGCCTCACAGTTCACTAGTGGTTCACAGGTGTCCTGTTCCCTAACCACAACGCTCTCTCCCGCGGGCCTATTCCCGTTATGTCTGCTAGACCTTGTACGCTAAACAGCGTGAAACTTCCGTGGCAAAAAGATGACAAGACTTCTTCCCCCGCCGAGCAAACCCCGGCGCCGGAAGAGCAACCCGCCGCCGAGAAACCGCACCGCAAGGGCTACACGCCGCCGAAGGGCCGCCCCACGCCCAAGCGTGATGCGCAGGAAATCGCCCGCGGCGTCAAGCGTGATCCCCGGGGGATGTCGGACGCGCAACGCTACCAGCATCGCAAGGAGCTTAAGGCTTCCATGTCCAAGGCGGAATGGAAGGAATATAAGCGTAGGGAGCGCGCTGAGTCCCGCGAACGTAACAAGGTGGCACAGGAGCGCATGGCCGCTGGCGACGAGCGCTACTTGCTCGCCCGCGATAAGGGCGAGGTCCGCCGCTATGTGCGCGATTGGGTAGATTCCCGCCGCTTCATCAACGAGTGGGTCATGCCCTTTGCTATCGTCCTGCTCGTACTCATGTTTGTCAGCACCCGGGACCCGCGCCTGTCGCAGATCATCTCGATCGGTGCAATGGCGATCATCGTTGTTTTTGCCGTCGAGGGCTTCTGGCTCGCGCGCAAGTGCAACAACGCCGTGCGCCTGAAGTTCCCCGGAACCACCGAGGCCGGTTTTGGTCTGGGCTTCTACGCGTACTCCCGCGCCTCCCAGCCGCGTAAGTGGCGCACCCCGCGCCCGCAGGTGGAGCGCGGAGCCACCGTCTAAACCGGAGGACACATGCCTGAATTCACCGCGGTTCCCCAGCTGCGCCCTTCAACCGCAGCTCAACCAAACCGCGTCGCCGAAATTGCCGCGTGGTTGGCGGCAGCGCAGGATTCCCCGCAGGCGAAGCCCCTTCAGCGCCCCCGAGCCATCGTCTTTGAGGCGCTGATGCCAACGTTGTACCCACTGTCGACGGTGCAGAAGCCACAGAGCACTCCCTCAGCGATGCAGATCGGTGGCGCGATAATCTCTTCAGCGCTGCGCAGCGGGCAGGAGCGGGCATCGACTTCGTCGAATGCAGCGCAGAGTCCACCAGCGCGCCTGCGCCTTCCGCTATGTCCCGGCAGGTGCAGTACACATCGACCGATGGTCGAGAGATCGATTCGGGCACTGATCTGCTCATCACGTCTGATTTGTCGGCTAGCAGTCGCCGCCGAGCTGGCCGATTACGAACCGGTGGCGATTGTGGGGACGAATACTCTGGCCAGCGGTATTACGGATGCGATGTGGAGGCTGCGGGTGCGTGACCGATGTCCGCGCACCCGAGGGGGAGGTCGTCAACCATCGTTCCCGAGCCTGCGGCGCTCGGGTTTATCGCGCGGCCACGCGCGGCGAAGCTGCTTTCGCCCCAGCGCACCGCTGTCCGGCGGAGCACACGCGCGGAAGCGGTGAGGCGCGCCGCACAGATCTCCAAAGAGCTGGGACTAACCCCACTGCTTGATTTAAACCTGAGCGAAGGCTTCCCCCTTGGCGCGCTCGCGGCCTTGCCGCTGGTGCAGCTGGCCGCAGAGCTCGCCTAGACGGCGTGCTTATTTCGCTTCCACCAGCGTGTGCAGCCAGCCGTGAGTATCCTCCACGGACCCGCGCTGGATGCCGGTGAGGCGCTCGCGCAGGGCCATCGTCGTAGCACCGGCCTCATCGTTGTTGATGTGGAAGTCGGTCTCGTCGCCCATGACGTGGCCCACCGGGGTAATAACGGCTGCGGTGCCGCAGGCAAAGGCCTCCACCATGGCGCCGGAAGCAACGTCCTGCTCCCACTCCTTGTAGGTGATGCGGCGCTCTTCGACCTTCAGCCCCATATCCTCAGCAACCTGCAGAAGCGAGGCGCGGGTAATGCCCGGCAGCAGCGAACCCGACAGCGCCGGGGTCACCAGGGTTTGGTTGCCCTCCTCGCCGTAGACAAAGGCCAGGTTCATGCCACCCATTTCCTCGATGTAGGTGCGGTCGATGGCGTCCAGCCACACCACCTGGTCGCAGCCCTTCTCCGCGGCCTGCGCCTGGGCGAGCAGTGAGGCCGCATAGTTGCCGGCGAACTTGGCCGCGCCCGTGCCGCCGGGAGCAGCGCGGACGTAGTCGGTGGACAGCCAGACGGACACCGGCTTGATGCCGCCGGAGAAGTACGCGCCGGCCGGGGAGGCGATAACAACATAGCGGTAGGAATGCGCCGGGTGCACGCCCAGGGACACATCGGTGGCGATCATGAAGGGGCGGAAGTACAGCGCTGCCTCGCCGCCGGCTTCGGGGACCCAGGCCTGGTCGACGTCGACAAGCTGGCGCAGGGACTCGATGAACTCCTCTTCCGGCAGCTGCGGCATAGCCATGCGCTCAGCGGAAGCCTGAAGACGCTGCGCGTTCTGCTCTGGGCGGAAGGTGGCGATGCTGCCATCTGGCTGGCGGTAGGCCTTGATGCCCTCGAAGATGGCCTGGCCATAGTGGAAGACGGTGGACGCCGGATCCATGCTAAACGGCTCGTAGGGGCGTACCTGCGCGTCGTGCCATCCCTTGTCCTCGGTCCAGTCAATCGTCACCATGTGGTCGGTGAAGTACTTACCAAAGCCCGGGTTCGCCAGAATTTCCTGCAGGCGCTCCGGGGAGGTGGGGTTTTCAGTTCGCGTCACGGTGTAATTCAACATGGATTACAGCGTACTCCTTAGCCCCCTATAGAGATGCAGAAATGCCCTAGCTAGATCACCACTCCTTGAGTCCACTCGGCGAGCCCACAAGCCCCGCTGCCACCCCACCCCACTCCCACCGTAATCCCACTGTAATCCCACTACGTTCCACACCATAGACACGGGTAGTGTGTGAGGAGTATCCCATTGTCACTTTTCTCAAGGAGGACATCGTGGCTTCTTCCACGTTCGAACTGCCCGCACGCGGCTCTTTCCCCACCGTTGAGCTGGCCAAGAAGGCCCCCAAGCAGGCAGATGCCCTGCTGATCGCCGCCTTCGCCGGCGAGGAGGGACTCGAGGTGCCGGGCACCTCTCTTCTCAGCTCGTCCGCACTGCGCTCGACGTACGAGGCTCTCGCGGCCGTGGGCGCGACGGGCAAGGCCGGGGAAATCGTGAAGGTTCCCGCCCCGCAGAAGGCAGGGGCTGCGCAGGTCATTGCACTGGGCTTGGGCGATGTAGAGGAACTCGACGCCGAGGCCCTGCGCCGCGCCGCCGGCAGCGCCGCTCGCGCCACCGCGGGCGTGGGCACCATCGTGACCAGCCTGGCGGACTTCGGTGTTTCTGCTGCTGTCGAGGGTCTCATCCTCGGCGGCTACGCTTATCGCGGCATTCGCTCCACCGAACTGGAGGAGAAGGAACAACCAGCCACTTTCGTGGTGGTGGCTGATAAGTCTGTCTCCGAGGAGTTTGAGGCAGCCCGCACCGTGGCCGAGTCTGTCTTGCTTGCCCGCGACCTCGTGAACGCCCCCGCCAACGAGCTCTACCCGGAGTCCTACGCCGCGTTCCTTTCCGGCCAGGCAAAGGAAGCCGGTCTTGACGTCGAGGTGCTCGATGAAAAGCAGCTGGAGAAGCAGGGCTTCGGCGGCATCCTCGCGGTAGGCAAGGGGTCTGCCCGCCCGCCGCGTCTGGTGCGCCTGAGCTGGAAGCCCAAGAAGGCCAAGAAACACGTGGCTCTTGTAGGTAAGGGCATTACCTTCGATACCGGCGGTATCTCCCTCAAGCCAGGCAATGGCATGTGGGACATGATTTCGGATATGGGTGGCTCCGCTGCGATGGCGGCCACCATCATCGCGGCGGCCAAGCTGAAGCTGCCGGTTCAGATCACCGCTACCCTGCCGCTGGCTGAGAACATGCCGGGCTCTGGCGCCACCCGCCCGGGCGATGTCATTACCCACTACGGCGGCCTGACCTCCGAGGTCCTCAACACCGACGCCGAGGGCCGCCTCGTGCTATCGGACGCCATCGCGCGCGCCAGCGAGGATAAGCCCGATTACCTCATTGAGACCGCGACACTCACCGGCGCACAGATCGTGGCGCTGGGTTCGCGCACCTCCGGCATCATGGGCTCCGAGGTCTTCCGCGATCGCCTCGCCGAAATCGGCCGCGAGGTGGGCGAGAACGCCTGGGCTATGCCGCTGCTGGAAGAGCACGACGAGGAGATCAAGTCCCAGGCCGCGGACATCCGCAATATCAATGCGAAGCGCGAGGGCGGCATGGAGTTCGCCGGTACCTACCTCAAGCAGTTCGTGGGCGAGGGCATCGAGTGGGCCCACATCGATATCGCCGGCCCCTCTTGGAACGGTTCCGCCCCGCGCGGCTACACCCCGAAGCGCGCCACCGGAGTTCCGGTGCGCACCGTGGTGGCAGCGCTGCGCGAGATCGCCGAAGCCTAGATCAGAGCGGCTTCCATGCGGCCCCTCGTGTGAGCGGCTTTAGGCCGCTCACACCTCTTCGCCGGCGATGACGTAGTCCTCCTTATCCGCCAATGGGAGGACCGTACCGTCGGACATGGCGCGGTCGGTGACGAGCCCGTCGTCGTCGACAAGCGCGACCTCGTTGCCTTCCTCACGCAGCCGGCGCAGTCCTTCCTTGAGCATGCGCCGGCCCACCTTGTGCAGGCCAGAGACCTGGGAGAAGTCCAAGGCCAAGCGCTTGCCGGAGAACTGGCGCTCCTCCAGCTCGTGGAGGATGGCTTCGGTGGCGGTGAAGTTGATATGACCTTGTAGGCGGATAATCGCGGTGTCGTCATCCTCGTCGACGCTGCGCACTGGGTGCACACCAAAGCGGTTTTCCGTGGACATCAAGTGCAGGCCCATGTCCGAGGAGAGCTCGCGGAAGATTTCGGTTCCGCGCACGCTATTTCCCTGCTCATCGAGACGCGGCGAGAACGTCGCCACGCCGATCTGCCCCGGCAGCGTTCCAATGAGTCCTCCGGATACGCCGGACTTAGCGGGGATTCCCACCTCCGCCATCCAGCGCCCAGCACCGTCGTACATGCCGCAGGAACTCATCACCGCCAGCGTCATGCGGCAGACGTCGGCGTCCAAAATCTTCTCCCCCGTTACCGGCTGGCGGCCACCATTAGCCAGGGTCGCGGTCATGACGGCGAGGTCGCGCACGTCCACCGACAGAGCACACTGCGAGGTATAGGACAGCACGGCGTCGTGGGCATCGTCCTGGATGATGCCGTAGGAGCGCAGCATATGTGCCAGGGACAGGTTGCGCTCAGCGTGCTCAAGTTCCGAGTCACACAGGCGCTTATCGACGTCCACCTCGCGCCCCGCCAACTGGGATATGAAGGCGCGGATCTTTTCCACGCGGTCCTCCACGGTCGACTCCACCCCATTAATCAGCTGATTGACCACGATGGCACCGGCATTGATCATCGGGTTCAGGGGGCGGTGGTCCTTGGCTAGGGATAACTCATTGAAGGCCTGCCCCGAGGGCTCGAGTCCTACCACCTCACGCACCGCGTCAGGGCCGAACTCGCTCAGAGCGAGGGCATAGACGAAGGGCTTGGAAATGGACTGAATGGTAAAGCGGGTCTCCGCGTCACCGGCGCTGTAGAGGTGGCCCGTCACAGAGCACAGCGCAGCCCCCAGCTGCTCGGGGTTTGCGGCAGCCAGCTCCGGGATATAGTCCGCGACTTCTCCGGAATCGTGATCGTGAACGCCATCAAGGATCTTCTGTAGATAAAAAGGAATCGGTGTTTTCATCGTTTCCCAGCGTATAGAATTGCCGCGTATGACACCTGCACTCATCATTGTCGACGTCCAACATGACTTCTGCCCCGGCGGAGCCCTCGCCACCGAGCGCGGAAATGAGGTGGCCGATCGCATCGGTGCCCTCCAGCCTTCCTACGACACTGTCGTTGCCACGCAGGACTGGCACATCGACCCAGGCACTCATTTCTCTGAGAACCCCTTTGGCGACTCGCGCGGTCCGATTCTGACGCGATCTGGCCAGCCGCGGTATTTCAGAAGGGTGAATATCGCTGCGACCGGTTTCAAGGCGCGCCGACGGCGTTCCCGCGATGGCTGCGAGCGACACCACCGCCGTGGACATCGTGGGCATCGCTACCGATCACTGCGTGCGCGCCGCCGCTGCCGACGCCCTTGCGGAGGGATTCGGTGCGTGTGCTGGCGGATTACTGCGCGCCTGTCGACGAGGCCCGCGGCGCCGCCGCTCTGGAAGAGCTTGAGAAGGCAGGCGCCACCATCATTACTGGCTAGGCAGCACCCCTCTAATTGCCGTCCTGGTCATTCTGCTGCTGTCGCTGTTCAAACCGCTGACGGCGCTCGCGTTGTTCCTCCCGCTTGCGCAGAATGCGCTCTCGCTCGATGCGCTCGCGCATGCGCTGGGGGTAACCAGTCTCTTCGACGTCATAGACATCGCAGCGCAGAAGCTTAGCCACCGCGTCGATGCCTTTGGGCCCACCAATGCGACGGCGAATGAAGGCGCCGTTTTCATCCACCACAACGACAGACATCTCGTTGACCACGGTCTCCGGTTCAACAAAGGCCTCAATAAAAGCACGTCCCTGCGCCCAGGCTTGAAGCTCTTGGGCGTCTTCTGCGCGAATGGTCTCCCCCGGTGCGCGGGGCGGGCGCAGTTGGGACTTGGAGCTGTTGCGGCGGAAGGGGTTGAACATGGCTCTTTAGCCTACCGGAGGCCACCTTCAGCCACTTCGTGCGGAGGATGCCCTAATTCACCCCACCCGTGCGCACCTTTTATAAACACGCTGTAGAATCAAACACTAGCGTTTCACTAATTCCAACTTTCGAGGAGTCTTAACACTTATGGCACACTCTGTTGTGATGCCCGAACTGGGCGAATCCGTAACCGAAGGCACGATTACCCAGTGGCTGAAGTCCGTCGGCGACACCGTCGAGGTCGACGAGCCGTTGCTCGAGGTCTCCACCGACAAGGTCGACACCGAAATCCCCTCCCCGGTCGCCGGCACCATCCTCGAAATCAAGGCTGAGGAAGATGACACCGTAGACGTGGGCGCAGTCATCGCCATCATCGGTGACGAAGGCGAATCCGCACCGGCTACTGAGGAGTCCGCGGATTCCTCCGAGAAGGCTGCCGAGACCCCAGACAAGCCCGCTGAGGACGCTGAGTCCGAGGCGCCGGCCGCTTCTGGTGATGCCACCGACGTGGAAATGCCGGAGCTTGGTGAGTCCGTCACCGAGGGCACCATCACCCAGTGGCTGAAGTCCGTCGGCGACACCGTCGAGGTCGACGAACCGTTGCTCGAGGTCTCCACCGACAAGGTCGACACCGAAATCCCGTCCCCGGTCGCCGGCACCCTCGTTGAAATCCTCGCCGAGGAAGACGACACCGTCGACGTCGGCGCCGTCATCGCCCGCGTCGGCGACGGCTCCGCCGCAGCCTCCGAAAAGCCTGCCGCCAAGGAAGAGGAAAAGAAGGAAGAGCCCAAGGCCGAAGAGAAGAAGGAAGAGCCGAAGGCAGAGGAGAAGCCTGCTGCTTCCCAGTCCTCCGAGCCGAAGACTTCTGAGACCTCCACGAAGGTCAACAACGGCGATAACGTCCCGTATGTCACCCCGCTGGTGCGCAAGCTGGCTGAGAAGCACGGCGTAGACCTCTCCACCGTCTCCGGCACTGGCGTCGGTGGCCGCATCCGCAAGCAGGACGTCCTGGCCGCCGCCGGCGAAGGTGAGGCACCGGCTTCCTCCGCTAGCGCCTCCTCCAGCAACCCGCGCGCTCGCTGGTCCACCAAGTCTGTAGATCCGGAGAAGCAGGAGCTCATCGGCACCACCCAGAAGGTCAACCGTATCCGCGAGATCACGGCGACCAAGATGGTTGAGGCCCTCCAGATTTCCGCTCAGCTGACCCACGTCCAGGAAGTCGATATGACCGCCATCTGGGATATGCGCAAGCAGTCCAAGCAGGCGTTCATCGACAAGTACGAGGCCAACCTCTCCTTCCTGCCGTTCATCGTGAAGGCCACCGTTGAGGCACTGGTCTCCCACCCGAACGTCAACGCGTCCTACAACCCGGAGACCAAGGAGATGACCTACCACGCTGACGTCAACGTGGCCATCGCCGTGGATACTCCGCGCGGCCTGCTGACCCCGGTCATCCACAAGGCCCAGGAGCTAACGCTGCCGGAGATTGCCCAGAAGATCGCCGAGCTGGCTGATAAGGCCCGCAACAACAAGCTCAAGCCAAACGATCTGACCGGTGCAACCTTCACCGTGACCAACATCGGCTCCGAGGGCGCCCTGCTGGATACCCCGATTCTGGTTCCGCCGCAGGCTGGCATCCTGGGCACCGCCGCTATTACCAAGCGCGCGGTCGTCGTGACCGAGGACGGCCAGGACGCCATCGCCATCCGCCAGATGTGCTACCTGCCGTTCACCTACGACCACCAGGTGGTCGATGGTGCCGACGCTGGCCGCTTCATCACGACCATCAAGGACCGCCTCGAAACCGCAGATTTCGAAGCCGACCTTGACCTCTAAGGCTTAACAAGACTCCAAGTCTTAAGAGACTGCTCCCCTGCCACTGCGGCGGGGGAGCTTCGTCGTTTTCCACCCGGCTTTCCTCCACCCCCGCAAACACAGCTCGGTGACATCGCTCAGTGGCGCCGCAACTGCCCTATCTGCCAAAACTATTGCCCGGTTTTTCAGAGATCGGCGCTAAGTTTGGCAGATAGGCGCGTTTTCTTTAACCGTCTTGCCACCAAGACCTAACCTCTGTGACTCAGCACACTAGACTGTGCAGCATGGTTTCTCAGAAATGGTTCCGCGTCGCTCTCGGCATGTTTCTCGTCGCGTGCGGCGCTAATCTTTTCGCCCCCATGGTCGTGGTCTACCAAGTCACCACCGATTTGGGGGTTCTGCAGACGACCTTCCTCTTTGGCATTTACGCCCTCGGCATCATGGTGGCACTTTTCATTGGCGGTCCTCTCTCGGATTCGCTGGGACGCCGCGCTATCATGCGCCCAGCCGTCCTCACCACCACTGCCGGCTCGCTGGTCTTCCTCGGCGGCGCAGGCGGCGCCTTCCTCCCCTTGCTGGTCGGACGCCTGTGTGCCGGGGCTGCGGTGGGACTGGCCATGTCTTCCGGCGCTGCCTGGATCAAGGAGCTCAGCACCCACCTCAGCGTTGGTGCGAAGCGTTCCTCCATTGCTCTTTCGGCTGGCTTCGCGTTGGCACCTGGCGTTGCCGGTATCGCCGCAGAGTTCCTCCCATGGCCCACCGTCCTGCCTTATCTATTGCATATCGGCCTAGCACTCATCGTGGTCCCACTCGTGTGGACGGTGCCCGAAGAGCGCACCGAACAGCCACAGCCTCATTCACAGCCACGGCGCCGTTCCTTAATCCCCACCAGCCTGATTACGCCCCGCTACCTACCGGTCGTTGCCTACGCGCCGTGGGTCTTCGGCTCCGCCACCACTGCCTTCGTCTTCCTCCCCTCGCAGCTCAGTGAGCACCTGCGCTACCCCATTCTCATTGCGGGGCTCTGTGCGCTACTCACCATGAGAAGCGGCGTGGTAATCCAACAGCTAGCGGGCCGCATCCGCGTAACCGCATTCCACGGCATAGTGCTGGCCGCGATAGGCATGCTCCTGTGTCTCATCGTCGTCGCGGCGGCACACCACGGCTGGGCGGTGTTCCTCCTCCCCCTCGCGGCCATCATCATGGGCAGCTCCTATGGAATTGGCATGCTCAGCGGGCTCGCAGAAACGCAAGCCATCGCTCACCCGGCGGAACTCGGCGCGGCAACGGGGGTGTTTTATTCGCTGACCTATCTCGGCTTCTTTGCCCCGTTCATCCTCTCGCTTTTGGGCCCTGTCACGGGGTATTCCACCGCCTTCATCATCGGGTTCGCTGTCGCGGCGCTGACTGCCGTGACGCTACATCTCCGAATCAGGGGTAACCGGGGTTAATGTCATGGCATACGCTTTATACTTGGAGCAGTTTAGGTCACACAAACTAACGCCACGAAGGAGATTCACCATATGGATTTCATCTCTCGTCATCTCGGCCCGGATGCAGCCGAGCGTGAAACGATGCTCAAGGCCCTGGGCTACGACAGCGTCGATGCGCTTGTCGATGCCGCCTTGCCAGCCTCCATCCGCGCCACCGAGGCGCTCAACCTCCCGGAGGCTTTGAGCGAAGATGATGCGCAGGCGAAGCTGCGCGAGTACGCCTCCCAGAACGTCGTGCTGAAGTCCTTCTATGGCCAGGGTTACTCCGATACCCTCACCCCGGCGGTCATTCGCCGCGGGCTGCTGGAGGACGCCGGATGGTACACCGCCTACACGCCCTACCAGCCGGAGATCTCGCAGGGCCGCCTCGAGGCACTGCTGAACTTCCAGACCATGATTGAGTCCCTGACCGGCCTTCCCATCGCAAACGCCTCGCTTCTCGACGAAGCCTCTGCCACCGCCGAAGCCGTCGGACTGATGGCCCGCGCGGTGAAGAAGGGCCGCCGCGTGCTGTTGGATTCGCGCTTGCACCCGCAGGTCCTGACCGTGGCCGCTGAGCGCGCCCGCGCCATCGAGCTCGAGGTCGAGATTGCTGATGTCCGCGATGGCATCGTCGGCGAAGACCTCGTCGGTGCAGTTCTGGCTTACACCGGAACCGAGGGCGATATCGTCGACCCGCACGCCGCCATCGAGGAGCTCCACACCCGCGGCGCCCTGGCCGCCGTCGTGGCCGACCCGCTGTCGCTGCTCCTTCTGGAGGCACCTGGTTCGATGGGCGCAGACGTCGTCCTCGGCTCCTCGCAGCGATTCGGTGTCCCGCTCTTCTTCGGCGGCCCGCACGCGGCCTTCATGTCCGTCACGGATAAGCTCAAGCGCCAGCTTCCGGGCCGCATCGTGGGCGTGTCCAAGGACGCCGCCGGCCGCCCCGCTTATCGTCTGGCGCTGCAAACCCGCGAGCAGCACATCCGCCGCGAGCGCGCCACCTCCAATATCTGTACCGCCCAGGCCCTCCTGGCCAACGTGGCCTCGATGTACGCGGTCTACCACGGTCCGAAGGGGCTGAAGGAGATTGCACAGCGAGTGCATGACCGCGCTTCTGCTTTCGCTGCGGCAGTCACCGGCGCGGGCAAGGAGATTGTCTCCCGCGACTTCTTCGACACCGTGACCGTCACAGGCGTGGATGCGGCCGCCGTCAAGGCCCAGCTGCAGGAGCAGGGCTACCTGGTGCGCGCCATCGGCTCCGACAAGGTCTCGGTCTCCTTCGGCGAGTCCGCTACCAACGAGGACGTCAACACCCTTGCCGCTGCCTTCGGCGCCGAGGCCTCCACTAACTCCGAGCCAGCCACGTCTGGCTCCTTCGAGATTCCGTCCTCCGTCCAGCGTTCCGAGGAGCCGCTGCAGCACGAGATCTTCAACTCCCTCCACTCCGAGACCCAGATGCTGCGCTACCTGCGCACCTTGGCGGATAAGGACCTGGCGCTCGACCGCACGATGATCCCGCTGGGCTCGTGCACGATGAAGCTCAACCCCACCTCTGCCATGGAGCCCATCTCCTGGCCGGAGTTCGCGGGCATCCACCCGTATGCCCCGGAGGAGACCACCGCTGGTTGGCGCGCGCTGATCGACGAGCTCGAGTCCTGGCTCGCCGATATCACCGGCTACGCCCAGGTTTCGATCCAGCCCAACGCCGGTTCCCAGGGTGAGCTGGCCGGCCTGCTGGCCATCCGCCGCTACCACGTGGCCAACGGCGACCACGGCCGCGATGTCATCCTCATTCCGGCATCCGCGCACGGCACCAACGCCGCGTCGGCGACCCTGGCCAACCTGCGCGTCGTCGTGGTCAAGACCGCGGACGATGGCTCCATCGACGTCGCCGACCTCGACGCCAAGATTGAGCAGCACGGCGAGCACATCGCCGGCATCATGATTACCTACCCTTCCACCCACGGCGTCTTCGACCCGGAGGTACGCGAGGTCTGCGACAAGGTCCACGCGGCCGGCGGCCAGGTCTACATCGACGGCGCGAACATGAACGCGCTGGCCGGTTGGGCCCGCCCGGGTGCTTTCGGTGGCGATGTGTCCCACCTGAACCTGCACAAGACCTTCACCATCCCGCACGGCGGAGGTGGCCCGGGTGTGGGCCCGGTGGGCGTCGCCAAGCACTTGGTGCCCTTCCTGCCAACGGATGCCAACGACCCCCAGCTGGACCCCGCGCAGCCAGCCGCAGAAGGCACCGGCGTGCCGTCCACCGCATCGCGCTACGGTTCCGCCGGCGTGCTGCCGATTTCTTGGTCCTACCTGGCCATGGTGGGCTCCCAGGGCCTTACGGAAGCCACGAGCCACGCCATCCTCGGCGCGAACTACCTGGCGCAGCGCCTGAAGGATTCCTTCCCGGTGCTCTACACGGGTAATGCCGGCCTGGTTGCCCACGAATGCATCTTTGACCTGCGCGAGCTGACCGACGCCTCCGGCGTCACCGCCGCCGATGTAGCCAAGCGCCTCGTGGACTACGGCTTCCACGCGCCGACCCTGTCCTTCCCGGTGGCCGGCACCCTCATGGTGGAGCCCACCGAGTCCGAGGACCTGGGTGAGCTGGACCGCTTCATCGAAGCCATGCGCTCCATCCGCGCCGAGATCCAGGAGATCATCGACGGCAAGGTGGCCTACGAGGACTCCGTCATCCACCACGCACCGTTCAACGCCGAATCCGTCGCCGCCGACGAGTGGAACTTTGCCTTTAGCCGCCAACAGGCCGCCTACCCGGTGACCTCCCTGCGCGCTAACAAGTACTTCCCGCCGGTGCGCCGCATCGACGAGGCTTACGGTGACCGCAACCTGGTGTGCACCTGCCCGCCGCCAGAGGCTTTTGACTACTCCGACGACAACCAGGAGGTTTAATCAATGACTGACTACCTGCACTCCCCGCTGCATGCTGAGCACGAGAAACTCGGCGCCACCTTCACCCCCTTCGGACCGTGGGAGATGCCGCTGAAGTATGACAACGAGCTCGAGGAGCACCGCGCGGTACGTAATGCCGCAGGCCTCTTCGATCTCTCCCACATGGGTGAAGTCTGGGTCAACGGCCCGGACGCCGCCGAGTTCCTCTCCTATTGCTTCATCTCCAACCTCACCACGCTTAAGGAGGGCAAGGCGAAGTACTCCATGATCTGCGCGGAGGATGGCGGCATCATCGATGACCTCATCACCTACCGCTTGGAGGAGACCAAGTTCCTCGTCGTGCCCAACGCCGGCAACGCCGACACCGTGTGGGAAGCGCTCAACGAGCGCGCCGAGGGCTTCGATGTGGACCTGAAGAACGAGTCCCGCGATGTAGCGATGATTGCCGTCCAGGGCCCGAAGGCACTGGAGATCCTCGCCCCGCTGGTGGAGGACACCAAACAGCAGGCCGTCATGGACCTGCCCTACTATGCCGCGATGACCGGCAAGGTGGCCCGCAAGTACGCGTTTATCTGCCGCACCGGCTACACCGGCGAGGACGGCTTCGAGCTCATCGTCTACAACTCCGATGCCCCGGAGCTGTGGGAAGAGCTGCTCAAGGCCGGCGAGGAATACGGCATCAAGCCCTGCGGCTTGGCAGCGCGCGACTCCCTGCGCTTGGAGGCGGGCATGCCGCTTTACGGCAACGAGCTCACCCGCGATATCACTCCGGTGGAAGCCGGAATGTCCCGCGCCTTTGCCAAGAAGGAGCAGGACTTTGTGGGCGCTGAGGTGCTGCGCCAGCGCGCCGAGGAGGGCCCGCAGGCCGTCATCACCGGACTTGTCTCCTCCCAGCGCCGCGCGGCCCGTGCCGGCTCCGAGGTGTATGTGGGTGAGAACAAGGTGGGCACGGTGACCTCCGGTCAGCCCTCCCCCACTCTGGGACACCCGGTGGCGCTCGCTCTCATCGATACCGCCGCTGGCCTCGAGCCGGGTGCTGCCGTGGAGGTAGACATCCGCGGCAAGCGCTACCCCTTCGAGGTTTCCGCGCTGCCCTTCTACAAGCGCGATAAGTAAACTCCACTACTGAAGTCAACTACCGAAAGGACACCCCTTCTCATGGCTAACCTTCCTTCCGATTTCTCCTACTCCGAGGACCACGAGTGGATCAACGCCACCGCTGACTCCGTCGTTGGTTCTACCGTCCGTATCGGCATCACCTCCGTGGCCGCCGACCGCCTAGGCGAGGTTGTCTTCGCCGAGCTGCCGGCCGTGGGTGACACCGTCGAGCACGGCGAGACCTGCGGCGAGGTGGAGTCCACCAAGTCCGTGTCTGACCTCTACTCCCCGGTCACCGGCACCGTGACCGCCGTCAACGAGGACGTGCACGATGACTATGCAGTCATCAACAACGATCCCTTCGGTGAGGGCTGGCTCTTCGAGGTCGAGGTCACCGAGGTCGGCGAGCTGATGACCGCCGACGAGTACGCTTCCGCCAACGGCGTCGATTAAAAAAGCGCTTGAGCAGCGCACACTCAGCCCCTTTCTGGCTGAATCTTCGCGGGGTTTAGGATTGGGTTCATGACTGCTCCCCGCGAACCTTTCTTTCCCGCTGATCGCTCCATCCGCGCTTCCGACGAACCACTGGAGATCCGCCGCTTGGGCCGCATGGGCTACCAAGAGGCCTGGGATCTGCAGGCCGAGCTCGCGGCGGCGCGGGCGGCGGGCACGCAGGGTGATGTCATCCTCGTGGTGGAGCACCCCAACGTCTACACCGCCGGAAAGCGCACGCAGCCGGAGGATATGCCCGATAATGGCCTACCGGTCATTGATGTTGACCGGGGCGGGCGCATCACCTGGCACGGCGAGGGCCAGTTGGTGGTCTACCCCATTATCAAACTGGCCGAGCCGGTTGACGTTGTCGATTACGTCCGCCGCCTTGAGGAGGCCATCATCCAAGCCGTCCGTGAACTCGGCGTGAGCACCGCTGGGCGCATCGATGGCCGCTCGGGGGTGTGGGTTCCTTCCACCACCCAGGCTGCCGACCCAGCCGCCCCGAAGCGCGACCGCAAGCTAGGTGCGTTGGGCATTCGCGTGACCCGCGGCGTGACCATGCACGGCCTAGCGCTCAACTGCACCAACACCTTGGAGTACTACGAGCACATCGTGGCCTGCGGCATCGACGATGCGGATGTGTCGACGCTGTCGCTTGAGCTCGGCCGTGAGGTGACCATGGAGGAGGCAGAAGCCCCGCTTCTCGATGCCCTCCGCAAAGCCCTCTCCGGCGAACTGACGGTGGCCGACCACACCTTTGCCTCGGCCCCAGATCCCATCAAAGTGGCCAACGAGAAGGCCCGCCAAGCCCGCAAAGCCGCGCAAGAAAGATAGCGGCTACCCTCGGTGGAATAAAGCAGCCACCCGCAGGGCTTGTAATAGAAAGAGCTAGTTCAACACCTAAAGTGAGGTTCCGTGACTGTTAAGCCTGAAGGACGCAAGATGCTCCGCATTGAGAAGAAGAATGCGGAGTCTCCCATCGAACAGAAGCCGCGCTGGATCCGCAACCAGGTTCGCACCGGCCCTGGGTATGAGGACATGAAATCTCGCGTGACTGGTGCTTCCCTGCACACCGTGTGCCAGGAGGCTGGCTGCCCCAATATTCACGAGTGCTGGGAATCGCGTGAGGCTACGTTCCTCATCGGCGGCGACAAGTGCACTCGCCGCTGTGATTTCTGCGATATCGCTACCGGCAAGCCAGCGGAGCTGGACCGCGACGAACCGCGCCGTGTGGCAGAGAATATCCAGGAAATGGATCTCAACTACACCACCATTACGGGTGTTACCCGCGATGATCTGCCGGATGAGGGTGCCTGGCTCTACGCTGAGGTCGTCCGCAAGATTCATGAACTCAACCCGAACACCGGCGTGGAGAACCTCACCCCGGACTTCTCCGGCAAGCCGGACCTGCTCCAGGAGGTTTTTGAGGCCCGCCCGGAGGTCTTCGCTCACAACCTAGAGACGGTGCCGCGCATCTTCAAGCGCATCCGCCCGGCCTTCCGCTATGAGCGTTCCCTCGACGTCATCCGCCAGGCCCACGACTTTGGCCTGATTACCAAGTCCAACCTCATCCTGGGTATGGGCGAAACCGCAGAGGAGATCGAGGAAGCGCTGCGCGACCTGCGCTCGGCAGGCTGCGACATCATCACGATTACCCAGTACCTGCGCCCCGGCCCGCGCTTCCACCCGATCGAGCGCTGGGTGCGCCCGGAGGAGTTCGTGGAGCACTCCAAGCTGGCCAAGGAGCTCGGCTTTGGTGGCGTCATGTCTGGCCCGCTGGTCCGCTCCTCCTACCGCGCTGGCCGCCTCTACGTGCAGGCCATGGAGGCACGCGGCCTCGAGCTTCCGGAGAACCTGAAGCACTTGGCAGAGACTTCCCAGGGCGCTACCGCCCAGGAGGCTTCCACCCTTCTGGAAAAGTATGGCCCCTCCGAGGCAACCCCGGTGACCACGCGCATGGCTAAGACCCGCGCACAGGCCAACTCTGTTGCAGCTACCATCCGCTAACGCGTTTCTCTTTTTATTCCTCTTGCCCTTAAAGTAGGAGACATGGCTAAGGACGATAAGGCGTCGCTCAAGGACGCGAAGAAGCAAGAGCGCGCGGCAAAGCGCGCCAAGCGCAAGCAGAACTGGTCACAGATGTGGCAAGCGTTCAACATGCAGCGCAAGCAGGACAAGGCTCTCATCCCCATCATGCTGGCCGCATTCTTGGGCGTGGGCTTGCTCTTCTTCCTTATCGGTCTGCTCTTCAACGGCGAGTGGTTCATGCTCATCATCGGCTTGGGCCTTGGCGCGATGCTCGCTATGTTCCTGTTCACTCGCCGCCTTGAGCGCGACATGTACAAGAAGGTGGAGGACCAGCCTGGTGTCGCCGGCTGGGCTTTGGAGCAGCAGCTGCGCAACACCGTGGGCGTGGTGTGGAAGGTCAAGCCTGGCGTGGCTGCGACCCGCCAGCAGGATCTGGTTCACCGCGTAATCGGCAACTCCGGCGTCATTTTCGTCGTCGAAGGTGACCGCAAGCGCGTCGCCCCTACCCTCAACCGTTTGAAGAAGCGCGTTGACCGCTTGGCTGGCGGTGTGCCGGTGTACGAGGTCTTCGTGGGCAGCGGTGAGGACGAGGTGCCGGTTTCCAAGTTGCGCACCCACATCATGAAGCTGCCGCGCAACTACAACAAGAACGAAACCTACGAGAACATTCGCCGCATCGAGGCTATGGATGATCTGCCGGGCACCACCCCGGGTCTACCCAAGGGCCCGATGCCCCGCCAGGCTCAAAACATGGCGGGTATGAACCGCCGCATGCGCCGCATGCAGGAGCGCAAGGGCGGCAAATAAGCCCCCTCGTTCCACACAAGAAGGGGTCCCTTCCGAGATTCTCGGAAGGGACCCCTTTTCCGTTGCGACACTTCTTTGCAATATGGCCGTCTTAGCCTTAGCAAGCGGCGCTCGTCAGATGGTTCTACTCAGATGGTTTACTTGACCCCAAGTAAACCATCTAGCGTTATGAAGAAGGTTTGTTTGCCCCCAAACAAACCTTTTCAGGGGAACCACGTGTGGGGCATCTGTGGTGGATACGACCGGCTGGCGCAGAACAAGCCTTAGGCCATGATGACGGCGGTGCCGGTGGCGCGGTCGTGGAGGCCGCGGCCGTCGGCATCGACCATCGCCGCGGGGAACAGCACAGCAGTCAGCAGCGTGCGGACCGCAGCTCGCCACAAGCCGACAGAAGAGCCCGGCTCATCAAGGCGCGCCACGCCCATGCCCAGCAGCGCCATGCCCGGGGTGCGGGCGAAGAGCCAACCACACACGATGCCCATGACTACCCACACTGCATAGCCCAAGAATGCCGGGCCACCGAGCGAATTCGTAAAGAGCTCGAGGAGATTGGCTATCAGCATTGCCAAGAGCCAGTCAATGAGAACGCCAAAAGTGCGCCGCATTACAGAAGCCAGGGAACCTGAGCCTTCCTTGGGCAAGCCCATTGTTTGCCCAGGCCACTGCCCGTTCTCAAAGCCATCGTTGTTATCAGCCATGCCCACCAATCTAGCCGTCGTCTCTGCTAAGCAGAAAATTTGCCTCCACGTGCCCCAGACACCCCAGCGACAAAGCCAATACCTGTAAACTAGTCGGGAGTACTACACGTCAACCAACAGGAGACCACCGTGTCCTTTGAGACAATCCAGGACGTCATCGCATTCATCAAGGAAGAGGACGTCAAGTTCGTTGACATCCGGTTTACGGACGTCCCCGGCACTGAGCACCACTTCTCTATTCCGGCCGAGGAATTTACTGAAGACGCAGCTGCCGAAGGCCTCGCCTTTGATGGTTCTTCCATCCGCGGATTTACCACCATCGATGAGTCCGATATGACGCTGCTGCCGGATCCGAAGACCGCCTTCGTGGATCCTTTCCGCACCGCGAAGACCCTGAACATCAAGTTCTTCGTCCACGACCCGTTTACCTTGGAGCCCTTTAGCCGCGACCCGCGCAACATCGCTCGCAAGGCTGAGGAGTACCTCGCTTCCACCGGCATCGCGGATACCTGTAACTTCGGCGCTGAAGCTGAGTTCTATATTTTCGACTCCGTGCGCTACAGCACCGACGTTAACCACGGCTTCTACGAGGTTGATACCGATGAAGGCTGGTGGAACCGCGGTTCCGAGACCAACTTCGATGGCACCCCGAACACCGGTTTTAAGACTCGCGTGAAGGGCGGCTACTTCCCTACGGCGCCCGTCGACAAGCACGGCGAAGTTCGCGACGCCATGGTGGAGCAGCTGCAGAAGGCAGGCTTTGTCATCGAGCGTTTCCACCACGAGGTGGGCAGCGGCCAGAACGAGATCAACTACCGCTTCAACTCCCTGCTGCACGCGGCGGATGATATTCAGACCTTCAAGTACATCATCAAGAACACCGCGGAGCAGTTCGGCAAGACCGTGACCTTCATGCCTAAGCCGCTGGCCGGCGATAACGGCTCCGGCATGCACGCCCACATGTCGCTGTGGCAGGATGGCAAGCCGCTCTTCCACGATGAGGCCGGCTATGCAGGCCTGTCTGACATTGCTCGCTACTACATCGGCGGCATCCTGGCCCACGCACCGGCGGTTCTGGCGTTCACGAACGCAACCCTGAACTCCTACCACCGCCTGGTTCCGGGCTTTGAGGCACCGATCAACCTGGTGTACTCGCAGCGCAACCGCTCGGCTGCCATCCGCATCCCGATTACCGGCTCCAACCCGAAGGCAAAGCGCATCGAGTTCCGCGCGCCGGATCCGTCCGGCAACCCCTACTTCGGTTTCGCCGCCATGATGATGGCAGGCCTCGACGGCATCAAGAACCGCATCGAGCCGCACGCCCCGGTGGACAAGGACCTCTACGAGCTGCCGCCGGCAGAGGCTGCGTCCATCCCGCAGGCACCGACCTCCCTGGAAGCGTCCATCGCGGCACTTGAGGAGGACAATGACTTCCTCACCGAAGGCGATGTCTTCTCCGAGGACCTCATCGAGACCTACATCAACTACAAGCGCGAGAACGAGATTGCGCCGGTGCGCCTGCGCCCGACTCCGCAGGAATTTGAGATGTACTACGACTGCTAGAGGTAAGCTGCCTTAGCTGCACTGCTTTGACAGGTATGACAGGCTTCGACGTTTCGCTTGATTCGTCGGAGCCTGTCGTCGTGTCAGCACCTAATGCAACACCCACACTGTGCTCTCCCCTACTGACGCGCTCACGATGGCGCAATCTCACGTGCTGAACAAGCACAGTACAAGGGACATGTGCGCAGTAAATGGTTACTATTCCCCTCTGTGACTGATAGATTCCGCCAATTGCCCCCGCCCGGCCCCGCATGGGGCGGCAGCCTCATGGGAACGTCCATCGTCTCCCGGCTGCTCGTTGAGGAAGGCATGCTCACTGGCTCTGCCATCTTCGCAGCGCTATCCTGCGTCATCCTTCTCGTACTGACGGTGGGTTTCGCGGTGTATCGGCAGCCCAGCTTCGCGCGGACTTCAATGGCTGAGTGGTCGATGTACTTCATCGGCATCCTGGCGCTCGGCGCAGCACTGTCCGGGTTGACGGATATCGGAACCTTCCGCCTAGTGGGCTTCTGGATCGGTGGCCCGGTCACCGTTATCACGTGGGCTATTCAGCTCACCCGCTTCGACGGTCAGCCGCGGTTTACCTGGGGCCTGCCGCTGGTCGGCCCCATGATTTCCTCTTCCGTCGCCGGCTTCCTCGCCCTCGACTACGGGCGCGCCTACCACGTGATGGGCACCGTTTTATTCATCATGTCTATCTCCACTGCGGTCCCCATCTTCATCCGCGTGTATTGGGCTGCCTGGCACGGCAAAGTCAATCTCACCGGCGCCAACTCCGCGACGGCCTGGGTTCCGTTAGGCGTGGTGGGCCAATCCACTACCGCCATGCAGATCCTTTACCCCGGTAGTTTCTCTGTCTACTACGGGCTCACCGCTATGGTGATTGCCATCCCCCTCGCGCTTTATGCCATGGTCACCTTCTACCCCAACGTGGCTCGCTGGGTGGATTACTCGCCCGCGTGGTGGGCGTGTACTTTCCCGCCCGGAACCGTCAGCATGGGCGGGCACCAGGTAGCGCTGGTGAATGGCTCGGAGCTTCTCGACGTCATCGCGCTCAGCATCCCGGTGCTGCTTGTCGCACACTGGTCTGCCTGCTCCTGCCGCTTCATTGGCTGGCTCGTCGAGGGCCGGCGCGCACGCACAAGCGGGGCCAGCCCACTCTCGGACTAGCCCCGCCACGTGAAATGCTGGACGCTTAGGAAGCCTTAGTTCTCGGCCTTCTCAAACTGGATGACCTGGCCCTGGCTACCCAGTGCGTAGTTGTTTCCCTCCAGGGGGAAGACAACGGGCTTGGCCGAGAGGATAGCCTTGAGCGCATCGGCGTCGGCCATGGCATCCGGGGAGCATGCGCGCAACGTAGAGTTCAGGTTCTCCACCACAATGGCATCGGTCTGATCCAGCTTGTAGCTAGCGCCACCGGAGTTGCAGCCATCGTTGTAAGCGAGGGTTCCATCGGAATTGAAGGTCACGGAAATCTCTGGGTTCTTCTTTGCGGTGAAGGTACCGTTGAGAACCTTCTGGGCCTCATCGGCCGGCAGCTTGTCTTGCAGACCGTCGACGTCCTCGTACTTCTCAATCAGCCCGGAGCCTTCCGGCGCCTCGGAGTCCTCCGGGGTGCCCGGACCGCCAAAGAGGCGGGAGCTCAGCTCCTGGATCTGGCTGGACTGCAGGGAATCGACGGAGGACAGCTCTTGCGCACCGGCAGTACCGGCGCCCAGGACGCCGCCTGCGAGGGCGACGAACGCAGTTGCTGTGGTTACTTTCTTCAGTGTGCGTGAAATCATGGCCCCGAAGCTATCGGCCGCGGCCTCCAACATCAACCCATTTCATGCGTTTCCGATGATATTTTGAGGCAACTCTACAACTCCCCCATCCCCTTACAGGCCGCAGACTAAAACACAGAAAGTGGCCAACCTCCTGCTGGGGGTTGACCACTGATAAGGAAAGGTCACTTACTTCTCTTCAGGGGTATCGACCTTGACGAACTGAATTGCCTGCCCATCTTTGACCAATGCGATGGTGGTGTCATCGATGGAATAGACCTGTGGCTTCTTCGGAACGATGACGTTGAAATCGTGAACATCGACCATCACGTCCGGCTCGCAAGCCTTCATAGTGGTTATGACGTCTTTGATCTCTAGGGCGCCGGTGTCCTCCGCGATAGCGTATGTACCGTTACCGAGGTTACAACCATCAGAAACTCCTACGGTTCCATCCGGTTGGAAGGAAAGCCCGATCTTATCGTTCTTCTTCGCAACGAAGCTGCCGTTGAGAACCTCCTTGGCTTGCTCTGCCGTCAGCGGTTCCGTGAGGCCCTCCACGTCCTCTGCCTTTTCAATCAGGCCAGAACCTTCCGGCGCTTCTGGGTTTTCGGGGTTTTCCGGAGCAGGCTTCGAGCTTCCAAACAGTGTGGAGCTCAGCTGTGCCAGCTCACCGGAGCTGGAGCCGAAGGAGATTCCAGAAGAAGGCTCTGCCGCGGAGGCAACCCCGGTTCCGAGTGCCGTGCCAGCGAATGCGGCGAAGGTTGTGGCGATGGTTACTTTCTTGAATCTGAGTGACAACATGACCCTGAAGCTATGCGGGATAGTTTCATATAGCAATGTTTTTTATGCATTTCACATGACATTGACACGTTCTCCCAATGTCGCCGGAGGCCAGTTTTCCCGCTTGCCACAGCCATGCTGGTAGCAGAAAAGGCCTGGTTGAACCACTAAAACCAGATTAAGACGTGCGCTTGACGTAGCCCATCCGCGGGCGGAAGCCCTGCGGATGCTTCATCTGCGCCACGGCGTCCCCGATGATCATGCGGTGGCGGGCGCTGACAGACGTCGGCATCTGCGCCACCGAAAACCACTGCGCGGCCAGGTTCTCTTCGTCGGAGATAACCGGCTCCGCATCGTCCGGCACGGAGACCCGGATGGAGGTATCCATGTAGAGACACTTATCCCCATTGGGGCAGACTACTGGGCCCACCTGGCCCACGCCGAGAAGTGCTTCGATGCGGCCATCGAGGCCCACTTCCTCCTTGACCTCGCGCAGCGCGGTCGTCGTAATCTCCTCACCCGGCTCACAGATACCGGAGACGGGAGCCCACGTGCCATTATCGGCACGCTGGGCAAGCAGCACCGAGGGCAACTCCCAGATAGCGGAACCCGTGGGCACGGCCCGCACGATAACCGCGGTCACGCTGGGTAAAAAGAGCTGGTCGTGACCAATTTTCTCACGCAGGGACACAATAAAATCAGGAGTGGGCATGGGCACCATCTTAGCGCCTTAGACCTGCGCCAGAATCTCCGGCAGAAGTTCCTCGATCTTGGAGGCAGGTGTAAACGACATCTGTGCTTCCGAACCATCCGCGCACCCCTCACTGCTGGCTGCCGCATCAGTGGTGCCCGACAGCACCCCCACAATCACGTCCTCATAAGGGCTGCCCGGCGCACCATATACCGGAGCCCCGGAATCGCCGTGCGTGGAGCACACCTGGGCGCGCGCCGCGACGGTCTCCACCGTGCGGTCATTAAACTGGAGTTTGCCCTGCCCCTCACGATGTGTCAGCGGGCCGCAGGTCTCACCGGTGATGCGGCCCAGCTTGCAGACGCTGTCAGGCAACATGTGTTCATCCGCTGCGACAACGGTGGTGGGCATGTCCCGCGGGACATAAAACTCAGCCTCCCTGGTGATTTCCACCAAAGCGAAATCCAGCTGGTGCGTCTTCGGCGCGCTGAGATCGGAGTAGATAATGGTGCCGACGGGCTCTGCCGGGTAGACAAATTCACCGTCGGCAGCGCCTGCCCACACGGTATCCCCCGGCTCACCGCAATGGGAAGCGGTGACGGCGATGGTGCGGGCGTCGTCAAGCACGAAGCTCCACGCAACCGTGCACAGGTTGAAGTCAAAGGCTTCGCCGGGCACGGGCTGCGTGGTCGAAATATCCAACGCCGCGCCCGGTGGCACCGGGGAGGAATCCGGCGAATGCACCTGCGGCTCAGCTGGCGCCACGGTGGAGTAGACAGCTGAGCTGGAGGCTGCCTTCTGTACGGGTCCGGCTCCCATCGGCACGGTGCACCCGGCCAGCGCCAACCCCGCTGTGCTCAGTATCCCAAGGAGGCGCCGGCTAGTCTTCCGTCGCGGATGCAGCCTCACCCGAGTCCGCCTTATTCTCCTTATTTTCTTTCTCCATCTCAGCGACCTGCTTCATGTCGCGGATGAACTTCTCCGGATCAAACTCGGTGAAGTACTCCGGGCCCGAGAATTGTTCCTGTCCCATTGTCTTAAACGTCCGTGTTGCTGATGTACTGCGTGATGTAGTCCTTCACCGCCGCTGCATCATTGGGCAGATCCGTGACGTAGCGCTCGGCCTCCAGGATGCCGGCGAAACGCTCCGGCACCTCCGGCTCGCTGCCGATGGCCTCTTTGATGGTCTCCGCAAACTTCACCGGCAGGGCGGTCTCTAGGCAGATGATGGGGGTGTCGACCCCATATTCTTCCTGTACCGCGCGGGCGACCTTGATGCCGTCCGCGGTGTGCGGATCCACCAGCACGCCGTAGCGCTCGTGGACATCCTTGATGGTGGCGAGGCGATCCGCGTGGGTGGAGGAACCGGACAGGAAACCGTACTCCGCGTGGGCGGCCTCAAGCGCCTGCTTATCGACGTTAAAGCCGCCTTCCTTCACCTTCGTCCCGAACAGCTCCTTGATCTGTGCGGCATCGCGGCCCAGCAGATCGAAGGCGAAGCGCTCGAAGTTCGACGCACGGGAAATATCCATCGACGGCGACGAGGTCTTGTGGGTTTGCTCCGAGGAGCGCGGACGGTAGCTGCCGGTGCGGAAGAACTCATCGAGCACGTCGTTTTCATTGGTTGCCACAATGAGGCGGTCGATGGGCAGCCCCATCTGGCGAGCGATGTGGCCGGCGCAGATATCGCCGAAGTTGCCGGTAGGCACGCTGAAGGAGACTTTTTCGGTGTTTTCCGTAGTGACCTTGAGGTAGCAGTTGATGTAGTAGACCACCTGCGCCATGAGGCGGGCCCAGTTAATGGAGTTGACCGCACCGATGCGGTTCTCGGCTTTGAAGTTGGCGTCGGCCGATACCGCCTTGACCACGTCCTGGCAATCATCAAACACACCATCCAGGGCGATGTTGCAGATATTCGGATCATCCAGCCCGAACATCTGGGCCTGCTGGAACGGCGTCATACGCCCGGCCGGGGTCAGCATGAAGACGCGGATACCCTTGCGCCCGCGCATCGCGTACTCCGCCGAGGAACCGGTGTCACCCGAGGTTGCACCCAGAATGTTGAGGGTTTCGCCGCGGCGGGCCAACTCGTATTCGAAGAGCTCGCCCAACATCTGCATGGCCATGTCCTTGAAGGCGGCCGTTGGCCCCTCAGAGAGGTGGCCAATGTAGAGGCCCTCCCCCAGTTCGCTAACGGGGACGATTTCCTCGTGGTCAAACTTGGGGTAGGTGTAGGCGCGCTGGGCAATTCCTTCGAGGTCTTCTGCGGGAATATCATCCACAAAAAGCTTGAGCACTTCCGCGGCCAAGGCCGCGTAGCCACCCTCCGCCAGCGTCTGGCGCCAGTTAGTCAGGGTGGCGTCATCGATGCGGGGGTAAGTTTCCGGCAGGTAGAGGCCGCCATCAGGGGCCAGACCTCCGAGGAGGATATCCGTAAAGGAGGCGGGCTGGCGGTCGGTATCGCGGGTCGAAATGTACTTCACCCCCTGCATCTTAGTTGGTGACGCGTAAAGTATCAGCCATGTCGGTTCCTCATCCTCGCAATGTAATTACCACTAAGGCTCTCTCCGTGTGGGTAGCTGCGGTGTTGGTCTACATCGTGGCAATTACCGGCCGCACATCTTTTGGCGTCGCGGGGCTTGAGGCCATTGATCGCTTCGAGGTCGATGCCTCGCGCATTGCTGTTTTCACCTCTGTACAACTGGGCATTTATTCACTGGCGCAGATCCCGACGGGCATGCTCATCGATAAGTTCGGCCCACGGCGCTTGCTCGTCATTGGCTCCATCATTATGGGTCTCGGCCAGGTACTTCTCGGTTTCACGAGTAATTATTGGGTAGCCATCGCCGCCCGCCTGCTCATCGGCGCGGGTGATGCCACCGCCTTCCTGTCGGTGATGCGCATCCTTCCCTACTGGTTCCCGCTGCACCGCACCCCCATGTTCACGCAGGTCACCTCCTCCCTGGGACAGCTGGGTCAGTTTATCTCTGCCCTACCTTTTGCCATGCTTCTGGGCTGGGGCGGATGGACCTTGGCCTTCGTTACCTTGGGCGCGGTGGGCATTCTCATCGCTGTCGCCGCCGCGGTGGCAGTTGCTGATTCCCCGGAAACGCTCGGAATCGTAAAGAAGCCGAAGGAAAAGCCGAACGCGCAGCCAGAAAGCATGGGCGCGCTGCTCTCCCAGGTTTTCCGTTCACCCGTAGCCTGGCAGGCATTCTTCATTCACTGGGTCGGTCTTGCCGCCACCAACGTGTTTGTCATGCTGTGGGGCATGCCCATGATGACGGCGGGCATGGGATTTTCCAAGACCAGCGCCGGTTGGGCCCTGACGTGGTTTACCGTGTGCATGGTTCTGGTGGGCCCTGTACACGGCAGGCTATCTTCTAGGACGCGAGGTTTCCGCCCCTGGCTCGCCTTGGGGTTTGTGGCTATCCACTGCGCGGTGTGGGTCCTGTTCTTCCTCTTCGGCGGCAGCTACCTCTCACTGATCATCCTCATCAGCGTGGTGTCCTTGTGCACACCGGTGGCAAATTATGGATTCGACATTGTCCGCGAAAACCTCGACCGTAAGGTCGTCGCCACGGCAACGGGCCTGGGCAACATGGGCGGCTTCCTGGCCACAGTCATCGGCGCCCAGTTGGTCGGCGTAGTACTGGACCACTTGGGCAATGGGCCGGATTATCCGTTCTCTGATTTCCAGCTAGCCGCCTGGGCAGTCTTCGGCGTGTGGTGCATCGGCATCGCAGGTGTCCTCATCACGCACGTCCTGCGCTGCCGAGGCGAGGAGGACGGCCCGCACGCCAAAATCATCCAGGTGAGCTAGTACAAGGCTGGGCTACTGGAGGGACAGGGCACTCAACGACGCCCCAAGGGGCACCCCGTTGGCCACTTCGAAGACGCCTAGCCCACCGCCGATGGGAACGAGGATGGCAATACTCACTCCCACTACGGTCCTGAGAAGTTCGCGTAGTTTTCGTCGTTTCTCCACCTCAACGCACCAACCTTTATCGTTTCGTTATCTGTGCGTGTGAGCTTAAGAGCCATGGCTGCAAGGCAAATCCTCATTGACTGCGCATCTCCTGCCAGTCCCTGTGACTTCAGTGCCAGCGTTGCCAGCTGGGACTATTCAGCCGGGGTCGACTCCACGAAGATCGGTCCCTCCACCGGGGCGACGATGCCAGCGTCGAAGGCAGAAAGCGCCCCCTTGGCCTCTTCCTTGGTGATGGCGCCCGCCTCAACGGCCTTGTCCAGATCGGCTTCGAGGACCTGGCGGGACCTGTACCTATCCGACGCCACTGAAAGCAGGCCACGCGGGACCGATTCCGACGGGATCCCCAGCGCCTCCGCCAGGGCCACGATACGGTCATTTTCGGTGGGGTCGAGGTGGGCATTCACCGACTGATCCTGCGGCACGCCACCATTGACGACCTGCTCCACCGTCAGTGCTCCCTCCGGTACGTGATTCCTCTCCGTGACCCACCAGCCTGCGCCGACGACGGTGATGACGGCCGCCACCACGAGGACCCATACGGCGATGATCTGCTTGGACTTCACGGGCATAATTCTAGGCTTCCCTATAGCTCATCGGATTAATCCACGCTCGGCCCAAACGTCCCAAAGGAAGTCCCGTGCGGAGGGTGCGGTGGATCAAGGCGCTCAGAGAGGGCATCGATGATGGAACGGATGGTGGACTCCGCTGCGGAGCGGTCAAGGTTGGTGCGACGTGGCGTATCAGGTTTCGAAACGTCGGGGCGGACGCGGGGCTTGGCGACGTCCACGTGCATCACCGTCCCCTCCACGCTCAGCGCGGCTGCGGGATCACACCCAGCAGCGCGGGCCGCGGCAAGGAAGGCTTCAAGGTCCGCGAGGGTGGCATCGCTCAAGTCGAGGGATAGGTTGAGGCTCATAGTGTGCTCCTTAGAAGGCTGGGAAAGTAACTGCTGCCCAGGCTATCGGCTTAGCACCGGTATGAACAGGGCACGGAACCAAGATCAGGGATAGATCCGGGTAGGCTCAGGGCCCGGCTAAGGGGGTAGGACAGCTGCTTTTAGTCGTGCTCGAAGGATTCCGCCTCCCCCCAGAACACCTCGTCGACCACCTTGCGGGCGTGGCGGGTGATCTTGAGGTAATGGTCGAGAAAATCCTGGTTATGTTCGGGATCCCACCCTGCAGCGCCAGCCACCTGCGCCAGCTGCGGCCCCGGTGCTGGCAGCTGGTCCACGCGCTTGCCGCGAACCAATACCAAAGCGTTTCGGGCATCGGTAGCCAGGAGCCAGGCTTCCCGCAGCTCCTGTACTTGGTGCACGGGTATGACTTCATTGTCTTCGAGGGCATCGAGGACGCGCAGCGTGGACGGCTCATGCAGCGCCGGTACCTCGTGGGCATGCATCATTTGGAGCAGTTGGACTGTCCATTCAATATCCGTCAACCCACCGCGCCCCAGCTTGGTGTGGGTATTGCGGTCCGCGCCACGCGGTAGGCGCTCGTTGTCAACGCGCGCCTTCATGCGGCGGATGTCACGAATGGTCTTCTCGCTCACGCCCTTCGGCGGGTAACGGAAAGCATCCACCATGGTGAGGAAACGCTGGCCAACGTCCTCATCACCCGCCACAAAGGCAGCGCGGAGCAGCGCTTGCATCTCCCACGGCTCGCCCCACTGTGAGTAGTAACGCTCATAGGACTCAATGGAGCGCGCGACCGCTCCCGAGCGTCCCTCTGGCCGCAAACCTAGGTCAACGTCCAAGGGCGGATCTCCGGACGGTTTTGCCAGGCGGCGGCGCAGCTTCTCAATGATGCCGATGGCCCAGGGCAGCGCCTCCTCTTCGGGGTTGCCTGCAACTGGCTCCGCTACCACGATGACATCGGCATCCGAACCGAAACCCAGCTCCATGCCACCGAGCCGCCCCATGCCGATCACGGCGATGCGAGCCGGTGGTTCGTCATTGTCGTTCTCCAGCCGCCATGCCCTGACCTCGGCGCGGAGCGCTGCCTCCAACACCGCATTCCAGATGGTGGACAGCTCGTAACAGACTTGCTGAACCGGCAGGAATCCCAGAAGATCCGCTGCGGCAATTCGTGCCAACTCCGCGCGGCGAAGAGACCGCGCGACCGAGACGGCCTTGTCCGGATCCGCATGACGCTTGGTGGAATTGACCAAAGCAGAGGACACTTGCTCGGGTTTGGTTTCCAGAAGCTTGGGCCCCGCCGCGCCGTCGGAGAGCTGCTTGACGACGTCTGGCGCCCGAATGATGAGCTCCGACGTAAACGGCGAGGTGCCCAGAATTTTCATGAGGCGCTGGCCGACGACGCCTTCGTCGCGAAGCATGCGCAGGAACCAGGTTCGGTCGTAGGCTGCTTCCGAAAGCTTGCGGTAGTTCAACAAGCCCATGTCTGGATCCGCGGTGTTCGAGAGCCACTCCATCAACGTGGGCAGCAAAATGGCCTGGATGCGGGCCTTGCGCGACTGGCCCGCGGCCAAAGAAGTGAGATGCTCGAAGGCTCTGTCCGGATGGCGATAGCCCAGCGCTGCCAGCTGCAGGAGGGCCGCCTCGCGTGACAGCTTGAGCTCGTCCGCCGACATCGATGCCACGGAATTGAGCAGCGGGCGGTAGAACAAGCGCGAGTGGAGCTCAGAGATAAGCAGGCGAATCTTCCGGAGATGGATGTTCATCCGATCTGCCGCCGACTGGTGGCCCTGCGGGTGGAAACCCGAGTTGATGGCCAGCCACTCGAGCGCCGTGTTGTCATCCTTCGCCGGCAACGTATGTGTTCGGCGGAAGCGCTCCAATTGGAGGCGGTGCTCCAGCAGACGCAGAAACTCGTAGGCCTCAATGAGCTGGGTGCCATCCTCGCGCCCTACGTACCCGGCGCGCACGAGAGCGGCGAGCGCATCGACCGTCGCGAGCGTGCGCAACGATTCATCCGAGCGACCGTGCACCAACTGGAGCAATTGGACTGCGAACTCTACATCGCGCAGACCGCCCTCCCCCAGTTTGAGCTCTCGAAGGCGCATCTCTTCCGGGACGTTCTCGAGCACGCGGCGGCGCATAGCCTGTACGTCTTCAACAAAGGACTCCCGTTGCGAGGCAGTCCACACCATGGGCCCGATCTGGCTCACGTAGTCCTTACCTAGGGGCAGGTAGCCGGTCTGCGGTCGCGCCTTCAGTTGTGCCTGAAACTCCCAGGTCTCCGCCCACCGCTTGTAGTAGGCCACGTGCGAATCCAGAGTTCGGACGAGAGCGCCGGATTTTCCTTCCGGACGCAGGTTGGCGTCGACCTCGAAGAAGCAGGCAGAGCCGATTCGATTGAATTCCGATGCTAGGCGCGTAACCTTCGGCGTCGCCTCCGAGCCCACGAAGATAACGTCCACATCGGAGATATAGTTCAACTCCCCCGCGCCACACTTGCCCATCGCGATAACTGCCAGCTGCGCATCGAGGGGCTCATCGCCATAGACCACACGGACCGCACCCGCGAGTGCGGCCGTCAAGGCGGCATCTGCGAGAGCCGTCGTCAGCCTGGTGACTTCACGAAACCCCACTCGTGGTTGCGGCCGCGACTGCCCCTTGCGGGAGTGGAAGGTACCGGCGAGGTCATGCGCGGCGATGCGCATCATCAGCGTCCGGTATGCCACCTTGAGAGATGCTTTGTGGTCACCAGGGGATGCGCGGTAGGTGCCGGGCGATGTCAGCTCGGGGTTCGCCGTGTCTGGGCGGTCTGGTTGCTCTGCGTACGTCGCCGGTTCCGCCCCCACCTCGCCCAATAGTGTGTTCAGCATTTCCGTTGGGGTAGGCAACGGGCGCTGCAGTTCTTGCCAGGTCTCCGGGTGGGCGGCGAGGTGATCACCGAACGCCGAGGAGCCGCCCAATAGGGCAAGCAGCCGAACTCGAAGGGTTTCGTCTTCACGCATCGCCGGCCCAATCTCGGGCGCTCCCTCGAAAATCCTCATCAAGGTATTGAGGGCCATGTCGGGATCACCGGTTCCGGCCAGTGTCCACAGCAGCTCCAGGGATTCTGGATTATCCCACTCGAGACGGGAAAGATCCTCCGCAGCAGTTGGCCGGGTAAGGCCGAGAGTCGCCGGGGACGGTACTGACGCTGGACGCATGCTTCTCCTAGAAATCCAGGTTGTTGCGCAATTCGAATGCGGTGATCTGTTGCTGATACTCATGCCACTCGTCCCACTTTGCGCGCAGGAAGTATTCAAAGACGTGCTCGCCGAGGACCTCTGCCATGAATTCGGAGCGTTCAAACTCCCGGAGTGCTTGGTCCAAGCTGCTGGGCAGGTCCTTGTACCCCATTGCACGGCGCTCACGGCGGGTCAACTGATGGACATCGTCCTCGGCAGGATCACCGAGCTCATAGCCTTCCCTGATACCGCGCAATCCGGCGGCCAGCAGAACCGCATATCCCAGGTAGGGGTTCATCGCTGAGTCTAGAGAGCGGATCTCCACCCGTCGCGACATTTCCTTGGACAGGCGGTAGGTCGGTACTCGGACGAGGGCCGAGCGGTTGGACACGCCCCAGGTCACCGACCCCGGGGCTTCGCTGCCAAACATCAGGCGCTTGTAAGAGTTGGTCCACTGGTTGGTGATCGCCGTCATTTCCACTGCATGCTCAAGAATGCCGGCGATGAACTGCCGTCCCGTACTGGAGAGGGAAATCTCATCGTCGGGGTCGTGGAAGGCGTTGGAATCGCCTTCAAACAGGCTGAGGTGGGTGTGCATTCCCGATCCCGAGCGGTCTTCGAAAGGCTTGGGCATGAATGTGGCATGCACGCCCTGCTGGGAAGCCACCTCCTTGATGAGGTAGCGGAACGTCATGATGTGGTCTGCCATGGACAGCACATCAGCATGGCGCAAGTCGATCTCCTGCTGCCCGGGTGAGGTTTCATGGTGGCTAAATTCCGTAGCGATGCCCATGGATTCCAGCGCATACATCGACCGGCGGCGAAAACTCGGGGCGTTATCGTGGGTGGCTTGGTCGAAGTAACCGCCGTTGTCGGTGGCAATGAGGTTGTTGATATCGCGCGCATCCTCAAGGAGATAAAACTCGATCTCCGGTGAGGCCTTACACGTGAACCCTTCATTGGCCGCCTCTGTAACCTGCCGGCGCAGGATATGGCGTGGATCCACCAGGGAAGGGTGCCCATCGGGCTGGGTGATGTCGCAGAACATGCGCGCTGACAACAGCTCTGGCTCTTCCTTATCGAAGGGCATGATTTGGAACGTTGAGGGATCCGGCATGGCGATAGTATCGGCCTCTGAGATACGGGAGAATCCCTCCACCGAGGAGCCATCGAAGCCAACACCTTCCTCGAAGGCAGATTCCAATTCGGAGGGGCTCATCACCACAGATTTCAACGCCCCCAGGATGTCAGTGAACCAGAGGCGAATGAAGCGGATATCGCGTTCTTCAACTGTACGAAGGACGAATTCGTGTTGGCTGTTCATGTTTTAAACCCTACCGCCGCGCACCGAAGCCGCGGCTGGGCGTTTGCTCTTTTGCCCCCGCAGCGTCACCTATCGACCCAGTTGGCAAGAGTAACTCGGGGGCAATTTTTTTCGACCTTCCAAACCCTTGTCGCTGTAACATGCTTGAATGGCCCCATATCCAAACTGATGTACGAACAAAGATAGGAATGTGATTTCCATGAACACCAACCACGCAACACTGAGCGAGCGAGGACTCGACCTCATTATCCAGGCGGCCCAGCGAGGATGGTCTCCTAAGGATCTTCTTCACGTCGTGGGCGACTTTTGCCACCCACTCATTTATCGTGCCGCCGGCCAGGTGCCCGCACAGATTAGTTCCACTGCGTTGCGCAAAGAGTGGTTGAGCCTCACTCCGCCTGCTTCGATGACCATGTCCACCGATGAACTGACGCGACTCATCGAAGCAACCATGTTGCTTCCCTTACTTCGTGACGTTGACGTGCTCGTGCCTGAGAGAAATAGCTCCCAGTCAGCGCATGGCAGCAAGGAGGATAAAATCCGCACCAAAATCTCCCACCTTCTGCGGAAGGCCGAATCCACTCCCTACGAGGAAGAAGCCAGTGCGCTCATTGCCAAGGCACAAAGCCTGCGGCAACGACACCGGATCGATGGTGCTCTCGACGCTTCGCCCAGCTCCGTAGTTTCCACGCGCCTTCATATCAGCGCCCCCTATATCAAGCACAAGACCACACTTCTTAGCGTCATCGCGGATCGCAATGGATGCACTGTGCTGCAACTTCACCCCAAAGGGATCATCACAGTCTTCGGCGCTAAAGAGGACGTCCACCATGTCGCCGACCTCTTCGCTTCACTTCTTCGGCAGTGTGAGTGGCACATGCACCACGGAGAACACGCGAAAAGCGCACGCCAGATCGGCAATGTTGCAGCTTTCCGCCGAAGCTTCATTTTGTCCTTTGCCACCCGAATCGGTCAGCTCTTAGATGAGGCAAACACCACGCTGGGGCCGCAAAGTACAGACGCGACATGTTCCGCAGCACGCAATCCGGGGGTTGGGCATGATGCAGTAGTCCTTGCCCACCAATCTTTATCAGCGGTGGAAGATCGCCGGCGTAGCGCAGAAGCGGTAGTAGATCAGCTCTTTCCCAACGCCCGCACCATATCTTTAGCTATGGGGAGCCGAGCAGGCGTGTCCGCCGGGGCATCCGCTGCGGAAAGGTCTCATTTAAGTGGTGATTCCTCAGGGCTGGCAGGACGTGCCCAACTCACTCGTTAGGGCGGGCTCAAAGGCTGGCACAAGTGCTCTAATGACTAGGTAAACTAGTTGGAAGTGTAGAGGTTTTGTGCCTCCTCTTTAAATTTTCGCTCCCCGACGAAGGTGTGTACATGTCTCCGAAGACGTTCCTTGAAATCGAAGCCAAGTTCGCCGTGGATGAAGCCACGCCGGCGCCCGATCTCACCAACCTCGACGAGGTTGCCCGAGTAGCAGAAACCCGCCACCAATCGTTGTCGGCAATCTATTACGACACGGAGGACCTTCGCCTTACCCACGCCAAGATCACGCTGCGCCGCCGCACCGGTGGAAATGATGACGGTTGGCACATCAAGATCCCCGGTGCCGAAGGCCGCACCGAAATTCGTGCCGAACTCGGCGAACCAATTGATGGCAAGTACGAGGTTCCGGCCGAGCTTCTCCACCAGGTTCGCTCAGTGATCCGCAATCATCCGCTGGAGCCCATTGCGCAGGTCGACAACAACCGCACCGAATTGCTCCTTGTCAACGCCGATGACCAGCCGGTCGCTGAGTTCTGTGATGACCATGTCACCGCCTTCTCCTTTCTTCCGGGTGGCTCCCAGAGCACCTGGCGTGAGTGGGAAGTCGAGCTCGCTGGGGAGCTCCCTGGATCCAAGGAAGGCAGCGCTCTACTGCGGCACGCCACTTCCCTACTCATTAGCTCTGGGGCTCGGGTTTCTTCCTCGCCGTCCAAGTTGAAGTCGGCATTGGGTGAATCCGTCAACAATGTCGAGCTTCCCCCGTCACTTGCCACGTCCAACGTGGAGCCGGGCTCGCCCGCGGCAGCGGTTGTGGACGCATTGAAAGCCAACCGCGACAAGCTCGTCGAATATGATCCACGGGTTCGCCGCGATGAGTGGGATTCGGTTCACCAGATGCGCGTTGCTACCCGTGAACTGCGCAGCCACTTGCAGACCTTCCACGGCATTGTGGTGGGCCCCGAAATCGAGCGCATTGAGTCAGATCTGAAGGAACTTGCGGCCATGTTGGGCGTCGCCCGTGACGCCGAGGTCGTGGAGGAACGTTGGCAGAACCTCCTCGCGTCCGAGGATTCCGACGTCCTCGATGAAGCCACCCGCGAACACATTGCACACGACATGGGCCGCGCATACCGCCGAGCACACCGTCGAGTCATCGCGGCGCTCGATTCCGATCAATACTTGGCTCTGCTCGATGCATTGGATGCCTTCCTCTCCGACCCGCCGGTTGCTGGTGAAGACACGCCCGCTGACGCCGACAGCACCTCTGCCAGCGGCGAGGCGGAAGACTCTGCGGTCGACGATTCGGCGTCTGCTGCCCCCACTGAAGAAAAAGAGGAAGAACAAGAGTCAGCAAAGGTCTACGAGCCGAAGCACGCCAAGCCAGATGAGGACGAAGAGCCCCACGATCTTGATACGGTGATGGCCCTGCACCTCAAGCAGGCTTATGACAAGCTGGTCAAGCGCCACAAGAAGGCAGTCTCCAACTGGGATAATACCGAGCTGACGCTACATGAACGTGAAGAGTACTTCCACGATATGCGCAAGGCAGCAAAGAAACTGCGCTATGCGGCGGAGGCAGCTGGTTCCGCAACCTCGTTGAAGACGAAGAGCCTCTACAAGGCCTGCAAGCAGATGCAGTCAGGCTTGGGAGACTTCCAGGATTCGGTGACCTCTCGCGACAAGCTGCTCGAACTGGCAGAGACCGCACGACGCCGAGGCGAGGACACCTTTGGCTATGGTCTGCTCTACCAGCGTGAGCGCGCCATCGGTTTGGAAGCGCTCAACGCCTACTCGGAGAGCTTCAAGGCCATCAAGTCTGCGTTCAAGCCGCTGCGCAAGAAGCTGCGCTAATTCCTCCCCGCTGGGCGCGCTGCAACGCCCGGCAGGTGGAACAAACATTTCAACGGCCCACTCCGTCGCGTTTCTCGCGAGGGGGTGGGCCGTTGGCTTTGAGTTACCGCCGCTCAATGGGGCGTCCTGCAGGAGTCCTGCAGGACTTTAGTAATCGTCCTCAGCGGCGTCCTCGGCATCAGCCGCAGCAGTGCGGGCTTGCGCGATTTCGATGGCGCGCTCGGCTTCCTCGCGGGAATCATAGGGGCCCATGCGGTTCTCCCAACCAGACACCTTGCCCTGGGTCACCTCACCGGTGGACGGGTCGTAGAACCACTTGTTATCAGCCTCGGCCATTGTTTTCTCCATTCTTTTAGGCGCTCGATCAGTGCACCCCACACTACAGACCGCCCATCGACTACGCCCGTTAGAATAGATAGGTCACCTACCTCCTGCCCCGTTTACGGGCAGGATCTCGCCACCAGCAAAGGAGAACCTTCCCGATGCCCCTGTGGACTGCCCCTTCGACCCCGGCCGTCGACCGCGTTCGCGCCGCGCACAGCGACAACATCGGCGCCGAGCCGGCGCATGTCGCCAGCGCCCCAGCCACCTGGGCACTCATCGGCGAGCACATTGACCACTACGGCGGCATCACCATCATGGGCCTGGCTGATCTCCGCGCTGCAGTAGCTGTGAGCCCTCGCAACGATGGCATCGTCAACGTTCGCCTCGAGCACACCAACGGCGAGACCGTTGAGGACCAGATTTCGCTAGAGAAAGTCTCCTCCCTCGCCGCGGAACAGCAGCCCGGCGTCGATTCCGAAGGCCAGCCCATCGAGCCCCCGGCGCCCGAGGGCGCCATCGCAGCGCGCCTCGGCGGCATCATCTACACCATGATCAACCGCCAGCTCCTCACCCGCGAGACCGCCGGCGCCGACATCACCGTGGTCAACGACATCCCAGATTCGGCCGGGCTCGGAGCCGCCGCAGCCATTGATATCGCGACCGCTTTGGCGTTGCTCGGCGGCGCGGACGATCTCCACGACGCGCCTCTTCGCGCCCGGATCGCAGAGGTATGCTCCCAAGCTGTCGGCACCTTCGCCCGCTTCCCTGCGCTGCGCGCCCGCCACTCCGCCGCACTGCGTGGCGCGGGTGACTCCATTACCATCATCGACTACGCCGACGGTTCCGTCACCCAGGCACCGCACGTGGTCAACAAGGACATTGCAGCTTTTGCCCTCGCCGTCCCCGGTGACTTCGATTCCGCTGAGGCTGTTGCCGAGATCCGCGCCCGCGAGCGTTTCATTGACGCCGCCTGCCGCGCCTTCGGCACTGCATCGCTGCGCCTCCTGCCGGATGCGCCCCAGCGTGTCCTCGAGTGGCTCGCCGCCGTCCACAAGGTGCACGGCCCCGAAAACCAGCCCACCATCGACCAAGCCACAGCATGGCTGACTTTCTACTCGGAAGAAACCGAGCGAGCCGAGAGAATTGCCCGCGCCTTGCGCTCACGCCGCGGCACCGAGCTCTTCCCGCTGCTGACCCAATCGCAGTCGCTCGATGGCCACTCTCGAAACTACGCAACTGCCAACACGTCGTGGCTGCCGCGCTCCGCCACCGGGATTCAACCGCGGTCATCGCTACTGCCAAGCACCAGGCCCGAACTTGCGGCCGACTCGACGGCTGCTTCGTCCTATCGGCCTGCCCGCCATTACCGAGGATTAATCCGCCGGCCACGCAAAGAGCACATCGCGCTCGGCAACATCGGCCTTAACCAGCGAGACGGTAGTCTCGCTGCCGGTGGGCGGTTGCCCCACGGCCACTCCAATCACCGGCGGATCCAGCACGACGAGACGCGCTTTCTCGCGCTTTTCTCCGCCGTCGACAACCACGGCTTCAAAATTGGTGCCGACCCACGGTGCCAAGACCGTAGCCTCTGTCAGGTTGAGACACGCCTTATCCACTTGGGAGGCGAGCTGCGAGGTCGAGCGCATTGTGGAAATGACATCCCCGGCGCGTTCGCGTACCCACTCCGGCACCTCATAGCCGCCGCTCAGCGCCAAGCACACCTCCGTGGCAAATCGGTCGATGAGGCGGCGCAGCGGGGCGGTCACGTGCGCATAGTATCCGCCGATCCCCGCATGTACGTCCGCCTCACCGTCCTCCAGCCACACGTAGTCCGCCCCGCGCAAAAGGCGCTGGGCCTCGCGCATCACCGCCATGCCACGCGGTGAATCCGCGTCCACGGAATGGAGGAATTCCGAGATGCTGCTCTCCCCCAACTCAAAGCCCAGAGCCTCAGCCTCGGTGCGAAACGTTGCCTCAGCTTCCGGCGTGGCCGCGGACAGCGTGCGCAGGAACCCCACTCCGTGTTCTTCCATGAGGCGCCCGGCACACATGCCGGTAAGCAACGAGATTTCGGAGTTATAGTCCATCACCTCATAGCGCGGCTCCATCACCAGCTCGTAGTGCCCCTTCTCCGCATCTTTCGTCTCGGATACGCGCTGCGAGGGAAGGCGCAGGTTGATCGCCTCGCGGCGCAACGAGGAGGCCTGGCGCAGCTTGCCCACCTCCGGCAGCAGGGCGATAGAAGAATGCAAAGTGCCATTCTCCAAGTCCGCATGGGCCTGGTCGTAATCCAGCCGGGCGCGGCTGCGCACGAGTGCGCGCTCCACCGAGAAGTCCTCCACCTCACCCGCAGTGTCGAGGTCGAAGGTCCAGAGGACGGCGGGGCGGTCGACGTCGGCAAGCAGCGAGGCCCTATCCTCGGAGAGCTCCGCCGGGTGTAACCGCGCCGGCTCATCGGGTAGGTAGATGGTCTGGCCGCGCTTCAGGGATTCGGTCTCCAGCTCGGAGCCCGGTTCGATGAAAGCGGCAACATCGGCAATGGCGTACAGCACGCGGTAGCCGCCATCGCGGGCTTCGATGAAGACGGCCTGGTCCAAGTCCATGGAGCCGGCCGGATCAATAGTCACCAGCGGGATGTCGCGGGCATCGCGGCGCTGCTCGGCGTAACGATCCTGCGCGGACGCGGCCTGCGCGGTGACTTCTCCTGGGAAGTCGGTGGGAACGGAGAATTCCTCGGCGATGGGGCGAAAGTCCAGGGGCGCGGCATACAGCTTCATGCCGTCCCATTGTTCCAAAAAATAAAGATATGGGCGCGAATGAGCCAACCTATAAGCCGGATTCTGTGCCGCGCACCAAGGCGCGGTGGTAAACATCCATCCAGGCCAACCGTTGCCAGTTGGCTCAAGCAGCTACCTTCAGGCTTCGGCGAGCAACCTACTAACGCCTGATCGGGCCCGCAAGCGTGGCGGGCCGTGATGCCTTGCTCCCAGTGGGGTTTACCCAGCCACCGCCATCGCTGACGGTGCTGGTGCGCTCTTACCGCACCCTTTCACCCTTACCGCTTGCCTATCGCCACACCGAAGCGAAGCGAAAGGCGCGGCGGTCTACTTTCTGTTGCACTTTCCCGCGGGTCACCCCGGGTTGCTGTTAGCAACCACCGTGCTCTGTGGAGTCCGGACTTTCCTCGGCCCGCGCCTAGCCCCAGAAAGGGGCCGGTTCGACGGAACGCGTTTACCCGGTCGGCTCATTCGCGCCTGTTAGTTTATCGCAGCGCGCCCAGATGCCCCACATCGTTAAATCGGTGCAGGGTGCTACCGCCATCGAAGAACTCAACTTCGCTCAGCGAAGCCAGCTCCAGGAACAGGTGGTTGGGGGTCTGCGGTCCAGAGTCGAGCGCTTGGCGCACGAAGGACTTGATGGGGTTGACGTGGGAGACTACGAGCACGGTTTGCCCCGCATAGCGCTGCTGCAGCTGGCGGCGCGCGGCGCTGACGCGGCGGTGCACCGCGCGCAGGGACTCCCCGCCCGGGCAGGCCACGGACGTATCCTTCAGCCAGCGCGCGTGGAGCTCGGGGTCGGCGGCGTCGGCCTCGGCAAAGGTCTTGCCTTCCCAGCGTCCGAAGTCCACTTCGATGAGGGCCTCGACGGTCTCCACCCGCAGGTCCCGGCCCTCCACCACGGCCGCGGCCGTTTGCTGGCAGCGGCGCAGTGGCGAGCACACCACGGCATCGATGTGGGTATCCATCAGCGCTTGCGCGGCGGCGAGCGCTTGCTTCTTGCCTAGCTCGGTGAGCTCGGGGTTCGCCCGCCCGGAGTACTGCTTGGCTGCGGACATCGCTGTCTGACCGTGGCGCAGCAGGATGAAGCGGGTGGCCGGGCCACACTCAGGGCGCCAGTCGGCCGCGGTCGATGACGCCGTGCTTGGCGACGCCTCCCCGGCCTCCCCGCCGGCTTCAGCGGCGTCGCCGGCCCCCATATCGAGGATGCCCACGGGCTCGCCCTTCGCGGCGGCGTCCATAGCGACGTTGGAGAGCTCATCGGCCACCGAGTTCTTGGCGCGCGGGACCCACTCGAGGCTGAAGCGCGGAATCTGGTTGAGTAGGCGGCGCGCCTCGATGGCGAGCTTCTGCATGTCCGGATGCTTGATCTTCCAGCGCCCGTTCATCTGCTCCACCACGAGCTTGGAGTCCATGTAAAACTCCACCTCGTCCGCGCCCAGTTCCACCGCGGCCTCGAGGCCGCGCAGCAGGCCGTGGTATTCGGCCACGTTATTAGTGGACTTCTGCCCCACCACGTAGGCGATTTCCCTAAGCAGCTGCGAGCGGTCCTCGTTGTAGACCGCCGTTCCAGAACCGGCTATCCCGGGGTTGCCGCGGGAGCCGCCGTCAGCGAAGATGACGAGCTTCATGAGGCCGGGCGTACCAGGTAGGAGCCGCAGTCACTGCACTGCGGGACCTCGTCGGCCGCCGCGTTGCGCACCGCGTTCTGCTCGGCCGGCGGCAGCACGATGAAGCAGCCGCCGCAACCGCGCCCGGTGAAGGCCGCCGCACCCACACCGTTTTCTTCGCGCACGGTCTCGTACTCCGCCACGATGTCCGCGGGCAGCTGCTCGCGCAGCTCGCCGATGCGCACCTGCGGATCCGGTCGGTTCGCCGCGGCCTCCTGGGCGGCTTCGGCCGCGCGCTTGAGCACTTCGAGCTTGCGCTCGGAATCGGAGACCTTCGCGCCGTGGACATCCAGGTTGGCACGCAGGGCGTGAATTTCGTTGTGGGCTTCTTGCAGCTCGCTCATGAGATCCGCGATGCGGGACTTAGCCGCATAGAGATCGTGTTCCAAGTCCTTGCGGGTCTCCGGGTCGGTCGCGGCACCGAGCTGGGCCTTATCGTCGCGCTCGCGCTGGCGCAGCTTGCGCTCGTCGGCCTGGATGCGCAGGATCTCCATCTCCATATCGTCGACGGCGAGCTGGGCGGAGCCGGAGGCGTCGAGAAGCCGGGCGTGTGCGGCCTGTGCCTTCTCGTATTCCTCTTGCTCCGGGATGGTGGGGGTTCCACCGTGCGCCTGGGAGCGCTCCAGGGTCGCCAGCTCCAGCAAGATGCTCTGCAGATCCTGTGACAGTTTCATTTAGTTCTCCTTATGCGCAGAAATCGTCCATGGGTCGGTGCGGACATCGATGATCTCGGTGTTCACGCGCAATGCGTTCTCCACAATATCGCGCGCCTGGGTGGTCCAGGGAAACTCGCTGGCCCAGTGAGCGGTGTCCACCACGGCTGGGCCTTCAGGTTGGGCCAGGTGCGCAGCGCGCAGATGTTCATCTACCGGGTGGTGGCGCAGATCGGAGGTGACGTAGACGTCCACGCCGAGCGCTGCTGCTTGGTCCAGGAAGGAGTCACCCGAGCCACTGGAGACGGCCACGCGCTTCACCACGCGCTCCGGATCACCGGCCGCACGCACTCCCCACTCGGTTTCTGGGAGGGCATCGGCCACGCGCTGGGTGAATTCGCGCAGCGTCATTGGTTGCTCAAGCTCACCCACGCGCCCCAGGCCCAGCGCCTCGTCGAGGTTCTCATAGGGCTCGACAGGGACGATGGGGCGGCCGGGCGTGATGCCGACGAGTTCGGCCAGCTTGTCGTTGACACCCGGGCGCGCTTTATCCGCGTTGGTGTGCGCGGCCAGGAGGGCCACACCGTTGCGGATAAGAGTGTGAATGACCTTGCCCTTCGGGGTATCCGCCGCCACCGAGGTCACCCCGCGAAGCAGCAGCGGGTGATGCACCACAAGCATCTGCGCGCCGAGCTCCACGGCCTTGTCTGCCACCTCCTGGGTGCAGTCCAGAGCGAAGGCCACGGTGCGCACCTCGTCCGCGGGGTCACCGCACACCAGGCCGACTGCATCCCACGACTCAGCGAGCTGCGGCGGGTAGGCCTCGTGGATAACGCGGCGGATCTCGCCAACGGTCGTGTGTTCTGCCATCTCGTTTGCTCCTTATACGGCTTCAGGTTTCACGTCAGTCGCGTCGCTGCTATATCCTAGCTTTCGTTCGTCAGCGCACCCCTCTAGCTTAAGGAGCCTTTGCATGACGCCTCCGGAGAACGACAACCAGCTCCACATCGTCTTCGTGTGCACGGGCAATATTTGCCGCTCACCAATGGCGGAAATCATTACCCGTGATGCCATGGAGACCGATATGCTCGATCTCCTCGCCCGCGTGGACTCCTGCGGCCTCGGCGGCTGGCACGTGGGCCAGGGCGCAGACGAGCGCGCTGTGGCTGAGCTGCGCCGCGGCGGGCACGATGGCGCTGGCCACCAGGCCGCCCAGCTGGGTCCGGAGCACATGGACGCGGACCTGTTCGTGGCCATGGATACCGGCCACCGCGATGCCCTTATCGAGCGCGGCATCCCGAAGGACAAGGTGCGCCTCATGCGCAGTTTCGACCCGAATTCTCCGGAGGACGCCATCGTGGAGGATCCGTTCTACGGCACGGAGGAGGACTTCGCCCGTACCCGCGAAGAGATCGACGCCGCCGTTCCAGGTCTGCTCGAGTGGATTAAGACGAACCACGGCTAGATAATCTTTTGCGGCTACTAGACTGGTCAACATGCTCAAGACATTCCTCAAGCCTGGGTGGGTGCTCTTTCTCATCTTCATCGTCGCCTTTTCCTATTTGTCTTTCACGGTGCTCGCACCGTGGCAGCTGAATAAAGACGACCAGATTGTGGAGCGCAACCACCTCATTGAGGAGGCCTATGACGCCGACCCCCAGCCGGTCACCGAAGTCTTTTCCACCGATGGCTCCCTGCGCAAGGAGTGGGAACGCGCGGAGCTGACCGGCCACTACCTTCCGGAGGATGAGGTGCTGCTGCGCCTGCGCCCGGTGGAGTCCGCTCCGGGCTTCCAGTCGCTGGTTCCCTTTGAGACCGACTCCGGCGAGACTTTCCTGGTCAACCGCGGCTGGGTACCCACGGATGAGGGCAATTCCGTTCCCCACATCGATCCGGCCCCCTCGGAGAAGGTGACCATCGTGGGCATGGCGCGCTACAACGAGCGCGAGCACACCTCCGCCCCCATTGAGGAGCAGGGCTACACACAGGTCTACTCCATCAATACGGAGCAGATCGCAGAGCTTGTCGACGTCCCCCTCGCCCACGACTACCTCCAACTCTCCCCCGATCAGCCAGGTGAGCTGCATGCGCTGCCGGTGCCGAAGCTGGACCGCGGCAACCACCTCTCCTACGGCTACCAGTGGATTGCCTTCGGCGTGATGGCGCCACTGGGCTTTGCGTATTTCGTGTGGTCCGAGATTCGGGAGCGCCGCCGCGCCCGTGAGGAAGAGGCCCTGATGGCTGAGGCCACTGCGGCAGCTATTGGCACCGGCGCCGGCTCCCCCGATGCGACTGCGGACACTGACGTCTCGGAGCTTGATCACGGAGACCCCTCCGGCGAGCACTCCGACGCCACAGCGCCTTCTGCCCCGCCTTCGACGCCAGCAACTACCTCGCAGCCTTCGCGCCGCTCCCGCTCGCGCTATGGCTCTGCCAAGCCGGACTTCTACGAGAAGATCCGTGAGCGCGGTCAGGAGCGCTACTAGCCTCGGCCCCCAAAGGGGACGATCATGAGCGCGGTTGCGTGGGCGCGAGAAGCGACCGAAACCGAGATTGCCGACTTTCTTAACATGGAGATTGCCGACAGTATTCTTGAAGCAGCTAGCTGCACCGCTGAGAACTGCATTCCCAACTGGGACGAAGACATGCCAGAAGCAGTGTGGCCAATCAACGGTAGTGAAGAAGAATGTCTCCGAATCGGCAAGCAGGCAAACGGACTCTACTGTGTCAGGATCTTCTCCATGAGATTCTATCCAGGGCACTGCCAAGGCATCTACGGTGACGAATATCGCAAAGAAAACGTCGCACTCAACCGGATCAATCTCCGCGAGTGGCCAGGCGAACACTAAGACAAACGGTGCCCACCTTATGTTGGTGGGCACCGTAAATTCATCGCCATAAGCTAAACGCAATCACAGACGGGACAGAACATGACCGCAGCAATCTTTCTCCAGACGCTACCAAATATGGGTCAATGCGGATACCGATGCACCTTCCTGTGCTCGAACCAGGCCCAAATCAAAGAAGCCAAGAACAACAGTGGCGTAACCCACGCCAGACGATGCCACCAATGTGCTCCAAAGTATGATTCATCAGCACTTAGTCCTGCTAGATAATTGATTACAAGCGTTGCGATGAACAGCACTACAACGACAGTAACGCTCGACCAGTAGGCTGCGCTTTTCTGTTTACGCGTCAATGCCATCCTCCTCAATACATGTTTGCTGTTTTAGCGCAGGTTTGTGTGGTTAGTCGTCTCCCTCACCCGGATTACATCGTTCGGCTATTGTTCTAGGAAGTCCAACATCAGGGCGCCAATCCTCCAAGTTCCAACTAGGCTTAACTCGGGCGACTTGAGATAGCGGGTGACACACAAACTGGTTGTGGAGGCTTCCAGTATCCGCAACCCCCTTGGATTTTGCTTCATTCCAACCTGCAGTTTCAGGGATTGGTGACCGCATTGCCCTTCCCAAGACCGTAGGAAAGACCTTGTATCGCGTACCTTCGGGCTGTTTTACAATGTCCACACGGTCGATTAGGGACAGACCAAAAGCAGCCCTGATTGGTTCATCATCACTTTCGGCGGCTGCACGCTCCGCAACTTGGTTGGAGGGAAGATCAACGACCGTCACCACAGTGTCTTCGACCTCAAATTCAAGGCCAGCTGGTGCGACTGCGTAGAGCCCCACTTCACCGCCAGGTTTTAATACTTCAAGGAAGTTGGAATCGCCCAGCAGGTTAACTTTGGTTCCGGCTGGCCCCTCAATGCGAAAGCTATCCCCCGCCTTCAGTTGCGCCTCTGTTTCGCCACCACTGGAATCGGTGTTAGCTCCAATCACTGACACATCGCTCCCCTCTACGGGAACGTACTTGTTTACCTCATCTGCGGAAGCCTGCACTGAAAATGTCGAACTCAGCGCAAACAATGCCGTGGCGCTCACGCACGTCAGCCCCTTTTTTAACATGATGACCTCTTTTCCAGATTTCCAAGATGCCCGGCGCGTCACCGGCTTACCTCAAACCTACGGCTAATGAAAACTGTAGTCAATAACCATTTGCTAACAATGATCATTCATCTGCATAAACACTGGTCACGCTTTTGTGACCTAAGTCAATTTCGTAAGTATTAGTCCCACTTGCGCATGGTGCACCGTTACACATCCGTCCATTCATAGAGGGGAGTGGATATCAAATTGGGGCGAGTGGCACCCTTTTGAGGTATACCCCAACCGAACACTCCACGGGCATTGCCGGCCAAATCATCGGCTACGCCCGCGTCAGCACTACCGACCAAACCCCGAACGCCAACACCCCCACCTCAAGGCAGCCGGAGCAGTCCGCATCTACACCGACCACCAAAGCGGCCTTCGCCCTAGAGCACCCGCAGGCGCCCTCCGAGCACGACGAAACCCCTCTCCGACTTAACGGAAAGGGGTTTCATTTGGTGCGGCCTGAGGGGATCGAACCCCCGACCTACTGGGTGTAAACCAGTTGCTCTTCCAGCTGAGCTAAAGCCGCAGTGCACTTGGTGTGCTCGAACAAGATTAGCCCATGGGCACCCGCAGCAACAAATCGGGGTGTGATTCGCCGCTGCGAATGCCGCGTGAGCAGGTACATCCTGCGATTATTCCTTAGGGCTTCTTGGTGTAGCCGCGGGCCACGAGGCAGGACCCCTGCCACTCGCCGAGGCGCTCGGCCTTGGTCTGTACAAGGCCGGCCAATTGTGCAGATTCGGAGATCTCGCCTGGCTCCAAGTTGCCTGGCTTTCCAGCTCCTGGGGTCAGCAGCCAGATGCGGCCGGAATCGCCCAAGGGACGGGTGGCATCCACCAGCCCATCGACCAAGTCGCCGTCCTCCGCGCGCCACCACAGCAGCACAAGGTCGCACAACTCGTCGGTCTCTTCCTCGAGGAAGTCCTCCCCCAACACGTCCTCGATGGACTCAGAAATCGTGGAGTCACAGTCTTCGTCCCAACCAAGTTCTAAGGCAATCTGGCCCTCCTCGATGCCGAGCTTGGCTGCGAATCCCGTCACTCGTTGAGTTCCTTCCGATGAAGTAGTTGATGTCATGCAGAGTATTTTAACGTCTACGGTGCACTTTTTCGCGTCAAACCTCCCCCGTTCCTCCCCAGAGGTGGACATTTTCCCCCATAAAACCACCCGTGGGGGCCTCCGAGTAACCCACCGCGAAAGGGGCGCGTATCCTAGAGCAAGATCTGTATACTACGACCCAGGAGGATTTAATGGCCGACTTGGACGCCCACAACGGCGACTCCAACTTTCCCATCGTTCGCGATGGCGTGGCAGCATACCTGCATGACTCCGACCCCGAGGAGACCCGCGAGTGGATGGACTCCCTCGACGGTCTTCTAGATTCTTCCGATCCGGAGCGCGCCCGCTACCTCATGCTGCGCCTTCTTGAGCGCGCTACCGCCAAGCGCGTGCCGTTGCCGTCGCTGACGTCCTCGGATTTTGTTAACACCATCCCTACCTCCCTGGAGCCAGAGTTCCCGGGCGATGAGGAGTTGGAGAAGCGCTACCGCCGCTGGATCCGCTGGAACGCGGCCATCATGGTGCACCGTGCACAGCGCCCGGGCATCGGCGTCGGTGGCCACATCTCCACCTACGCAGGCGCTGCCCCGCTGTATGAGGTGGGCCTGAACCACTTCTTCAAGGGCAAGGATGATCCCTCCGGCGGCGACCAGGTCTTCTTCCAGGGCCACGCCTCCCCGGGTGTCTACGCCCGCGCCTTCATGGAGGGCCGCCTGAGCGAGGAAGACCTCGACGGCTTCCGCCAGGAGCACTCCCGCGGCGAGGGCAATGGTCTGCCGTCCTACCCGCACCCACGCCTGATGCCGGACTTCTGGGAGTTCCCCACCGTGTCCATGGGCCTGGGCCCCATCAACGCCATCTACCAGGCACGCTTCAATAAGTACCTGGAAACCCGCGGCATCAAGGACACCTCCAAGCAGCATGTCTGGGCCTTCCTCGGCGACGGCGAGATGGATGAGCCGGAGTCCCGTGGTCTGCTGCAGATGGCTTCCCTCTATGAGCTGGATAACCTGACCTTCGTGGTGAACTGTAACCTGCAGCGTCTCGATGGTCCGGTGCGCGGTAACACCCAGATCATTCAGGAGCTGGAGTCCTTCTTCCGCGGTGCCGGCTGGTCCGTCATCAAGATTGTCTGGGGCCGCGGCTGGGACAAGCTGCTGGAAGCCGACAAGGACGGCGCCCTGGTCAACATCATGAACACCACGTCTGATGGTGACTACCAGACCTTCAAGGCTAACGACGGCGCCTACGTGCGCGAGCACTTCTTCGGCCGCGATGAGCGCACGCTCAAGCTGGTAGAGGACATGTCCGATGATGAGATTTGGGCACTGCGCCGCGGTGGCCACGACTACCGCAAGATCTACGCCGCATACGACAAGGCGTTGAGCTACGCTGGCACCGGCCGCCCGACGGTCATCCTGGCCCACACCATTAAGGGCTACGGCCTGGGCCACAACTTCGAGGGCCGCAACGCTACCCACCAGATGAAGAAGCTGACGCTGGAGGATCTGAAGCTCTTCCGCGACAAGCAGGGCATCCCGATCAGCGACGAGCAGCTCGAAGCAGATCCGTACCTGCCGCCGTACTACCACCCGGGCAAGGATGCTCCGGAGATCAAGTACATGCTGGAGCGTCGTAAAGAGCTGGGCGGCTTCCTGCCGGAGCGCCGCGAGAACTTCGAGACGCTGACCACTCCGGATCTGTCCAAGCTGCGCTCGGTCCGCAAGGGTTCCGGCAAGCAGGACGTCGCCACCACCATGGCGCTGGTGCGTACCTTCAAGGAGCTCATGCGCGACAAGGAGCTGGGCAAGCGCGTCGTGCCGATCATTCCGGATGAGGCCCGCACCTTCGGTATGGACTCTTGGTTCCCGACTCTCAAGATCTGGAACCCGCGTGGCCAGAATTACGTTCCGGTGGACCACGACCTCATGCTCTCCTACCGCGAGGCCACGGATGGTCAGATTCTGCACGAGGGCATTTCCGAGGCCGGTGCCGCAGCCTCCTTCACCGCAGCTGCTACCTCCTACGCCACCCAGGGCGAGGCGATGATTCCGCTGTACATCTTCTACTCGATGTTCGGTTTCCAGCGCACCGGCGATGCCTTCTGGGCTGCTGCCGACCAGCTGGGCCGCGGCTTCATCATCGGTGCGACCGCCGGCCGCACCACCTTGACCGGTGAGGGCCTGCAGCACATGGACGGCCACTCCCCGATCTTGGCGTCGACCAACCCGGCCGTGGAGGTCTACGACCCGGCCTTCGGCTACGAGATCGCTCACCTGGTTCCGCGCGGTATTGAGCGCATGTACGGCGAGGACAACGAGCCGATCATGTACTACATCACCGTGTACAACGAGCCGGTCAAGCAGCCTGCTGAGCCGGAGAACCTCGACGTCGAGGGCCTCCACAAGGGCATCTACCACTACAACACCGCCGAGTCCGGCTCCATCCCAGCCAACATCCTGGCCTCCGGTGTGGGCATGTACGAGGCCCTGCGCGCCCAGGAGATCCTGGCTGAGGACTTCGATGTCAAGGCTTCGCTGTTCTCCGTCACCTCGTGGGTCAACCTGGCTCGCGACGGCGCTGCCCGTAACCAGGAAGCACTGCGCAAGGGCACGGAGCCGACCGAGGCTTTCGCTACCTCCCAGCTCAAGGGCTTCGAGGGGCCGTTCGTCGGTGTCTCCGACTTCGCTACGGACCTGCAGGAGCAGATTCGCCCCTACGTCCCGGGCGACTACATCGTCCTGGGCGCAGATGGCTTCGGATTCTCCGATACCCGCGAAGGCGCTCGCCGCTACTTCAACATCGACGCCGAGTCCATCGTCGTCGCCGTCCTCGAGGGCCTGGCCCGCGAGGGTAAGGTGGAGCGCAGCACCGTGGAGAAGGCAGCTCGCGAGCTGAAGCTCGACGACCCGACCGCCACCATCTCTACGTCCTCCGACGAGGACTAAGGCTGATGAGGATTAAGGCTTAACAGCCTCAAGCCCTCCGGCCCCTTCTGCCCCATTGTGGGTAGGAGGGGCATTCTTTTTGCCTAAACCCAGGGCGGCCAGCTGTCGTTGTTGCCAAAGTTCGAGCCAGATCTTGAATCAGACCTGACTTAGGTCATGGGTGGGTGAGTAACGTCACTCTTGACACTGTTACCTGTTGGTTTTCGTCGGTGGGGAGGAATTTTTCCGCACTAAGTGGGTAGTGCCGGGGGTGTTCAGTAGTCTGATTTTTGTGAGTCCTTATATTCGCACTGTCAAGACCGCTTCTGGGGCGATGGCGGTGCAGGTGGTGTTCTCTGAACGCAAAGGTGCGAAAAGGATGAAGCATATCGGCTCAGCGCATTCAGAGTCTGAGCTTGCGCTTTTGCGGGCTGAAGCTCAACGCATCGTCGATGGTGACCAACTCGCATTGGACTTCGGCGAGGTTAGACACATCCCTCCGGCAACAGGCAGCGTTTCCAACCCGCTGCCTGTAGTCGGTCAGCGGGCCGGATACTTGCTGGACTGTATTGATGCGTGTTTCAACGAGTTAGGTCTTGCTGCAGCAAGCGGTGATGATCCGGTGTTTCGCGATCTGGTGCGCGCTCGGTTGATTAATCCTGGCTCAAAGTTTGATTCGATCGAAACCCTTGCTGAAGTTGGGGTGACAAGCGCAAGCTATCGCACCATCCAGAGGCGTCTTTCCTCCTTCGCTACCGAATCGTTCGGGGAGATACTAACTCAAGCGTTGGCCCATCATGCAGGTATTGGGCCAGGCGCATTCATCTTGTACGACGTGACTACCTTGTATTTTGAAACCGATACTGCTGATGAGCTTCGTAAACCCGGGTTTTCCAAAGAGCGCCGTGTAGAGCCGCAAATCCTTGTCGGGCTGCTTACTGATGCCACTGGGTTTCCACTGCATGTGGGCGCGTTTGCTGGCAACTCGGCAGAAACCCACACGATGCTGCCGATGATCACACGGTTCCAAGAGGCTTACCAACTCGATGAAGTTACCGTCGTTGCTGATGCGGGCATGTTTTCAGCGGCGAACAAACAAGCATTGATAGATGCAGGGCTGCACTACATTTTGTCGGTGAAAACCCCCACCGTGCCTGAGGTGATCGAAACCTGGCGGCGGGACAACCCCGGTGAAGACTACACCCACGGCCAGATCTGGACGCAAGCCTCGGCAAGTGATGGGCGCAAGCACGCTACCCCAAATTCGGTGACGCATTACCAGTACTCTCACGACCGGGCTAGGCGCAGCCTGCGCGGAATCAAAGAGCAAGTCGCGAAAGCCAAACGCGCTGTTGACGGCGATATCGCAATCAAGCGCAACCGCTATATTGATCTTTCCGCCCCGAATAAGAAGGTCAACTACGCTCTTGCTGCCAAGCACCGAGCCCTAGCCGGAATTAAAGGCTATGAAACCGACCTGACTACTCTTCCCGCTAGTGAGGTTATAGGGCATTACCGCAGGTTATTCAACATTGAGAAATCATTTCGGATGTCGAAATCAGACCTGAAAGCACGCCCAATCTACGCCAGGAAACAAGACTCGATCACAGCACATCTCCATATTGTGATGGCCGCACTAGCCGTGGCTCACCTGATGGAGACCCGCAGTGGTCAATCCATCAAACGCCTGGTGAGAACACTCAAGAAATACCGCAGCTTTCAACTCGTCGTGGGCGGCGAAACCATTCACGCCGCCGTACCACTCCCGCCCGACCTCACCGCCACCATCCAAGCAATCACCGGCCGCGAACTTCCGCACTAAATTGGCCTAAGTCAGGTGTCGTTGTTGCCAAAGTTCGAGCCAGATCTTGAATCAGAGGCTCTAACTTTGGCAGAACGGGCAGTTCGACCACCACAGGAGGCTCAGCCACCGCCAACAAAAGGCCCTGCCGCCGTCGACAAAGGACTTAGCCGGCATTATCGCTCGGCTTAGTCGCCGCCGAGCACGCGATCGAGGACCCGGCCCAAGGCCTTGGAGACCTCGCTGGGCTCTTCCAGGATGACCATGTGGCCAGCACCGTCGATGACGGTCAGGGTGGAGTCCGGCCAGTGGCGGGCAATCACCTCCGATTGGCGGTGCGGGGTCACGATGTCATGCTGGCCCACCACGATTTCGCCCGGCACGCTGCGCAGCCGGGCCGTTGCGCCGAACTCAGAGTGCTCCACCAAGTCATCGAAGAAGCCCGCATAGCTCGACATCGGCGTATCCAGCAGCATCGCCACGTGGAATTGCAGCTTGTCCATTTGTGGAAAGCCCTGCAGCAGCGCCGCGAAAGCCGGGGCGATGACTGCCGCTACCTCAAAGCGCACCCGGTTGAGCCGACGGGGCAGCTTCAAGCACGCGCGGTAGACCGCGCCGAGGGTCTTCGATTCCAAGATGCGAGCCACGCCTGCGGCGGCAAAGCGCTGCATAGAGGTGGCCACCAGCGCCATCCCCTCAACGCGGTCAAAGATCTGGCGCGGTGCGCGGCGCAGCAGGTTAAGCGCAATCATTCCGCCCATCGAGTGCCCAAGCAGCACCAACGGCCCCTCGGCGGCACGCTCAGCGATGACGGCCAGCACATCGTCGGCCGCGCCCCGAACCGTGCACTGCGCGGGGGCGACGTGGGTGGATTGGCCGTGGCCGCGGACGTCGACAAGCAGGCAGCGCACCGTGGGATAGTTGCGGCGCACGTCGTTGACCTGGGAATAGAAGCTCTCAGCAGACAGGCAATAGCCGTGGATGAAGACCGCGGTGACCTCCGCATCCGCAGGGCCCACCTCGTACCACGCCACGCGCACGCCGTCGTTGTCGACGAAGCCCGAGTCGCTCACCGCAGTCAGGCCCGGTTCAGTCGTGAGATCATGCAGCTCATTGTGGACGGCGTGCTCGATGGCACGCATGCGGGGGCGAACCCGGCGCGACCAGCTGCGCGCGACGGCGGAGGAACGTGCTCGAATAACCATGACATTTCAATACTAGACTGGGCCCCATGGCTAATGACCTTTCAGCGCAACTCCAAGCCCGTTTCGGCTCCGCGCCGGCCGAAGAGCAGGATTCTGCACCCGCCGGCGACGCCTATAGCGAACTGACGCGCCTCATCACGAAGGTAACCGGCGTGGAGGAAGGACTAGAGCGCGAAGCAAAGCTGGAGGACCTGGGGGTTGAATCACTCGAGCGCATCGAATTAGCCGTGCGCCTCGAGGAAGCCTGCGGGGTCCGCCTTAATGAAGAAACCATGCTCTCCGTAACCACGGTGGGCGAACTTGCTGACTACGTGGAGGAACACTCGTGATTTCTTACCTCTCTGACATGGACGGCGTCCTCATCAAGGAAGGGGAGATGATTCCCGGCGCGGATAAATTCATCCAAGCGCTGAAGGACAACAACATCGAGTACATGGTGCTGACCAATAACTCGATGTCCACTCCGCGGGACCTGTCAGCACGCCTGCAGAACACCGGCTTGGACATCCCGGCCGAGCGCATCTGGACCTCAGCGACGGCCACTGCGGCCTTCCTCTCCAACCAGGCGGGGCTGTCCACGGCTTATGTCGTGGGCGAGTCCGGCCTGACCACCGCGCTGCACGAGGCCGGCTGGATCCTCAATGACCGGGACGCCGATTTCGTGGTCTTGGGCGAGACCCGCACCTATTCTTTTGAAGCCATCACCACGGCCATCAATCTCATCCGCAACGGAGCGCGTTTCATTGCCACCAACCCGGACGTCACGGGCCCCGCGCCGCAGGGCGTGCTTCCGGCCACGGGCGCTGTCGCGGCACTCATCACCGCGGCGACCAACCGCGAGCCCTACTACGTGGGCAAGCCGAACCCGGTCATGATGCGCAGCGCCTTGAACAACATCGGCGCACACTCGGAAAACACCGTCATGATCGGTGACCGCATGGATACCGACGTCAAGTCAGGCCTCGAGGCCGGCATGCGCAGCATCCTGGTGCGCTCCGGCATCAGCGATGACCGCATCATCGAGCGCTATCCTTTCCGCCCGACGCGCATCATTGACTCCGTGGCGGACCTGCCGGAGCGCATCTTCGATCCCTTCGCGGACTAGGCCTTCACCGACTTAGACCGCACGCTTGACGACGCCCCGAAAACCGTACTCCCCCGCCAGCATCTCCACCGCGCGGCCCAGCGCTTCCAATTCGCTGGGCGTTCCGGTGAGCACTTGCTGGCAACCGATTCCGGTGCAGCCTGCGTTGTCGGCTTTTATGCCGACAACGTCCCACAGCGGGTCCCGGCGCCAGCGGGTACACCACTGGGCGGTCAGCGGGTCATCGCCGGGGACGATGAATTCGCTTTCGCTGCGAATACAGCGAGCCATGGCGCGCTCGATGGCCGGGCGCAGGCTGCGCGGCATGCCCGAGATCTGCAGCACGGCGGTGCAGACCTCACCGCAGGCGCGGTTGGGCCACGTATCCGCTGGGCTGCCAAGTGGGCTGGCTGAAGGGGCCGGCGCGGTTGCACCGGCTACCTGCGGGTGAACGCGTTGATTCACTCCTTAAACTCCTTTGACGTGCGAGTGATGGCACGCCGGCATGCGCCGACGCAAGACGAGCTTCGTCTTCCCCTACGAACTAGTCTTCATCACGCCACTCGCGCCGAGGCGCGAACACCGATTGGTGTGGCCACGGTATGTGGCCACTCGGTGCGTCGTTGTGTGCCCACGATTTTCCCCCGCCACTTAGGCCACAACAACCCTCAACCTGCACTTAAGCCCCCGCTGCCTCAATATCAGGTTGAGACTTTCGCCCGGAAATTCACCCCATTAACCACATTCGCCACATGAGGGCTCACGAGCATCATGTGCGCGCGGTCGCCACAGGTGCCCCACTACCCCCGTTGTGGCGCCTGTCGGTGCGCCGCTACGCCATCCAAGTTCTTCACCGCGGCTATGGCTAGCGCGCCTGGCACTCCTCCCAGATCGCCGTATTGGTCTCGGCCCACAGCGGCTTGCACCAGTGTCCGAAGTCGCGGTCCGTGAGCGCCACCATCGCCCACTCACCGGCCACCCACAGGTAGGTTCCGCTCATGCCGAAATGCCCCACGGCATCGGCTGGCAAGCCGCCCATCCATTGCTTCTTTTCGCCATGGATTTCAAAGCCCAACCCCCACGTGCAGTCCTTGAAGCTGCCGTAGCCCGGCACAATCCCGCGCAGCCCGGGGAACTGGACGCTGCGCATGTCTTCCACGGTGGAGGAATCCAGCAAACGCGGCGCGTACACCTCGGCGGCAAAGGCGGCTAGGTCCTCCACACTAGAAACCAAGCCGTGCCCGGCCGAGCCTTCCAGGGTGGTGGCCTGCATACCCAGCGGAGCGCACACGCCTTCCGCAAGGTAGTCAACAAAAGGAATCTCGGTTGCAGACTCGACTACCTCGGCGGCCCACTCATAGCCCGCCGAGGAGTAGATACGGCGCTCGCCCACCGGTTTTTGAGGCTCGCGTGTATCAAAGCCCACCCCCGAGGCATGGGCCAACAGGTGGCGCAGCGTGGAGCCTTCAGGACCGGCAGGCTGATCCAGCTCCACAGCGCCCTCCTCCACTGCCACCATCACCCCATAGGCGGCCACCAGCTTGGTCACGGAGGCTACTGGGAAGCGGCGGGAGACATCACCGACCTGTTCTACTACCTCACCGCGGTGCAGCAAGGCACCGGCAACGGTATCGACGGGCCAGGACTCAAGAGAAGAAAAAGCGCTCATGCGCTCCAGCTTAACGAGGATCGCGCTCGCAGCCTACGCCATCACCATCGCGGTCAAACTTGGATCGGAAGCCCGGGTCACTCGGGTAGATGGGGCGGCCCAGCGCGTTCCACACATCGGCGCAGCGAGAGTAGTAGGCCGGAGCCGGTGCCGGCTTCGGTGCGGGGGCAGGTGCAGGCGCAGGGGCGGGAGCCGGCGCAGGAGCCGGTTCCGGAGCTGGCTGCGGTGCGGGGGCAGGTGCAGGTGCCGGAGCAGGTGCGGGCTCCTGTGCCTTCGGCGAAGGAATCACGCCCGGCAGCGGGTTCGGGATGATTCCCTGCTGCACGGCCCAGAACACGCCGCCGGCGATGGCCGCGAGAAGCGCTGCGCTAATGCCCAGGCCCAAGGCAATCCTCTCACCCTGGGAAGACTGCTCGAATTCGGCGTCATCTTCCTCCTTGCTGGAGGAGCCAGTGCCTTCGGTGGAGGAGCCCAGCTCCTTGCTGGAGGATTCAACATCCAGCTCCGAAGACAGGCCGGACTCGAGGTCGCCCGTATCAGACGGAGAGGAAACCGCGGTGGGGGCCTCCTCGTAGGAAGCACCGGTCTCCGCCTGAGCGGGGACGACAACGGACAGGGAGAGAGAAACAGAGACAGAGGCGGCGAGAACCGCACGAGAGAACTTCTTCATAAGCATAAGTTATAGCCCGTAACTCACCCCGCAAGAAATTACTCCACCCCAAGGGGTAAAGCACACGTGAAGCCACGGAAAACCACACCTGACCGGCGGGCGAATTCTCTGCCCCCAAGTTGCGACACCGCCTCAGCGGAGAAACCGTAGAGCCATGCGCCGCTCTCTAACTCGTCGCCGCCTCCTCCACGCCTCCGGATTAGCCACAGCCACCGCTGCCTCCCTCGTCGCCTCTTCAGCCTCGGCAGCCGATCCCACGTCCACCTCCTCCCTCGGGCTAGTAGAGCCGCCCGCGGGCACGCTGCCCTTCGTGCACGGAGTGGCATCCGGCGATCCGATTCCGGATTCAGTCATCCTCTGGACGCGCATCACGCCCACCGAGGAGGCACTGCCGGGCAGCGGCGTAGGGCCCTCGGTCACCGTGAAGTGGGAGGTGGCAGCGGATGGGGAGATGAGGGACGTTGTCAAGCGCGGCACTGTGGTTGCCTCCGCAAGCCGTGACCATACCGTCCACGTGGACCCGCACGGCCTGCAGCCGGACACCGTGTATTTTTATCGCTTCCTCGTCGATGGTGTCTCCTCCCCCATCGGGCGGACCAAGACCGCACCTGCGGCCACCTCCTCGCCGGAGCAGCTCACGTTTGGGGTCGCCTCCTGCGCGAACTGGGAGTCGGGCTTCTTCAGCGCTTACGCGGACATCGCCCAGCGCGCGCACTCCGGGCAGCTGGATTACATGGTGTTCTTAGGCGATTACATCTACGAGTACGCCGCCGGCGAATACTCCGGGTTTGGGCCGGTGCGCCTGCACCACCCAGCGCACGAGATCACCACGCTGGCGGATTACCGCACGCGCTACGGGCGCTACCGCACCGACCCCGACCTGCAGGCAGCGCATGCCGCTCTGCCGTGGATCGTGGTGTGGGATGACCATGAAACGGCCAACGATAACTGGGCCGGCGGCGCGGAGAACCACGACCCCGCCACGGAAGGAAGCTGGCAGGAGCGGCAGACGGCGGCCATGTGCGCCTATTTCGAGTGGATGCCCGTGCGCGCCACCGCGGCTTCCGAGGACGGGCATCTGTACCGCTCACTGACCTTCGGCGATTTGGCGGAGCTGACCATGATGGACCTGCGCACCTACCGCGACCAGCAGGCGCAATGGAACCCGGTGGCGTTTATGAAAGAGGGCCGGAGCATGCTGGGCTCGGAGCAGTATGACTGGCTGCTGGGAAAGATTGAGACCTCGCAGGCCACGTGGAATCTGCTGGGCAATTCGGTGATGTTTGCCCCGCTGAACCTGGTGTCACTGCAGGAGAATTCGCTGACCGCACAGGTGGCTGCTGCCCTGACGAAGAACATCACAGGGATTCCCGTCAACGGGGACCAGTGGGATGGTTACTCCGCAGAACGCCGCGCGCTTATCGACGCCCTCCGCGCCTCCCCTGCCCACGCCCTGTTCCTCACCGGCGATATCCACACCGAATGGGCGCATACGATTAGCAAGGGCGAGGAGGTGGTTGCCGCGGAGATGGTGTGCGGGTCCGTGTCGGCGCCCAATATCAACGAGGCGCTCAACCTACGCGCGGGCAATACTGTCTCCCGCCTTGCCGAACAGGTATTACGCCAGGCCAACCCGCAGTGCCACCACGTCGAGCTGGATAGCCACGGCTATTGCTTCGTCACGCTGAGCCGCGAGGAGGCGCAGATGCACTGGCTGCGCGTGGATGATGTACTCAGGCCGGGTTCCCCCGTGAGGCAGGCGCATGCGCTGACCTATAGGCCGGGCGCGGGAGTTGTGAGCTAGCTTGCTTGCGTTAACGATCGGTGGCGATGGGCCGATACATAAGGTGTAGCGCATTACGCCGCTGCACTTCCCTATCACTCATATCTCTCGTGCGCCCTCTCCAAGCGTCTCTCTCACCTCTCTCTGTGCAGCGCCTCTCGGCCCCCTTCGGGTCTACATCTCGGCGGAAGGCTCCGAGGCCCCTTCAGTAGCGGTAGCCTGTGCGCCCTCAGTGGGCGCGGGAGTTTCGGAGACCCCTTCCTCCGCTGGTGTTTGGGTTGTCGGTTCCCCTGGATTCACAGGTGCGTAGACGGCTTCACTGTCCGGGGTGTTTTCAGTGACTGTGCCCTGCACGCTTTCCACCGGCTCCTCGGGCGTCGAGACATAGGTAGGCTCGTCCTGTGGCGCGGTTTGTGGCGTTGGCGAAGGTTCGGAGGGCTGAGTGGACTCGGACGTTGTCTCTGATTGTCCCATCCAGCGCGAGGGTGATAGCCACCCGGCATTCTCCACGCCGTCTGGGTTGGCGGACGCTAACAGCAGCACACTGATCGCGCCGAGCCCGGCGATAAGCCCTGTGGTGGAGCGACGCACGCGCCCGCCAAGCGTCCAGAAGGAGTCCCACTTGTTCTCCGGCTTATCCGCGCGCCAGATACCGCGGCCGTAATCATCCTCTTCCTCGTCGTCGGGTTCGGCCGAATAGGCCGGGCGCCCTGGGCCGTCATCCTTGCTGTCTTGCGCTTCGGCGGCCGCGTCAGCGACAGCGTCAGCGGCGATAGCTTCCGTCTCGGACGCCGAGCTCTCTTGTCTCGACTCGGTGTTAGCGCCTGCCGCCGGCATGACGGTGGTGGGGGCATCGGCATCCACCGCGCCGCCCAGCACCTCCAGGACTTCACCCGCGACGTTTTCAGTGTTAGGCAGCTTGTACAGATCCCAGAAGGAAGAAAGCAGCGCCGAGCGGATCGCGCGCTCCACCGCCCACTGGCGTGCGGGGTTGACCTGCACCAAGACGCGGTACTTCACCTGCCATGGCTGGCCGGCCACCGTGGGAGCAACCAACCCAGTAGCGGGCAGAACGTCGAGCTCACCAGCCACGTCCGCGCGGATGTCCGGGGTATCGATGGCGCGTTGTGAAATCTTCTCTACCTGTTCGGTCAGCTCCTGCACGGAATCGCCCTCATGGACCGGGATGGCAATATCCACCACCGCGCGCGACCACTCTTGCGAGTAATTTGTGACCACGCCCGCCGAACCGTTCGGCACCATGACAACTTCACCGGTCGGCGTACGCACCGTCGTCGTGCGCAAGGTCAGCGAAACGACGGTGCCCTCCACGCCGGTCACTCCGTCGAAGCTGACATAGTCACCCACACCGAATTGCTTTTCCGAGAGGATAAAGAAACCGGCGAGGAAATCACCGATGATCGACTGGGCGCCGAAACCGACGGCAGCCGAGACCACGGTTGCCGGGATGGCCGCGCCCAGGGGAGGCACTCCAACGTTGGCCAGCGCCGCCAACACGAGCAGGAAGTACGCCACCGCCTGTGCCACATAGACCAGCGCGCCGGCCAGCGCCAAGCGCGCCTTGGTGGACTCTTGGTTTTCATCGAGGCGGGACTCAATAACCCGCACCGCCAAGCGGCCGATGCGCGGGATGAGAATCGCCAACAGCAGCATTCCTAGCAGTGGCAAACCATGGTCAACGAAGGCCTGCCAAATGGCGAAAAAGTAATACTTCAGCATTGCGCCAAGCCTAGTCCTACAGCCTGACAGAACCCTTGGAATCTCAAGCGCGGTGGATGAGATAGTAGTTCGGAGTGGGCTTCCACGTGTAGCCAGCAGGGATGATGTCCTTGCCGTAGGCGCTGAATGCCTTAGTCGTCCACAGCGGAATCGCCGGCATCTTCTCCAGCAACAGCTCCTGGGCCTGCAAGTAGTACTCCTGGGCCTCCTCCCGGTCCTTCGCCTGGCCTACCTTCTTCAGCAACTCGTCGTATTCGGTGCTGCGAAAACCTGACTCGTTTTCTGAGGAATAGGAGGCAAACAGCGGCACCAGGAAGGTCGACTCATCCGGAAATTCCGCCTGCCAAATCGTCCTGAAAGCACCGGTAATGTGCCGCGCTGTGACCTCTCGACGCAATTCCTTCAAGGTCCCAAATTCCTTGCTTTCGGCGAGCACACCGAGGGTATCCGTCACCTGCTGAGCCACCGCATCGACCCACGTCTTGTGGCCGCCATCGGCGTTAAACGCGATGCTGAACGTCCCCTTAAAGGGGTCTAGCTTCTCCGCCTGTTCCCACAGCTCGCGGGCTCTATCCGGCTGGTAGGTCAGCACGTCAGCACCTTCCGGCGCAGGCGGTGGGGAGCCGAAGAGCGGCGCTACGAAGCTGTTGGCCGGAGTCACTCGGTCGTGGAAGATGTCCCGCGCAATCTTTTCTCGGTCTACCGCCATGGACAGGGCCCGGCGGCGCAGGCGGCCAGCCTCGCCGCGGAAATTGGCATCGTTGGCGGGAATGGTGATCTCCATGATCGAACCGCCAGGCTTAGTAAGGGCCCGCGCGCCGAGCTCCTTTTCGAAGCTTCCGAGCTTCTCCGCCGGGATGCGCGTCAGCACGTCCAGCCGGCCCGCCACAAGATCCTCGTAGGCCTGCTCCTCCGAGGCGTACACGACGAACTTAATGCCCTCATTCTGCGGGTGTCGCGGCCCTTTATAACGCGGGTTCGGCACGAGGGTCAACGCCTTCTCACGTTCCCACGAGGCCAACAGGTATGGCCCGCTGCCAATCGGGTCCGTGCCGCGCTCACTCAGCTTGTCCTGATCCGCAGAGCGCATGGGGAAAAAGACGGAATAACCCAAGCGTTCAATGAAGCCCGCCGTGGGGCGCGAGAGCTCAATGCGGAAGGACTTCTCCCCCGTCACCGTCAGCCCGCGCATCTCCTTCCTGCCTTCATTGAAACCGAGAATCGGCGCAAAGTGATGTGCGGAAAGCAGGGACTGGCGCACTGCCGTATTCCACGTATCGACGAAGTCCTGCGCGCTGACCTTCGAGCCATCGGAGAACACCGCGTCTTCACGAATCTGCACGTCAAACGTGGTGTCATCAACCTGCGTGACGGATTCCGCCATGTCGTAATGGGCGCCGCCGTCCTTATCCAGGTACATCAGGCCCGAGTACACCAGGTTGATGATGGTTTGGCCTGGCACGTCGTTGGAATCGGCCGGGATGAGGGAGCGCTGCGGCTCCGAGATATCGGTAGTAATGAGATTCATTCCCGAGGTATCCATGCGCTCCGGTTCCGTTCCGCAGCCCGCCAGGGTGGGGGCCGCAACGCCCGACACCGCCAGCGCCGCGAGCATACCCAGAAAAGAACGCCTCGACGTCACGCGTCCATCACCTCACTTTCATCACTAGGTTAAAGCATTTCTCAGGTTCTAATCATCTCTTTTTTCATATCGGCGCATGAGTCTTTCCACCAATTCATCGGTGAGCTGATCATCAGCCAAGATGCGATCCAAAAGCTCGCGCGGCGTTGGCCCCTCAGCGCTCTGTTCCTCGTAGGAGTCACCGCTTAGGTCCACACCGAAGTCGGAGGACTCCGCTTCCGCGACGGCCGGCTCCATCATCTCCGACATCTCTGCGACTTCCTCGTTGAAGGAGTCGAGGAACTCGGAGGCATCGATGGCGGCTTCCGCACGGCGCTTGCCGGCTCGGACTTCGCGCTCGATGCGGCGTTGCAGGGCCTTTTCCATCTGGTTGTGGCGCCAGGAGCGAAGCTTCGTGGGCTCTAGACGACGCCCCACGGCACGCCCCTTGCTTTCCGCCTTGCGCGCCATGACCATGACGTAGGCCGCGGTGTCATTGACCGGCGCCCACTCCTGGCGTGCAGGCACGCGCCAGCCCGCCCAGATGCCCAGCATGGTGAGGACAAAGGACACAACCGGCCCGAGAATAACCCCCCACGCCAAGTAGCCGACCGAGTCTGCGCCCAAGACCACCAGCGCGCAGGCCACCGCGGGGATCACGGTGGGGGTGTTATCACCAAAGACGGCGGGCTCGCGCCCCATGGCGATGTCACGGATCATGGAGCCGCCCGTAGCCGTGAACACGCCCATCATGATGCAGGGAATCAGGGGCAGGCCGTAGGCGATGGCTTTGAGCGCGCCTGTCGACGCCCACAGGGCCGAGACCACCGCATCACCATGCGACTGCACGTAGTCCCATGTCTTGCCCTTGAAGTAGACAAAGCGGGCGATGATAGCACCGGTGAACGCCAGGTAGAGATACTCCGGCTGGCTCATCGCGGCGACGGTGCCGCGGTTGATGAGCACGTCACGGATCATGCCGCCGCCGAGGGAAGAGAACATCGCGATGAAAAAGAAGCCCACGATGTCATAGCCGCGCTGCCGGGCCATGGTGCCACCGATGATGCCCATGAGGAGGACACCAATAATGTCGGACCAGTAGTACAGCGACTCGATCAATGGGTCCATCTCGACAACGCTCATGGTGGTCATCGTATCGGGTAGCGCGCGGATTCTCGCATTAAGACTCTAGTGCTTTAGACGGACCGCCTTGTTGGTAGGGACTAAGGCTTAAGAAAAGAAGCTAATGCACGTAGAGCTCGTTGTAGGCTTTCTCAATCCAAAGGACATAAAACACTTCCCCGTCGTTTACTTTTCTTGCCCACGGCTAGCAGAAATAGTTCTTCAGATCGGCATCCGTTATTTCCAGCCCGCGTTTGCCCTCGACGAAGTTCTTTTTCCAAGGAGATTCAGTGTGGGTTTTATTCCGCAATGCCCATGCGGAGTAGGGGCCATATTTGTCCCACACCTCAATCAAATCCCGCTCAACGTCGCGGTAATCATCCCAGTCGAAATCATCCGAGATGAACTCATCGGGGTCGATGGGAAGCTTTCCGTAGTGCTTAACGTCATGGTAGACGTCTACAACTACTGGGCCATGTGCCCATGCTTCCATGCGTTCAGGAAAAAGCGGCAGGCCATCAGAACTGCGCATATGCAGCCCTTTAGCGTAGTAGAGAAGCTTCTGAAGCTTAAGCTGCGTTATCTCAGCATCATCAGTTTCATCAGCCCACGCTACAAACCATTCGGCGATTTGCCGCGCCTTAAATTGTTCCATGTCTGCCCTCCTTCCAGTTCCCGCCAAGCGTACAACAGGCCCCAGACATGCCACCATCCCAACGCTCGAAAAGGCGTAAAGGGGCCCTCCCCAGGGGCAGCATACAAGCGGTAAGCAATGGAAGCTTTGCGTGGTGGGGCTACCGGGGCTCGAACCCGGGACCAACGGATTATGAGTCCGTAGCTCTAACCGACTGAGCTATAGCCCCGCGTATTCCCTGTCTGCATTCCGCACCAGCACCGAGCCAGCACTCACGCACACAGCGAATCCGCTCCCAGCAACATTAATCGGCAGGCCCAGAAAACGGCAATTTAGGGCTCGTCCTGGCTGAGATCCTCGCCAAGGTTTGCCTCGTCCAGGTCTCCCGGGCCTGAACTCTGCGCCTGGTCTTCGTCAGCGACCTTCTGCCCCTTCACCGACACAACGACCCCGATAACGTAGGAGGCGATCACCCCGAAAACGCTGAGCCAAAAGAGTATCGAGGACAGGTCTAAGGCCCACCGACCGACAATCTGGGTGAAGGCGGATTACACGCTCTCGTCGGTATCGCCGTAATCGACCAAAAAGAAGCCGGCCAGGAAGAGGAACACGGTCACAGCAATGAATGCCCACGACTCGCGCCACCCGAAGGCCTTGTACGTTCCGCCCCCTTCATCTTCCTTCGGGGTACGTACGGGGATGAGCCACAAAACTAACAGCGCAAGGACCACGATGCCGCCGGCCGGAAGGGTAAAGAATGCGAGCCATCCGCCGACACCAAATATGACCCGCCCCAAAGCAAAGAACGCCGCGCCTAACAGGCTCATGACAAGCGCCGCGACGGAGCTGATCTGAACGTTCCGATACTTCATGCCAAAAGCCTAGCGTGCATCGCCGCTACTTTCACCTACAAAACTGACGACGCTCAGCCCTAGACCCACTACATACTGGCTTCGGCCTCTGCGTCAGTTACCAGGCCTATTCTTTCTTTTTCATTTTCCTAGCTTGCCTGCGCTCGCGTCTCCGAGCACGTTTTGCTTTGCGAATGTCGACGACCCAACGCGGAACAAAAGGCCACGGAAGCGGTATCCCGAACGCGCCCGTAAACCCAATGAGTGCGATGAGCATGGCCGCCATGAACAGAGCACCTAACACTTTTTCGACAGGCTCGGGAAGGCCCATACTTACGACCAGCCCCAAGGCACCGCCAGCGCCCATCAAGAGCGTGCCATAAGGATAAATGAAGAGGAGGCCATCACTTTCTGCGCCTTCCGGCTCGGCTGAGTCGTACCATTCTTCCGATCCTGGAATCCGCCGCACGTACCGGATGTAGAAGGTCCAGTAGGCCACCATGACCAACACTAAACCGATGTATAAGAGCAGATCGGTAATAGAGCTGTCGATAGGATGTAGCCTCCTGTGGTTGCTTTTGCGGTGTGTAGTAAAACGCTACCAGCGCCGGCTGGGTTAAGGCATGGGGCGAGAACGAAAACTCAGCGCCCGACCTAGGAAAGACTTATCTGATGAAGAATCTGGGAGCTTGTAGTCTCGTGATCATGAGGCTCCTTTCCTTTAGCGTGTCCAACTTCCGCAGCATCCGCGCCACCCAAACGCTCACGCTCTACCACGACTGGCAGCACTCCACCGGCCCGGAAGAAGGCTGGGCGCAGGTTAGCGATCCCATCTCCGTACTCATCGGCCCCACCGCTTCCGGCAAAAGCATCTCAACGCCCTCGCCTTCGCCTGCTCGCCATCGAGTCCTCCGCCACCGCCTGCTGCCGACGCCCCACCCAACCAACTCCCACGCCCCGTACCGCCTCAACCCCGCACGCAACGCCTGCCCAGCACCTTTGAGCTGGAGTTCGAACTCGATGGCGTGCGCTACCTCTACGGCTTCAGTGGAGCTTTACCGGCGTGCACGCCGAGTGGCTCAGCCGCGTGCCCTCGACCCGCTGGAGCCCCTGCTTCGTGCGGACTCGCGGGGAGGACGTGCAGTGGACTAAGTCCTTTATGGATGAAGGGGACGTCGCCAAGCTTGGCCCCGTCGATGGCACCGAGCTGCTCTTGTCCGCTGGACTGCGCGATGAGCACCCCATCCTCGCCCCGCTGGCACGCGCCCTGGTGCACGACGTGTCCTACCTGCCGCACGGCCATACCTCCATGAGTACTGCCTCCCGCATCACCACCCTTATCCGTGAGGGCAAGCTGCACCTGCATGAGGCTGCCGCGCTGCTGCGCGCGGCCGATTCAGGAATCCACTCCGTGCGGCTGAACCAGGACCACATCCCCGAGCACGTCTTCCGCCAGATGCGCCCGGTCATTGATGCTCTCAGCCGCAGCGCCGGCAGCATCCGGCGCCCCGATGAATTCCAGGACTACTCCGATGCGGAGATCGAGTCTTTGCTGCACTCCATCATCGTGGAACACAAAGCCGGTGACTCCTACTATGCGCTGAAGCTGACCGATGAATCCGGCGGCACGCAGAATTGGATGGCCACCGCTCCCCTGGTCCTGGACACCCTGCGCCGCGGCGGGTTCCTGGTTGCTGACGAGCTGGATTCCGCCCTGCGCCCAGCGCTGCTGGATTTCATCATCTATGCCTTCCGCGAGCCCAGCATCAACGTCAACGGCGCGCAGCTCATCTTTGCCTCCCACGCCTTCAGCGTGCTTGAGCGCTCCAGCGAGCTGGGCTTGCGCCCGGAAAGCTTCTGGTCCGTGGAGAAGACCGACGCCGGCGAATCAGAACTGCTCAATCTTAGCGATGTCTCCCTAGACAACCCCGACGCCACCCACCGCTTCCTACGCGAGCGCTACGGCACCGCCTCCCGTGAGGCTCTCGACGCCCTCAAGGAGCTCGTGAGGGCTGGGGCATAGAAGTGCGGGCTATAGCACCACCGACCACTGGAAAGTCTGCGGCTACAAGCGCTGAGCGGATGAAACTAGCGCTGCGCGAGCGCCTGCAAGGCTTCACGCACAGCGCTGGCAAAATTGTCGCAACCCGCTCTCCTCAGCGCATCGTCTAGGCTCTGAAAGCCCTTCCTTTTCTGCCAATACTCCAGCTGCTGACTCGTACATTCAATCACTAAGTTTGGAGCGGAATCGCGAATGAGCATGAGGAATGCATCCGCATTCATTATCTCGTAGCGCTGCTCGCTGGCAGTAATGGTTATATCCTGGGGCGAGTTATCAGTAAGGATGATGTCGGCTTGTGAGGCGAAAGCCGCCGCGTGGACATGGTAGTCATGACGATCCAAACCGTCGAAAGGCATGTCTCCGGGAAAATCATCAATGATTTCCTCCATCACCGCACCGATCTTCTCGACACGGTCCTTGATAATTCTCCCAGGTGCTGTGGGATGTTTCCGCCGCATCGCCCGTACCGTTTCCGCAAGTACGTCTTGAGACGTATAGAACACAAACATGTCTCCAGATAAAATCTGCAGCGCAAAAAGCCAATCTAGGATTGTACGGCTCACTAAAATGTTTGCGTCAACGAATACCTTTTGCGGCATGTTCTCGAGGATAGTAACCGCGTTAGCCCAGTGCAGTTTCTAGCAGTTCTCAATGCACCTAGGACTGTGAAAAGAAACTCTCGTTCTCCTCTTCGAATGCACGCCATTCTTGGAACGCTTTCACGCGTTCCTCAGCGCGCTGGCGCTTCAACTGCAGGACATCCTCACGCTTAAACCGCGTATGTGTTCCGCGCTTGTGGGTAGCTATCCTTCCTTCCTTTGCCCATTTCATGAGCGTTGGACGCGAGATGCCTAACAGCTCGGCAGCTACTGTACTGGTGAGCTCCTCAGGAATGCGAGAGATTGTGACTTCCCCTCGCTGCGCGACAGAAGCCAAGACCTGAGAAATCAATCGCTGAACATCACGCGACAACGGGACTGGGCGCCCGTGCTCATCTGCTACCCGAAAGCTCGCTGCCTCGAGAGTCTGCAGCGACTTCAGCTCTTTGAGAGTAGTTTCTTCGATCATGAGCCGATCGTTGATGAGTGCAGAGGCAGTCATCAGCGCTCCTTTCCCAGCGTGACACTTACACCTGAAACGCCTTTCGCTTACAAGTGAAACTTCCCTCAAGGATAACCAAGTTGCGCACGAATGGCTAGAGGCCACCTCAATGCTCCACATACTGCGCATGTCCGGCACACCTGTCAGAATCAAGGCTTGTCTTTTGAAGCGCGCAGCCTATCACTGCGACCCCAGTCGCCCTCTGCAAAAAGCTCTGGAGCCTACGCGGCTCCAGGCGACAACGTTCCGGTGACCGGATCGTCGTGCGATTAAGTCTAAGCAATACAACGCCAAGGCATTTAGCCGCATGCCGTCATATAAACTAGTTCCGACGCACAAGGAACACACGCCATGACTGAACAGGAACGCCTCGAAGCGCTTGAAGCTCGCGTTAGCGAACTAGAATCCCAGGTAGCCCAGCTGCTGCAGGCCCTCGATCATGCGCCCTCGCGCCCTAGTCCCGCAGACACACCGCCGCCGGCTAACGTTCATTCTGAAAGGCGCTCACCGGAGGAGAAGATTGCGCTCTTCATGGATTACTTCGCGGGGAGGACAGACGTCTACGCAGTGGCTAAAAATACTGCGGAAAAGAAGGCCTGGTATCCGGCCAGCAATGGCTACTATGACCGAAGAAACCCCGACCTGAAACCCTTAACACCGAAGGTGATCGAAGGGCATTTGCGCCGGGACAACCACTTCCACGTTGGTCTTTACCCACTGTGCACAGATGATAGCTGCCGGCTGTTAGTCTGCGATTTCGACGATGACGACTTCAAGCAAGCCGCCCGCGCCTACTCCGAAGAATGTAAGAACCATGGACTCGATCCACTCATAGAGGTTTCACGCTCTGGGAACGGAGCTCACGTCTGGGTATTCTTCGACGAACCTATTCCTGCCAGCCTCGCCCGTTCCGTGGGCATCGGACTTCTTGCCAAAGCTAGCCCGGATTCCTACTTCTCCAGTTTCGACCGTTTCTTCCCTTCCCAAGACACTCTGCCGGCGAAAGGCCGCGGTTTCGGCAACCTGATTGCCCTCCCATTGGCTGGCCACCATCGATCCGAAGGCACAACGGTCTTCGTCGACAGTGATTTTCAAGCATTGCCTGACCAATTCGAGGCCCTGGCTAGGACGAAGAAATCGGGGCTCGCCGAACTCAAGAGAATCTACGCTGAGCTTCAGCCCGATCCCGAGACATCCCTTCCCCAGGCCCCAACCCGCGCAGAACTAAAGAGGCTCAAGGCTTCTGGGAAAGTCCACGTCACGCACGATTCGCACGTCCACGTCGATTTATCGGGCGTCGACGCCACCACTCGTTCGGCCCTGCGACACCTCGGCGCTATTGCTAACCCGCAGTTCTATATCAAGCAAGCCCAGCGTTTCTCCACCTTCGGAACTCCACGGATCATCGTGCGCTTTGATGAGAAGGACCAGATCCTCACGCTCGACCGCGGCACGCTCGATGACGTCCTCGATATTCTGAAAACCGCAGGATATACCGTCACCCGCCGCGGCCATACGCCGAAACCACAGCGCATCGATGCATCCTTCGCCGGCGAACTACGCCCCTACCAGCATTCCGCCGTCACACAGATGCTCAAACACAAGTCTGGAATGCTCATTGCTCCTCCCGGCACTGGAAAGACCGTCATGGCCTGTGCAATCATCGCCCAGCGGTCAGTGCCCACCGCAGTTATCGTCCCTTCGAGGGAGCTTGCTACCCAATGGAACAAAGCACTCAAGCAGTTTCTTCCAGATGTCCACGTCGGGCAATACTCCGGCGCTAAGAAGAAGCTCAGCGGCGTGGTAGACATTGTCACAGCGCAGTCCATCAGCCGTAGTGATTCCAAGACTGACTGTCTCTCCGGCTACGGCCACATCATCGTTGACGAATGCCACCGGGTCGGGGCTGCAGGTTTAACCAATGTCCTCGCGCAACTCAACGTTCGTTTTATGCTCGGCATGACTGCGACTCCGTACCGTTCCGACGGTCTTGATAAGTTACTGCCTCTCATTTGCGGCCCTATCCGCCATACCGTCGAGCTTGATCGCCCTGGGCAACGCAACTATGTAGTCCACAACACGGACTTCACCTACGATGCTCCTTACCTTTTCTGGCCCGACCTCGACACCGCTCTGGCGGTGGATGAGCACCGCAACCAGCTCATCGCCGATGTCATCACACAAGCCGCGCAGGGCGAGCACACTGTCCTCGTCCTAGTAAAAAGACGCGAACACCTCGCTGCCCTCAGCGCCTTGCTTACCGACGCCCCCTTCCCCGTCCTCCAACTCCACGGCGGACAGAAAGCCACTGAACGGCAGGCCGTGCGTGAACAGCTTGCCACCACACCGCTTTTCGTCCTTTTAGCCATGTCCCAGGTAGCCGGCGAAGGCATCGATCTTCCCGCACTGGACACTCTTGTGCTGGCCGCCCCAGTAAGCTTCCGCGGCGTTGTCATTCAGCAGGTTGGCCGAGTCACTCGCGATACCGATGACAAGGAAAGCATCTCTGCCACCGTCCACGACTTTCTCGATGCCAACGTCCCTGCCCTCGCCTCGGCTTTCAGGAAGAGGAGCTCGACCATAGCCAAGCAGGGATTCACTCGCAACAACAGTTAGAGCTGCCCCATGGTTGACTGATTGCTACTAAGTTAGGGGATATGCACAACTGAAATCATTGTGCGTTGCTCGGGGGAAAGGTTAAAAGTGAGCAATGAAACAAATACGGACGCCACGTTCCTTTGCAAAAAGCGTCCCTTCTCAAATTCACAAATTGACAAGTTAGGGGAGTTCTATGTAGGAAAGCGCAGTACACCGCCCGATTGCCAAGAAGAAATCATCGCTTGGTACGAATGGCTCAAAGACGAAACTACGAAGCTCGTTTCGTCTGCGGTTCAATCCATAGACGCTGACGGTCGAGGACCTTTCGAGGCAGTACAATCTGCCCGAGTCAAAACTAGGTCATCCATCGCAGACAAATTAAAGAGAGGATCCCGCTTATCGGCGATGCAGGACTTCGCCGGTGTTCGTTTCGATTTGGGCGCGTCTCACTCTGTACTGCTAGATATTGCCAAGGCTATCGAGGTTCTAGTCAAGCAAGTCAATGCCGAAGTAACCATCAAGAACTATCTCTCTAATCCCCAGCGAGGATACCGTGCGGTGCATGTATGGATTACCAGCAAACCTACCGGTCGCGTGGAGATTCAATTGCGTACCCAGCTCCAAGCCGAATGGGCGAATACATTTGAAAAACTGGCAGACCTTACCGGCCGACGAATTCGCTACGAAGATGACTACCGCCCAGCGAATCCGGACTTGCAATCTATTTGGGCAAACTTGCTCGAAGTCTCCGACAAGTTCTACGGCATAGAGACAGATCTGGAGGAGGGATACGAATCAGCACAAAGTGGTTTGCAGACCATCGCCGCGACATCACGAGCCATCCCAGTAGACCCACGAGTACACAGAGAACGAGCCAAGTTCTATATGCACATGGCGAGCTATGAGTTAGAATTGGCAGACACTGCCGAGAACAACAATGAGACCCTCAAAGCGCTGAGAAAACTACAAGACGCCCTTCCTGGCCTGCCAATCGAAAGCGAACAGATTAATGACTGATTTCATAATCACTTACAAGCGTCGCTCAGGCGAGTCTTTCATCAAACAATTCTCGGACTCGACGCAAGCGCTTAAGGAACGCCTCCGCCGCGAAGCAGCGATCGACGATCCTGATATTGAGATCGCCCATATTTCAGCACCTTCCCTGGAATCCTTGAAAAAGTCGCATTCCCGGTATTTCATGGGCCGCGTAGAGATAGAAGACGACCAGGTGAACGCAGCTTAAAGCTTCACTCATGGCCCGCCGCCATGGGCGTGATTATTTCGACCTGCACTCTGCAGGTCGAATGCCAGACAGCGGGCTTCGAATATTTGAGCCAGTCTTCGCTGCGCATGTCCGGCACACCTGTCAGAATCAAGACATGTCTGTTGAAGCACGCGCCCTATCGCTGCGGCGTTTGATGCGCGATTCCGCCGCGATCCGGCTCCTGGCCGCGGATAACGCTCCCGTGATTCTGGCGTTGATCGCGGAGTACTTCCCGCGCGGCACCAGGGCACGCCCAGCGGCGGAGGTGTATGAGCTCATGGTCACCGATTTCGAGGTGTTGGCCAGTGAGTTTTCCATGCCTCGCACGCCGCAGAATTACTGCAATGACTGGGTCAAGGCCGGGTGGCTCATCAGAAAATCCGGAAAGAGCTCCCACGGTGAAACGCTCGAACCCAGCGAGGAGGCCTTATCCGCGCTCGAAGCCATTGAGCGCTGGGAGGCACCGGTGACCACGGTGACGGCGTCACGCGTGGAATCGATTAGCTCCGCTCTGCAAAGGCTAGCGCGGGATACGAACGAAGACATCGCCAGCCGCGTGGCCAGCTTGGAGGAAGAACGCGACCGTATCGACCGTGAAATTGAGAAAGCCCGCCGCGGGCAGTTCGAAAGGCTTACCGTCGCGGAGGCAGAAGAACGCGTCCAAGACGTTCTGAACATGGCCATGGCCGTGCCGAGCGATTTCGCCCGGGTGCGCCACGAGCTTGAAGCCCTCAACCACCAGCTGCGCCGCCAGCTTTTGGATCCAGAGGGCTATCGCGGCGAGGTGCTGGAGGAGATCTTCAACGGCGTCGACCACATCGCGGAGTCGGACGCAGGGCGCAGTTTCCGCGGCTTCTATTCCCTCTTGATGGATAGGGAGCGCAGCGCCTGGTTGGACCAGTGGATCACGGAGGTCCTCGACAGCGAAGCCGGGCAGGCATTGGCCCCGGACAGGAGGCAGCAGCTGCGCAGGCTCTTCCGCGATATGGAAGACACCAGCTTCGAGGTCAACCAAACCATGACGGGGCTGGCACGCAGCCTGCGCAACTATGTCTCCTCCGAGCAGTTCGCGGAAGACCGGCGCATGATTGAGCTACTGCGGGAGGCCCGCGGCATGGCTATCGATGCCGCGCAACACTCCGAGCTCAAAGCCTTTCACCGGATGGAGACACCGCTACAGCGCATCGGTATGTCGATTCACTCCGTCTCCCGTATCCGCCTAGCCAACCCGGGACGGGAAGTCGTGGAGGAAACCCCAGTGGCATACCAACCGGACGCAGAAGACCCGCAAGCCTTGTATGAGCTGGTGCGCGAATCAGAGATTGACTTCGAAGAATTGCACGAGGCGATACGCGGGGCCGTCGCCCAGTCCGGCCCCTGCACGGTAGGCCAGGTGCTGCAAGCCCATCCACCAACCCAGGGCCTTGCCAGCGTGGTGGGCTTGGTGCACATCGCCGACCAGCACCCGGTGCCCGTGCTCCGCCCATCGCGTGAGAAGGTCACGTGGACCGAGGAGGACGGCACCGTGCGCTGCGCCCATATCCCTGCCAAGTATTTCGATCACACCACCGTTAAGGAGCTACAGTGACCGCCGCACACACTCCCCGCGTCGATTCCGCCCACGAGCCACCGCTGTGGGAGCACGATAAAGGCTCGCTGACCTACCATTCGCGGCGCGCGTTAGTGCAGCTTCTACAGGGCCCGCTCATTCGCGCGCAGAAGGAACCGGTGCTGTGGGCCGCCATCATCTCGGATGAGGAGAACCTCCGCGCCCGGCTGCATGAGGTGTTCCTAGAACTCGTCGTGGACGAGACCGAGGGCTTCGCGTTTACCCGGATGGTGGAGGAAGAAACCTTGAGCATCCCGCAGGTGCTGCGCACGGATAAGCTCAAGCACATCGACACCGCCATCCTGCTGAACCTGCGCCAAGAGCTGGGGCTTGCGCTGCCCGGAGAGCGGGTCATCGTGGACGTCGAGGACCTCCGGGAGGGAATCGGTTACGTCCGCGCGGTGGACAACCGCGATGAGGCCGGTTTCAACCGCCGCTTCAACGCCGCCATTAAGCGCATTCAGAACGACTATTCACTGCTGAGCGCTACTGAGACCGAGGGGCGCTTCGAGGTCTCACCGGTGCTACGCCAGCTTTTCGACGCCTCCACAGTCACCGCCATCCGTGACGAATACGCCCGCCTGGCGCAGGCTGAGGAAGAGCAGGCAGATGAGGAGAAGGAGGAAACTTCCGATGACTAGCCACACCAGCCTGTACCCCGGACAATTCCGTATCAGCCGCATTGAGCTGATCAACTGGGGCACTTTCCACGGCTACTTTTCCATCCCGGTGGCGCGCAAAGGTTTCCTCATCACCGGCGGTTCGGGCTCCGGCAAGTCCACGCTGCTGGATGCGATGTCGGCGGTCTTGGTTCCACAGAACCACCTGAAGTTCAACGCAGCTTCGCAGCAGGACCTCGGCCGGCACAACGGGCGCAGCCTCGTCTCCTACGTGCGCGGCGCGTGGCGACAGCAGGAAAACGCGCAGACCGGCGAAATCGCCCCGGAGTACCTGCGGGAGGGGGCTACCAACTCGGTGGTAGCACTGACCTATGACAACGGCGCGGGCAAGCAACACACGCTCATTGCTATCTTCCGCCTCAATGGCGGTGAGAACTCAGTAGGCCAGATCAAGAAGTTGTATGGGCTGGTGCCAGGTGATGAGGACGTCGATAAGCTCAGCCCCTTGCTCGCTCGTAGCCTGGACACCCGCAAGATCAAAGCCCTGTACAAGGGACCCGGCGCGTCCTTTACGCCGACATATGCCACGTTTGCGGATCGTTTCCGCAAACGCCTGGGCATCAAGAACGTGGAGGGCCAGCTGCTGCTCCACCGCACACAGTCCGCGAAGTCGCTGTCCAGCCTGGATCAGCTCTTCCGGGACTACATGCTGGACCGGCCCTCGACCTTCTCCCGGGCGGAGGAAGCCGTGGAGCAGTTTGAAGATCTGCGCCAAGCGTACCTGCGGGTCGAGGACGTCAAGGCCCAGATTGATACGCTCGCTCCCCTGCCCCAGCTGCATGCCCAGCGCGCGACCGCGGAGGCAGATAAGCACAAGGCGGAGGCCATGAGCGAGGCGCTGCCGGCCGTGCGCGCTCGCCTGGTGGCAGAGGAGCTGGACTCTCGCATCCGCGCGCTGAACGCCCAGCAGGTAGAGGCCCAGTCGGAAGTGGAATCCCTTGAGGCCGATGTCGCCCACCTCGATGATGCGGAGCGCCGCGCCGCGATGGCCGTTTCCCAGCTCAGCGCCGGCGAGCTCGATGCCCTGCGCGCCAAGATGGAGACCGCTGACATAGAGATTGCGCACCGCTCCAAAGAATTCCAACGCCTTGCTGCTGCCGCGGGCCAATGGACCGAGCACTATGAGCTCAGCCCGCAAGGTTTCGCTGAGCTGCAGGCCAACGCCCAGCTACGACTCTCCGATTTCGAGACCGACTCCGCCGATCTGACGAACCAGCAGCAGGAAGCCGGCGTGGCAGCCCGCGACGCGGCCACCGCCTGCGCGCGCCTGGATAGCGAGCTGCGCTCTTTCAGCTCGCGGCGCACCAATATCGACAAGGCTCTAGTGGAGCTGCGCTCCCAACTCGCCCGCGATACCGGCTATGCCGAATCCGAGCTTCCCTTCGCCGGCGAGTTGATAGACATCAGCCCGCAGCAGGCGGACTGGGAGCCGGTCATCCAAAAGCTCCTGCACGGTTTCGCCGCCACCCTCCTCGTGCCGGAGGAAGCCCGGAAAGCCATTAACCAGTGGGTCAACTCCCGCAACGTGGGCACCCGACTGGAATACCGCACCATCCCGGAGTTCACGTCGGCGCCAGCCTCCGCGCGCAGTCCGCGGCAGCTCATCCACAAGCTGGAGTTCCAGGATCACCCCATGACGGCGTGGGTACGCCAACACATTTCGCACCGCTTCAACTATGAATGTGTGGAGTCGGTAGCGGAACTGGACAAGGTCACCCGAACTCCGGCCGTTACCCGCGATGGCCTGGAAAGCCGCCCCAAGGACAAGGACGGCTCCACGCGTTTCATCAAGGATGACCGCAGGCGCTTTGCCGGTACCGCATGGTACCGGGTGGGTTCCACCAACACCGCCAAGATTGAGCTACTGCGCTCCCAGTTAACACAGGCCAAAGCCACCGCCAGCGCCGCAGCCAGGCAGGTCCACGACCTCAACCGGAAGATGGACATCCTGCGCGCCCAGCGCGATAAAGCCCAGCAGGTGCTGGACACGAAATTCCAGGACATTGACACCGCCTCCGCGAAGGCACGCAAGCAGGACCTTCAAGAACAATACGATTCCCTGGCATCCTCCCCGGAGGCCCAGGCCTTGGCCGCTGCTCATCAGCACGCCAAGGAAAAACTGGATGCGGCCCGCGCCCAGCTCAACCAGGCGCAGAAGCACCTCGGCAATGTCGAAGGCGAGCTGAAGCGCTCCACAGAGCGCCGCCACGTCATCGGCACCGTGCCGGAAATCGCGAATAAGGACATCGCAAAGGCCGTCGAAGAGGCCTTGCACAAAGGCAAACGCACGCTCACCATCGATAACATCGATACCCGGCGCGATGAAGTACAGGCCGAGCTACAGGACGCTGCCCGCGCAGCCGCGCGCCGCATCGAGGAAGCCAACGACACGATCGTCTCCGTCCTCCACGCCTACCTGTCCCAGTGGCCGGCAGAAGCCGCCGACTTGGAACCGCAGGCCAGCTTCGCCGGCGAAGGCATAGAGAAGCTGAAGTACCTACGCGCTGACCGCCTGGCGGATTTCCGCACCCGATTCCTGGAGTTGCTCAACGGCCAAACCGTCCAGAACCTGTCCCACCTGGCTTCCTCTCTGCGCCATGCACGCGGCGATATCGAAACGCGCATGGAGTTCATCAACAAGTCCCTGGAGCGCTCGCCCTTCAACGGTGAGCGAACCCTGCGCATTGACGTCAAGGATGCCCGCGGACAGGTGGTCCACGACTTCCAGCGGGACCTGGATGCAGCTACCTCCCACAGCCTGGCCGAAATCAGCGAGGATGAGCACGATGCCGCCCTGCGGCGCTACCACGCCCTGGACAAGATCTTGAGTCGACTGGGCTCCAGCCACCCGGAGGATATCCGCTGGCGCAACGTGGTCTTGGATACCCGCCGCCATGTCAGCTTCATCGGCCGCGAGCGCTACCCCGATGGCACCACGGCCAACACCTATCAGGATTCCGCGTCGCTCTCCGGCGGCCAAGCACAAAAACTCGTCTTCTTCTGCCTGGCTGCGGCCCTGCGCTTCCGGCTGGCGGAACCGGACCAGGATGTGCCTACCTATGGCTCCATCATCTTGGATGAGGCCTTTGACCGCGCCGATCCCACCTTTACCCGCACGGCCATGTCCGTCTTCGCCTCCTTTGGTTTCCACATGATTCTGGCCACGCCTTTCAAGCTCATCCAGACGCTCTCGCCCTACGTGGATGGCACCATCGTGGTCAACTACGACGAGCCCATCATCAACGGCTGCCCGCAGGCGCGCACAGGTTATTCGCTTATCGACGCCTCCTCTCTCTCCACCCCCAACCCCGAAC